>DASXVO010000035.1 GCA_036504215.1 Vicinamibacterales bacterium | reverse complement strand
ACGCTCGTCGGGTGCGACCACGGCCATCACATAGGACTGGCGCGTGGGAACATCCATCTGCGAGATCGAGCATCGGAGAAGGAAGACGGCGATGCTCAGCGGCAGCGTCGGCATCGCAGGAACCAGCATCAGCAGGAGGTTCGACGGGATGTGGGTGAACACCATCGTCCGAATCAGACCAATCCTGCGTGCCAACGGCACGGCCGCCAGGGCCGAGGCGCCTGCCAGCAGGTTGGCTCCGAAGAAGATCGCCCCAAGTGTCGACGGCAGAGTGCCGAAGCGCAGATGAAACCAGTAGACCACGATGCTCTGCACGACGAATCCGCCGCCGAAGGCGTCCAGGGCGAACAGGGACGAGAGCTTCAGCACCACCTGTGTGGACCGGTGGAGCCCGAGCAGCACGGGCGCGCGCCGCTCGACGCCGCGAACAGGCGGAAGTTCGACGGCCGGCGTGAGCCGGGCGAACAAGCCGGCCAGGACCACGCCCAGGCCAGCATAGACCGCGATGAGGACGCGGAAACTGGTGAGCGGCGACCATCCGGACCGTTGCAACCCAGAGACGACGCTCCCTGCGACCAGCGCGCCCAGGGCCGTCGCGACGGACCCAGCCAAGTGGTACCGCGCAAAGACGGCCGTTCGCTCGCCGTCGCCGACGATGTGAGCGAGCGCTGCCTGCTCGATGGACAGGAACGGCCCGACCTCGTTGCCGCTGGGACTGATCACGCCAATCGTGGCAGCCAGTACCAGGAGCCAGTAGGTCTGGGTGACGCCAAACACGGCGCCGGCCCCAGCCAGCAGGAGCGCCCCGATCGCCAGCATCTGCCGTCGGCCAGCTCGATCGGCCCTCGTGCTGATCCACAGCGAGATCACCGTGTCGCCCACCAGTGTCAGAGTGAGCAGCAGCCCGATCCTCGGTCCGGACACGCCAATCTCTGCCAGGTAGAGGACGAGGATGATCGAGATGAGCCCGTAGCCGAACAGACGAATGAACCGAGTCAGAAACAGCAGACGGCCGTCACGGGACAGCGCGATTCCCGGCTGTGTCCCGCCCGGGCTGGATCGCCGCCCTACCTGTGATGTATCATTGCACACATCATAGTAGTAACAAGCATTACGCCACACGTCAAGCTGGAGGCGAATGTCATGAAGTGGATTACTCGCTGCGATGTCCACGGGGACCGCGTCGCATGCCCCTGGCTGATCAGGCGGTTCATCGTCGGGCCGTTGGCATGGGATTCGCGTTGACCGGTGTCAGTGACGGTGAACGTCTCGTTGGGCAATGGCCTGTGTACGATGCCCTGTACGCCTACGCGTTGCGTGGCTCCGCCTGACCCTGCTGGCTCGGGCATGAGACGGGCCGTCACGCACGTGCCGGTTCCTAACGAAAACTTAAGATTCGGCCGGGCCAGCCTCCGCCTATCCTTATTACCGTGACCGGGACGATTTTGGTGGTCGAAGACGAGGCCAAGGTGGCGCACGCGCTGCAGGAAGGGTTGCTGCCGGGGTGCGACGGCCTCCACGTACTGACGAGCCTGCGCGGGCGCCAAGTGCGCACGCCGGTCGTCGTGCGCATCATCCGGTCGGTGGCGCCGCTCGAGGAGGAGTTGCGCCGGCTCCTGCTGGTCCTCGGGCTCGGCCTGCCGGTTGCCTTGGGCCTGGCTGGTGGCGGCGGGTACGTGCTCGCCCGACGAGCGTTGGCGCCTGTCGGGGACATTGCGAAGCGCGCGCGGGTTATTACGGCCGAGCGCCTGGCGGAGCGAGTTCCGGTCGGCAACCCTGGTGATGAATTCGGTCAGCTGGCCGTCGTCCTCAACGACACGTTCGCGCGCCTCGAACGGTCGTTCGAGCAGATGCGCCGGTTCACCGCCGATGCCTCGCACGAACTGCGGACGCCGCTGACGGCCATTCGTAGCGTCGGCGAGGTGGGCCTGGAAGAACCGCGGGAGGCCAGCGCCTACCGAGACGTCATCGGGAACATGCTGGAGGAAACCGATCGGCTGACGCAACTGGTCGATAGCCTGCTGTTGCTGTCGCGGGCCGACGCCGGCCAGGTGGTGCTTCACCGCGAGGCCGTCGACCTCGCCGCACTCGCGCGCGAGGTCGCCGCGCACTTGGGCGTGCTCGCCGAAGAGAAGGGGCAGCAACTCCGAGTGGATGTCGACGGCGCGGTCGACGTGCAGGTGGATCGACTGGCCGTCCGCCAGGCCCTCATCAACCTCCTGGACAACGCGATCAAATACGCTCCAGAGCGGAGCGACATTCGGGTCGAGCTGCGCTACGAAGGAACCGCAGCCCTCGTGGATGTCGTGAATCTGGGCCCTGGAATTCCCGCGGAGCATGCCGTTCGCATCTTCGACCGTTTCTATCGGGCTGACCCGGCCCGAACGCGCGCGGACGGCGGAGCGGGCCTCGGACTCTCCATCGCACGGTGGGCGATCGAAGCGAATGGGGGCACGCTGCGCCTGGCATCGTCCCGTGAGGGTGAGACGCGCTTCCGAATTTCGCTGTTCAGAGGCTGATGTCGTTGGGTCACTGCGGAGTAGCCGGAGGAGCTTCGATGAAGAACCGATTCTCGCTCGTCGTTGCGATTGCCGCGACCGCCCTTGCGGGCGCGCAGGCCCAGACCACGCGGACCATCACGTTCGACCAAGATAAGGTCGGCGGGGTGCCGCAGGGCTTTTCGACGGCGCTCACAGGCCAGGGAAAGCCGGGCGTCTGGGTCGTGATGAAGGACCCGAAGTCGCCAGAAGGCGGGAACGTGCTGGCGCAGACGGACGCAGATTCGACCGACTACCGGTTCCCGGTGTGCGTGCTCGACGATCTGTCCGCCAAGGACCTCGACCTGAGCGTCATGGTCAAGCCGGTCACCGGGCGCGGCGACCAGGCCGCCGGCCTGGTCTGGCGCTACCAGGACTCGAACAACTACTACATCGTCCGGGCGAACGGCTTGGAGCACAACGTCGTGCTCTACAAGGTGCAACAGGGCCGTCGGACCGATTTGCCACTGAAGGGCGCCGGCCGCACCTACGGGAAGCAGGTGACGGTGCCGTCCGGACAATGGAGCACGCTGCGCGTGACGGTGGCCGGGCCGCTGTTCACGGTCTACTTCAATGGCGAGAAGCTCTACGAGGTCGAGGACGCGACGTTCCCAGGTGCCGGCAAAGTCGGCGTCTGGACGAAGGCGGACTCGGTCTCGTACTTCGACAACCTGACGATCAGCCCCAAGTGATAGGACGCCGTGCGGTGCCCGCCGTCGTGTCGGCCAGGCCCTGAGTCCATCGAGTGATCGTGCATCGGAGGTCTGGCCCGTGAGCGGACGTCGTCGTTCGAATCTTGTGCAAGTCCTCGCGCTGGCTGCCCTCCTCGGAACGGCGGCCGTGGGCGAGGCTCAGACTGCCGGCACGCCGGCGTCAACGGTCACCGCGCCGACCGCCGGAGCGTCGCAGACACGCGCGCCCGCCCAGCCGGCCGGCAACCCCTACACGCTGAAGGCCGGTGCTCTCTCGACGGACCTCCGCATCGACGGGATCCTCGACGAGGGCGCCTGGGCGACGGCGGAGGCGATCGAGAACCTGACGATCATCGAGCCGCAGCAGGGCGTCGCCCCCACCGGACGGACCCGGGTGCGGGTGCTGGCAAATTCGGTGGGGCTCGTGTTCGGCGTCGAATGCGATGACCCCAATCCCCGCGGCATCGTCAGCTACACCAAGCAGCGCGATGGCGCGATGAGTTCGGAAGACCACATCGAGATCGTCGTGGATCCCTTCATGGACGGCCGGTCAGGCTACGTCTTCTGGGTGAACCCGAGCGGCGCTCGGTATGACGGCCTGATCAATCCCGGTTCGGCCGACGTCAACAGCAACTGGGACGGCATCTGGGAAGCCGCCACCAAGCGAACCGACCGCGGCTGGACCGCGGAGGTCCGCATCCCGATCCAGACCCTGAGCTTCGCCAAGGGCAAGACCGCCTGGCACTTCAACATCCAACGGCGGATCCAGCGGCTTCAGGAGACGGACCGGTGGGCAAGCCCGCAGCGTGACTACAAGATCACACGCATGAGCCGGGCGGGGCTGCTCACGACGCTGCCGGAGTTCGATCTCGGCCTGGGTCTCTCGGTGCGCCCCGCCGGCATCGCCGGAGGCGGCGTCCCGATTCAGGGCGCCGATTTCGAGAACGACAGCCACGCCAGCTTGGACGTGACCCAGCGCCTGGGGCCAAATCTGCTCGCCTCCGGATCGGTGAACACGGATTTCGCCGAAACAGAGGCCGATGCGCGGCAGACCAACCTCACCCGGTTCTCCCTGTACTTTCCCGAAAAGCGGACGTTCTTCCTCGAGGGCGCCGACATCTTCCAGTTCGGGCCCGGTGGGACGGACGTCGTCCCGTTCTTCAGTCGGCGCATCGGACTCGTGGACGGCCAACAGGTGCCGATCCGCGCTGCGGGGAAGGTGAACGGCCGTGTCGGGAACACGAGCGTCGGAGCGTTGGTCGCTCGCACGGGGAACGAGGACGCCGTCGCCCCCGCCGCCACGATGGGCGTCGTCCGCATCAAGCAGAACGTGCTGGGGGAATCGACCGTCGGCATGATCGCGACGTTCGGCGACCCCCAGGGCGCGGCCGGCAGTTGGCTCGCGGGCGCCGACTTCACCTACCAGACGTCGCGGTTCCGTGGCGACAAGAACTTCCTCGTGGGCGTGTGGGGCTCGCTGATGGATCGGTCCGACGTGGCCGGTGACAAGACGGCCGCCGGATTCAAAGTGGGGTATCCCAACGATTTGTGGAATGTGTCTTTCAGCGCGCGTCGCGTCGGCGACGGCTACCAGCCGTCGCTTGGCTTCGTGCCGCGTCCGGGCGTCTACAGCTACGACTTCGCGGGCGAATTCGATCCGCGGCCGAACTTCTGGCACATCCGCCAGATGTTCAACGAGTTCAGCGTGTCGGCCGTCACCGACCTGCAGGGGCGCTGGGAGACCTACAGCGTGTTCACCGCGCCGGTGAATTGGCGCTTCGACAGCGGCGACCGTATCGAGTTCAACTGGGCGCCCGCCGGCGACAACCTCAGAGACCCGTTCGAGATTTCGGCCGGAGTGGTCATCCCGCCCGGTCCATATCACTGGACACGGTGGCGGCTCGAGGCGGGCACGGCCAACAAGCGGAAGCTGAGCAGCCAAATCACCTGGCGTTTCGGCACGTTCTACAGCGGGAGCCTCGACCAGGTGCAGCTGACACTGTCATGGAATCCGATCGCGCTGTTCACGTTCAGCCTGTCTGGTGAACAGGACTTCGGGCGGTTGAAGGAAGGCGATTTCGACGCGACGCTGATCGGCACGCGGGTCAAGTTCAACGTGTCGCCGAACCTGAACATCAGCAGCTTCGTGCAATACGACACCACGAGCCAGTCGGTGGGGACGAACAGTCAACTGCGATGGACGTTTCGGCCGGTGGGAGACCTGTTCGTGATCTACAACCACAACGTGCGCGATCTTGGCACGCCGATCGGCTGGGCCAGGGATTCGAATCAGCTGCTGATCAAGATGCAGTACGCGTTTCGCTATTGACCCGATGGAATGGCCGGTGAGCGTGTCGCCCAATGCCTTGGCCGTGGCCGTCGTCTTCTCAGCGGGCGTCGGCGTGTTCTTCGGTTTCTACCCGGCACGAAAGGCCGCGCAGCTCGACCCGATCGACGCGTTGCGCTTCGAGGCATAACGACCAGTGCGGTGCGACCGGCCGTGTCACTCCACGCCGGGCGCCGCAGGAGGAGAGAGAGATGAAGTCGCCCGTAATCCGATCACTCATGACGGTGGCCGTCGCCGGGCTCGCTTCCATCGCGCTCACGGGTGCTGATCAGCCGCTCGCACTCGTGAAGACCATCCCGCTCCCGGGCGTCGAGGGCCGCATCGACCACCTGGCGGTCGAGCCGGGGGGAGCGCGGCTGTTCGTGGCGGCGTTGGGTAATAACAGTCTCGAGGTGCTCGACCTCTCCGCCGGACGCCATCTTGCCAGCGTGAAAGGCCTGAAGGAACCTCAGGGCATCGTCCACATCCCCACGCCGCCGCAGGTCGTCGTCGCAAACGGGCAGGGCGCGGTGGAGTTTCGCGCAGGCGACGACCTGCGCGTGGTCAGGAGCGTGGCGCTCGGCGAGGACTCGGACAACGTGCGGTACGACGTGAAGGCGAAGCGCATCTACGTTGGCTACGGGAGCGGCGCGATTGGCGCCATCGATGCGACCGACGGACGCCAGCTTGGCGACGTTCCAGTCGGCGGCCACCCGGAGTCGTTCCAGCTCGAGGCAGCCGGCTCCCGCATCTTCGTGAACGTGCCGGCGGCAAAGCAGGTCGCGGTGATTGATCGTCTGTCGATGAAGGTCGTCGCGACGTGGCCGCTGACCGAGGCGGCGTCCAACTTCCCGATGGCGCTCGACGAGGCCGGCCACCGCCTCTTCATCGGCTGCCGGAAGCCCGCCAAGGTCCTGATCGTGGACACCTCGTGCGGCAAGGTGACGAGCGCGGTGGACATCGTCGGCGACACGGACGACATCTTCTGGGACTCCGCGCGAAAGCGGCTCTATGTCATTGGCGGACAGGGATTCGTGGACGTGCTGCAGCCGGACAGCGCGAGCCTCGTTCGCTCGGCGCGCATCCCAACAGCCGCCGGTGCGAGGACCGCACTATTCGTGCCCGAGCAACATCGTCTTTACGTCGCGGTGCCGCACCGGGGCGCCCAGACCGCGGAGGTCCGAATCTACGACGTGAAGGACTAGAGGCGCCCGCCGGTTGGCGCCTTGGCTACCGCATCCGTATCCGAAGCCAGCGTCCCGAGTTGCCGGAGGCCTCATGCACCCAGCTTGACGTCAGCCGAATATCGCCTCTTCAATAGACTGCGGTCGCGTGGCCATGTGCGTTCCGACGCATGTGTGCCATGACTCTGCCGCAGAGTCAGCCGATTTCCTGATTGGCATGGACGGCGTCTTCGGATGACGGTCACCATCAGATGACAAAGAGCGGACTCGGGTTGTCTCGAGACACAACCAGCAGGACGTGGTATTTCGCGCGGCTGAGGGCGACGTAGAGCAGGCACCTTGCATCCAGTGTATCGGGAAGAGTCTTCTTGTCGCAGGGCATGACGACCACGCTGTCGCACTCCAACCCTTTGGCCGTGTAGATGATGCTGATCGCTCTGGGCGGCGGCTTCGGCCGCGAGTAGGTGCGGCGGTGCGTAATCTCCTCAAGTCCGGCATCAGGTGTCTCGAAGCCACCAAGACGGATGGCGTCCCGGAACTCGCAGTAGCAGTCCATCTCAACCTCCTCGAAGGCGCGCCGCCGGCAAAGGGATCGTGAAACGCCGGCAGCTTGTAGCGATCGAAGAGTTCCTTCGCCCGCGGGTGGTCGGCGTTTTCCGCGCAGGTGTGTCGCCAGCTCTGCCAGATTTCCGCCCGGGCGGCCTCCAGCACCGCCTCGTTGGTCGTGTTCTCCCACTTCACCAAGTTCTTGATGATCTCGAACAGCCGCTGGCGTTCCTTCTCCTGCTTCTTCTCGGTTGGGAAAAGATCGGGATGGGCCGAAGGGTCGTCCACCATCTGGGCGAAGATGACCGCCCGCGCGGCGGCCAGCGGCCGTGAAGATCACCGACATCGAGGCGCTGACGCCAGCCCTCTGGCAGCCGGCCCGCGACCTGTAGCTCGCTTACCTCTGACTTACGAAGGATAGGGTCCTGCGTCAGCCGTGCCGGTAGTTCCGCCTGGGGATCCCTTGGCTTGGCCTTGGTGATTGTGTCGCGCCTCCGATTCCAGGCTCAGACGTCTCGCCACCTCCGCGAGGTCTCCGCTCTCAAACTGTGGCGAAGGGCAATCGCCATCGCAATGGCCTGGGGGAATCGCGCCGGCGGGATGTTCTCGGACTTGCCGACGGTGTCGACGAACAGGTCGTCGATGTAGAGTTCTTCGAGCAGCAGCAGGAAGAGAGCGCCATTCCATTTCAGTCCGGTCAGGCGCCGGGCGAGTTCCCTCAGCGCGGGGATCCGCGAGTTTGCGCGCCAGTCGGTCAGCTCGGTGCCCGCCTAGCCGCGTTCGCGTGCGCGGTCTTTGGTTGGGATCGGACGGCGGCTCGCTCGGCGTTTCGGCTTCCGGCCCCGTGCTTCTCTCATGGCAGTTCCCCCCGGCGTTGACCGCGTGGAGACTCCGAACTGCCCTAATCCAATTGCACCGGCTGGACCTGGTTGTTGAGGTGATGAATTCCCAGCTGGCCATCAGCCGGATGATCGCCGAGGGCCACAACGACCATACGGTCATGGCGCTCTCCGGCCACTCATCGACGCGTATGCTCGAGCGGTACACCCACCCCACCCAAGAGCACAAGATCGGGGCGCTCGAGTCGATCGGGCAGGCCCTGGACGCCACAATCGCCCGAACGAGCCCCTGTACGCGCAAAACGCGGGAGTGAAATCCCGCGTTTCTCTGAGCATATTGTTTGGTGGACGGCAGGAGGCTCGAACTCCCGACCTCCGCGTTGCGAACGCGGCGCTCTCCCAGCTGAGCTAGCCGCCCACTCTTAGACGGTCCGTCGCGACCGCCGACGGAATCACGATTCTAGCATGCCATCGAATCCCGCCGCAACGAAACGCGCGGGACGACGCAGGGGAGAAACGCGTCCGAGACCCACCCCTGCCGCCCGCGAACAGCACTGCTGCTGAGCGCCGGCAACGCGGCATCTCAGCCGGCAGCGACGTGGTGACGCCTGCCTTTCCCGGCGTCGCACGGGTGCGTTTTCGCACAGAGCGATCGCTGGCACTCCAATTGCCATCCTGTGACCGCGAGGGCGCGACGCACCAAGAGGAGCCTCCTGCGGGACGCGTCAGAACGCATTGGTTCTCGCGAGAACGGCGCCATGTGGGACTGGATCAACTGCTACCTGCTCGGACGACACGAGAACAGCGTGTGGTGCAACCAGGGAACAGTGCACCTGAAGTGTATGCGCTGCGGACATTGTTCACCCGGATGGGATGTCGAACACCACGACGCGGCCGCGCGCGCGGCACGAGCGCGCCGCCGATGGTTGTTCGCGCAGATTCGAACCGCGGGACCGAAGTAACGCACTCCTTTCGGGCAGGCCGAGCCCCCACGTCCCGCGGAGTGCGCCCCGACTTTCCACCTCGACTTTCCGCGCTTGACACCGTCTCGGACCGGCGGGGACAATACGCCATGCCCGTTCAGCGCATCTCCAAGGAAGATCTGAGGCAGCGGCTCGAGGGCGATGCGGCCGCGCGCCCGACGATTCTCGACGTCCGCCTGAAGTACCCGTACGAGCACAGCACAATCCTGCTGCCGGGTGCCATTCGCATGGCGCCAGGGTCGATCGACTCGTCGCGCATTCCGCGCAACCAGGACGTCGTGGCGTACGATTCGGATCCGGACGAGATCTCGAGTTCCGGCGTGGCCACCGAGTTGATCAAGCAGGGCTACCGCGTGTCGGTGCTCGCCGGCGGCATCGCCGCGTGGGCCGGTGCCAACTTCCCAACCGAGTCGAAGACGGCCCCAAAGCCCTCGCCTCCGGCAGCCGCCGCGAAGGCGTAGTCGGACGAAACGCGCTGTGTCCTCCACGCGCCTGCGCCTGCTGGCCGCGGCCTCCCTGGCGGCCGTCGCCTTCCTGCTCTACGTCACCACACTGCTTCCCGGCCAGGATCTCGGCGACACGGCGTCGTTCCAGACCGTCACCGGCCGGACAGTCCTGACGCCGCGAGAGGGCTACCCGCTCTACTACGCCGTCACCAACGTCTTCCTCCACCTCCTGCCTGGCGAACCCGCGCGCGCCTGCAACCTCGCGTCGGCCGTGGAGGCGGCGCTGGCGGTTGGCCTGCTGGTGCTCGTCGGCGCGGAAGTCGGCGGCACGGTCGTCGCCGGACTCGTCGCGGGACTGTTCCTCGCCGGCTCCTACACCTTTTGGTCGCAGGCCATCATCGCCGAGGTCTACTCGCTCCACCTCTTCCTGGTCGGCGCCTGCGTGCTGGCGCTCCTCGCGTGGCATCGGCGGCCGACGCTTTCGCGGCTGTCGCTCTTCTTCGGCATCTTCGCGATCGGATTCGGCAACCACCTGTCGATGGTGCTGTTACTGCCGGGCTTCGCGCTGTTCCTGCTCGTGGCCGCCCCCGACGGTTTGCGGTCGATGCTGCGGCCGCGCGTCGTGCTCCTCGCGGTCGGCATCGCGTCGCTCGGCGCGCTGCAGTACTACTGGAACTTCTCCGCCCTGATCGCCGAGCCCGACCACGCCGGCCTCGTCGAGATGCTGAAGTCGTTCTGGTTCGACGTGACGAAGACCGACTGGCGCGCCGTCATGGTCGTCGGAGTTCCCAACTCGACGATTGGCGACCGGTTCGCCATGTACTGGTTCGACGTCGGCCAGCAGTTCGGCGTGGCGGGCGTGATGGCCGCGCTCATCGGCCTGTGGGCGGCGTGGGTGCGCCGATGGCAGATCGGGCTGCTGCTGGCCGTGTTGTGGATCGTCAACTGGGGCTTTGCGTTCACCTACAACGTCGGCGACACGCACGTCTTCTATCTCCCCTCACACTGGGCGATCGCGCTGGCCGCCGGGTGCGGCGCGGGCTGGCTGGTCGAGCGCGTGGACCTGGCTGGCGCGCCTCCGCGGGGCGCCGGACCACGTCGCGCCTGGCAGGTACCGGCCCGTGTGGGCGCCGCCCTGGTTCTGCTGGCCTACCCCGCCTGGCGGGCCTACGACACCTACCCGGCGATGGATCGCAGTCGCGACTGGGGCCCGAAGCAGTTCTACGACGGTCTGGTCGCGGGGCTCGACAGCAACCGCGAGATCCTCGGCGCGGACATGAACTGGCAGTTGCACAACGGCCTCGACTACTACAGCAAATGCACCCGCCCGGATCTGGTCATGTTCGACGTCCCGGAGATCATGCTGACGTTCCCGTTCCTCGTATGGCACAACCAGGAGATGGGACGTTCCGTCGCACTGACCGAAGGCTCGGCGGCGATGCTGCGGGCGGCGTACGGCGATCTGCTGCCGATTGAGCGTGACCCCAGGGCCGCACAGCCGACGCTTGCAGAGAAGATTGCCGCGCTGCCGCGCGGGACGAGTTACGTGCTCGGACTCATCGAGGGCGATCCCGACACGCCGGTGGACCAGGCTGAGCTGGCCAATGCCGCTCGGGCGCTGGGATTGCGCCCGAACGACCTGCCGCGAGCCCGATTCGCCGTCCTGGCCGGCCGAATCGGCGAACCGCCCGTTGCGCGGGAGGCCGGCGAGCGGCCGTTCCGACTGAGGACGGCAATGGCCGGCCACCGCCTGGATGTCCGCATGGAATGCTGGCTGCCCGCCGACACCATCCGGCGCATGGGCTTCGGCCACGTCATCGTCGATCGACGGCACGCGCTCACGCTCGACCGCGGCGTGTCGTTCGTCGCGCTGAACGAGGACGGAACGCCACGGGCGACCGGGTGGCTCGGCGGCCTGTTCACGCCCCAGACGCGGTTCATCATCCGGCCGGGTAAGTGATATCGTTGCTGATGAGCCCGTTGGGCCAACATGCTGACTATCGCCGCTGCCGTGTTCGTCTCGATGCTCGTCGCGACGCCTGCCCCGCCGCAGGCGTCGAGGCCGGCGCAGGACCTCGCCCGCGACCTCCAGAGGAAATACGATCAGGTGCGCGACTTCTCGGCCGACTTTCTGCACACCTACGAAGGCGGCGTGCTGCGGAAGAAGGTCACCGAGCGCGGAACGGTGCTGATCAAGAAGCCCGGCAAGATGCACTGGACCTACACGTCGCCCGAGAAGAAGGAGTTCGTCTCCGACGGCGTGAAGATCTACTCGTACGTGCCGGAGGATCGCCAGGTCGTCGTGACGACGGTGGCGCCGGCCGACGAGGCGAGCAGTCCGGCGCTGTTCCTGGCAGGCAAGGGCAATGTGTCGCGCGATTTCAAGCCGTCACTGGCCGACTTCCCAGGCATCGGACCGGGAGAGGTCGCGCTCAAGCTCGTGCCGTCCGCGCAGCAACGGGAGTACGACTGGCTGGTGCTCGTGCTCGATGTATCCAGCCTGCAGATTCGCCGGCTCGTGACCACCGACGCCCAGGGAGGCACCTCCATGTTCGTCTTCACGAATCTGAAGGAGAACGTCGGGCTGCCAGACAAGGCGTTCACGTTTGTCATCCCGCGCGGAGTGGAGCTGATTACAGATGCAACCCGCTCGCGCTAGTGGACCGCGGCTTTGCGCCGGCCCACGCTGCCTCATCGGCGTTCTTCTCCTGCTCCTCGTCACCGGGTGCGCGTCCACGCAGATCGCGCGGCGCGGCCGCGAGGCAGAGGCACGGCAGGACTACGATCGTGCCGTCGCCGAGTACACGCAGGCGTTACGGCTCAACCCCGGCAACCTCGACACGCGCCTGGCGCTCGAGCGCTCGAGACTCCGGGCGGCGGAGTTCCACTTCGGCCGCGGGCGCCGGTACGCGGCGGTCGGCAAGCTGGAAGAGGCGCTCGTCGAGCTGCAGATTGCATCGGAGTTGAATCCGACGAGGGGTGACATCGACAAGGAACTGCGGACGGCCCGAAGCCAGCTGCGGGCGCGCGTGGCGGTTGCGCGGGAGGGCAAGACGCAGCTCGAAACGCTCATCGAGCGGACCCGCGACATCCCACCGCCGGGACTCGACCTTCCGCACGACATCAAGCTGCCGGCATCGCTCGTCTTCCGCGAGGCGGGCAGCCGCGACGTGTTCACCGCGCTCGCGCGCTTCGCCGACGTGAACGTGCTGTTCGACCCCGCGTTCCGCGACGTGCCGGTGTCGATCGACCTGCGCAACGTCGACTTCGAGAACGCGCTGAACGCGCTGTCAAGCACGACACGTAACTTCTACCGCGTCACCGCGCCCCGGGCGATCACGATGATCCCCGACACGCCGGCCAAGCGCCGGGAGTACGAAGAGGAAGTCGTCCGGACGTTCTTCCTGAGCAATGCGGATCTCAAGGAGACGATTGACCTGCTGCGGATGGTCATCGATCTGCGGCGGATTGCGCCGACGACGGCCACCAACGCCATCACCATCAAGGACACGCCAGAACGAATCCAGGCTGCCGGCCGGGTGATTGCGGCCATCGACAAGGCGCGGCCGGAGGTCGTGGTCGACGTCGAGTTGCTCGAGGTGGATCGCACGCACATGCTCGAGTACGGCATCCAGCTCGCGTCGCCAGGCTCGACGCAGAGCCCAGGCATCGACGGACAGGCCGAGGTCAACCGCACCGGGATGACGCTTCGCGACCTGACGGCCCTCACGTCGTCCAGCGTCTTCCTGACGGGCCTGCCGTCGTTGTACTACCGGCTGATGAAGAGCGACGGCAACACGCGGACGCTCGCGAACCCGCAACTTCGGACCTCTGAAGGCATCACCGCGCAGGCGAAGTTCGGCGACCGCGTCCCGGTGCCGATGACGACGTTCTCGCCGATCGCCACGGGCGGCGTCGCGCAGCAGCCCATCACGTCGTTCAATTACGAGAACATCGGCGTCAACATCGACCTGACACCGCGCACGCACCACAACGACGACGTGTCGCTGCAGCTCAAAGTCGAGGTGAGCAGCATCTCCGGCAAGGGTTACGGCGACCTGCCCACGTTCGGCAACCGTTCGGTGACGACGGTAATCCGTCTGAAGGACGGCGAGACGAGCATCCTCGGCGGGCTGATTCGCGACGACGAGCGGACGGTGCTCGACGGCATCCCTGGCGTGAGCGACATCCCGGTCGTCGGCCGCCTGTTCGGCCGCAATCACCGCGAGCGCCAGCAGACCGACATCATCCTCACCCTGACCCCGCACATCATCCGCGTGTTGGATCTGTCTGAGACGGACCTGCGGCCGTTTCGCATCGGTCGCGATTCTGGCGGGAACTTCCTGGAGCCGCCCGTGGAGATTCCGCCCCGCGACGTGCCGAAGCCGCCCATCAAGGAAATCAAATAGTCGTTGCCTGCGGCGCCCACCACGCGCCCGGCTCAGGCCTCGATGCGCTCGACCTGCGCCCCGAGCGCCTGCAGATGTCCCGTCAGGTTCGCGTATCCGCGCTCGACGGTTTCGAGCGGGCCGAGGCGGCTCAGGCCGTCGGCCGCGAGAGCAGCGGCAGCGAGGGCCATCCCGGAGCGGAGATCGCGCGTGTCGAGCGTCCGGCCGCGAAGGCGCTTCGGACCGGTGACGATGATCCGGTGCGGATCGCAGAGGAACAGATCGGCCCCCATGCCGCTCAACTGCTCGAGCGCGAACAGGCGCAGTTCGTACATCCAGTCGTGCAGCAGCGTGCGGCCGGTCGCCTGCGTGGCCAGCACGGTGATCAGGCTGATGAGATCGCTCGGCACGCCGGGCCAGAGGCCGGTGACGATGCGGGAGCCGCCGACGGGCGACGAGGGCACCACGCGAAGCAGGTTGTCCTCGAGTTCGCAGCGGACCTGCATGCGGTGGAGCACCGATGCCACGACCTCCATGTCGGTCGCGCGCACGCCCTCGACGTCGATCGCCCCACCGGTCACGGCTGCCACGACGGCCCAACTGCCGGCCTCGATGTAGTCGCCGCTGAGGCGATGCGAAGCGCCCCGCAGGCGGGCGGCGCCCTCGACGCGGATCGTGTGGGTTCCTTCGCCGGTGACGCCCGCGCCCATCTTCCGCAGGAACTCGCAGAGCTCGACGACGTGCGGTTCGCAGGCGGCGTGGCGAATCTCCGTGGTGCCCTTGGCCGCGGCCGCGGCCAGGAGGGCCGTCTCGGTGCCGGTGACCGAGGCCTCCTCGAGGTACATCGAGGCGCCATGGAGTCCATGCGGCGTCTCGAGCACGTGGCCCTCGCCTTCCAGTTCGCGAGCACCCATCGCGCGCAGCGCCTCGAGGTGCATGGCGATGGTTCGTCGCGCCGGAAAGTCGCCTCCCGGCGCCGCGAGGCGCGCGCGGCCGAGGCGCGCGAGCATGGGACCGAGCAACAGTACCGACCCACGCAGGCGGCCGACGAGGGCGCTCTGGGGCTGGTCGCGCTCGACCTTCGCGCAGCGAATCCGCAGCGTGCTGGTGCCGATGCCGTCCACGGTCGCGCCGAGATCCGCGAGCAGGCGCGCCATCACGGTCACGTCGCTGATGCAGGGCACGTTGGTGAGGACGCATTCCTCGTCGGTCAACAGGCAGGCTGCAACGAGCGGCAAAGCGGCGTTCTTGTTGCCGCCAACGACCAGCCGTCCGGACAGGGGACGACCGCCTTCGATCAGGAGTGTGGACATAGATTGACCGGGCAGGACCTCAGCCCTGCCGCCCGACACATCGGATTTCCTCGCGCAACTCTACCCCGAATCGCTCGCGCACGGTACGCCGGCACAACGTCATCAGGGCCCAAATGTCGGCCGCCGTCGCGCCGCCCTCGTTGACGATGAAATTGGCGTGGGTCGTTGAGACTCGTGCTCCGCCGATCGCGTGCCCCTTGAGGCCGGCGCGGTCGACGAGCGCGCCGGCGGACGGCGGGATGCCCTCCGGCAACCGATCGCGCGCCGGATCCGGATTCTGGAAGATGCACCCGGCGCTCGGCGTGTGGAGCGGCTGCGTGCGCTTGCGGTGCGCCAGTGAGCGCCGCGCGATCTCGCGGAGGTCGGCGGGATCGGCGCCGGGGCGAAGGAGGAATGTCACCGACAACGCGATCTCGCCGGTCTCCTGGAGCCGGCTCCGATCGTACGCGAAACCGAGGTCGCGCGCCGGCACTTCGGCGATGCGGCCATCCGGCGCCAGGAGCCTGACGCACTGAACCAAGTCGCCAATCGAATGCCCGCCGTAGTGGGCGTTGCCGAAGACGGCGCCGCCGACGGTGCCCGGCGTGCCCGCCCAGGCCTCGAGTCCCGCGAGACCACGCCCGATCGTCCAGCGGACGACGCTGTTCAGCAACACGCCGGCGTCGGCCCTCACCTGCGAGCCCCCGTCGAGGCCGACGTGTCCCCCCTTTGGACGAACGACAACACCACGAATGCCCGCGTCCGACACGAGCACGTTCGACCCGCCTCCGAGGATCGTCACCGGGAGACCGTGCCCGCGCGCGAGCGTGACGGCCCGCGCCAGTTCATCGCCGTCGCGTACCTCGAGCAGCCAGTCCGCCGGCCCGCCGACCCGGAAGGTGGTCAGGGGCGCGAGCGGCACGTATTCCCTCAGCCGCTCCGGTCCGAACGCCGCATCAATGGCCTCGGTCCACGACATCGACGTCTCCCACGGCGCCCGATCACCACGGGCACCACGAACACCAGGTCCCTGACGATCAGCCAGCGGCGCGCAGCGCGTCCATCACCTTGCCGTGGATGCCGCCGAAGCCGCCGTTCGACATCAACACCACCTGGTCGCCTTCCTTCCGCTCCCGCACGAGCGTGGATACGATCTCGTCCACGCCCTGAATGTGGCGGGCTCGCCGGCCCGGCCGTTCGATGTCCGCAACCAGTTGGTCGACCGACAGCCGCTCCGACTCGGGCAGGTTCGATCGGAACACGGCCGCGATGATCACATCGTCGGCCGCCTCGAACGCCTCGGCGAACGCCTGCTGGAACACCTTGCGGCACGACGAGGCGGACCGGGGCTCGAAGACGGCGCGGATTCGGGACGACGGATGCGCGGCACGCAGGGCGCGCAGCGTCTCCGCGATGGCGGTCGGGTGGTGCGCGAAGTCGTCGTAGACGGTCACGCCGGCGACCGTGCCGAGGGCTTCGAGGCGGCGCTTCACACCCTTGAAGCTGGAAAGGCCGTCCGCTATCGTGCCCGGGTCGAGACCGACCGCATGGCCGATGGCAATGGCGGCGAGCGCGTTGCGCACGTTGTGCGCACCGAGCAGCGGCAGGTGGAACTGGGCGTAGCTCTTTCCCCCGAATCGCACGCCGAACAGCACGCCGCCGTCTTTCACGCGCAGATCGTAGCCATACCAGTCGGCGTCGGACGCCAGCCCGAACGTCTCGACAGGTGAGCGCGCGAATTGGTGCATCGCTGCCGCCTCCGGGCTGTCGGTGCCGAGGAGCAGCAGGCCGTGGCCGGGCACGAGGTTGACCAGGCGCCGAAACGCCAGCCGGATCTCGTCCAGATTCGCATAGATGTCCGCGTGGTCGAACTCGATGTTGCCGATGACCGCGATGTCCGGCAGATACTTCAGGAACTTCGCCGTCTTGTCGAAGAACGCACTGTCGTACTCGTCGCCCTCGATGACGAACTCGCGCCCCTGTCCGAGGCGGTAGCTCGACCCGTCCGCGCCGAAGTTCGCCGCGATCCCGCCGACGAGCATGCTCGGGTCGCGGCCACCCACCGTCAGCAACCAGGCCGCCATGGACGTCGTGGTGGTCTTGCCGTGCGTGCCTGCCACCACCACGGACCGCGCGCCCCAGAGGAACTGCTCGCGCACGGCCTCCGGCAGTGAGCAGTGACGGATCTTCCGATCGAGCACCTCTTCGACTTCTGGGTTCCCGCGCGACACCGCGTTGCCCACGATCACCAGGTCGAGATCCGCCGTGATGTGCTCTGCCCGATAGCCCGACAGCGTGTCGATCCGTTCCTCGGCGAGGAACGTGCTCATGGGCGGATAGAGGTTCTGGTCCGAGCCGCGAACGTCGAACCCTTCCTGCTTGAGCATGGCCGCAAGGGTGGCCATCGCGGTGCCGCCGATACCGATCAAGTGGATGCGTTTCATGGTTGTCGTCGCCAAGGGCACGGGCG
The DNA here is from genome assembly GCA_036504215.1 of Vicinamibacterales bacterium. Lineage (NCBI taxonomy): Bacteria > Pseudomonadati > Acidobacteriota > Vicinamibacteria > Vicinamibacterales > Vicinamibacterales bacterium. The sequence goes on along the minus strand of DASXVO010000035.1, from coordinate 321,049 downwards.
AGACGCCCGCGCGATACCTGTCACCGAGGCAGCCCGTGCCGCTCAAGCGGCCGCCTCTAGTCGGTCACGGCGGCCTCGGTAATGGCCACCACCGAATGCGGGCCCGCCACCACGCGTGCAGACACGCCGAACGGAAGCGTCAGCGCCGGGCCAGCCGTATGGCCCGACGGCAGACCGAACAACACGGGCCCGGGAAACTCCGACGCCAAATCCGCCAGCACGCTCCGGCCCGTCAGCGAGCTGTCGCCAGGCTCGTCGCAGCCCGGAAACGTGCCGAACACGATGGCCGTCGCGCGACCGAGAATCCCTGCCAGCCGGAGCTGCGTCCACAGCCGATCGAGGCGATACGGCCGTTCGTTCACGTCCTCGAGGAAGAGGATGCAGCCGGCAGGCGGGTCGAACGCGTACGGCGTGCCGAGCGACGCGCACAACTGCGTGAGGTTCCCGCCGTAGAGCGCGCCACCGGCCTCGCCGGGTTTCACCGCCTCCAGGTCCGACGCGGTCAACTCCCCAATCGGATCCAGGCTCGCTACCGCCCCGAGGAACGACCGCTTGTCGTAGCCGTCAGCCCCGCGGTCGAGGCGGCCCGCCACGGTCGGGCCGTGCATCGATACCATGCCGCAGTTGCAGGACACAAATGCGAGCAGCGACGTCAGGTCGCTGTAGCCGACGATCGGTTTCCTGGCCGTGCGGATCTCGTCCACATCCAGGAACGGCAGGACCTGCACGCTCCCGTATCCGCCGCGCACCGACAACACCGCGCGAACGGACGGGTCTGCCAGGGCCCGCCGAAGGGCGCCGGCGCGCGTCCGCGCGCTGCCAGCCAGGTACGCGCGTCGTTCGAACAAGCTCTCGTCGTAGGCCGGCTCGAATCCAAGGCGACGAATCTCCGCGAGCCCCGCCTCGAATTCGTCGCGCTGAAACGGGCTGGCCGGTGCGACCACGGCCACACGATCGCCGGTCCGGAGTGCTCGCGGCTTCAACATGGTCGTCAGACGAAGCGTCGCATCTCCTCCGCAATCAGCTGATGAGTCGTACAGCCCAGCACGGACGGGAGCGTCGCGGCTGGTTTCGGTCGCCAGGATCGGCCCAGCGAGACGCCGGCAAACCGTTCTTTCGCGAACCGCTGATGCTGCAGGGCATTCTCGATCCGCTTGTAGGAGATCTCCTCCTGCTCCACCGCATGGACGAGCGCTTCGAGGGCGCTGGCGTGAGCCGCACAGTCCGTGCCGCACAGCAGCGCGACGTCACAACCTGCGGCGATGGCACCGCTGACCGCACGCTCGCGCGACATCCGCGCCGAGATGGCCTTCATCTCCAGATCGTCGGTGAACACGAGGCCGTCGAAGCCGAGTTTCTCTCGCAGCAGTCCCTGCACGATCGGCTTCGACAGCGTCGCCGGGTGCCGCTCGTCGAACGCCGGAACCAGGAGGTGCCCCGTCATCAACGCCGCGACATGCGCGTCGATGGCCGCCCGGAACGGCACGAAATCCACGGCGTCGAAGGAGTCGGGCGGGTTCTCGATGAGCGGCAGATCCAGGTGCGAGTCGACGCCCGCAGCGCCGTGCCCGGGGAAGTGCTTGCCGCAGGCCGCCACGCCGCCGTCCTGCAACCCCCGGATGATTGCCGTCCCCAACGAGGCCACGGTGTCGGCGCGGTCGCTCAGTGCGCGGTCGCCGATGGCGGGGTTCTTCGCGTTCGTGAGCACGTCGAGCACGGGCGCGAAATCGATCGAGATGCCCACTTCCCGCAACTCGAGCGCCAGCGCACGCGCGAAGCGCTCGGCCAGGGCTGCGTCGCCCGAGCGGCCCAGCGCGGCCATCGGCGGCCATTCGGTGAACCCCCTCTTCAGCCGGGCGACCCGGCCGCCCTCCTGGTCGATGCCGACCCAGAGAGGAAGATCACGCGCGAGTTGTCGCGCCTCGACGGCAATCTCGGCCACCTGCTCGGGCGTCTCGACATTGCGCGCGAACAGGATGATGCCGCCGAGATCGAACTCCCGCGCCAAGGCCGCGATCTCCGGCGGCAGTGTCGTTCCCGCGAACCCCACCACCGCCAACTGCCCGACATGTCGATGCAAAGCGACCGGCACGATTGGATCCTCCCCGGTTGATCATTATAGGCGCTGGGCCCTGGGCACCGGTCTCCTGGCTCCTGACTCCTATTCCGTGACGCTATAATATGTCGTGCTCATTCATTCCTCCGCTCCGACCCGCATCGATCTGGCTGGCGGCACCATCGATATCTGGCCGCTCTATCTGTTCCACGATCAGGCGCAGACGCTGAATGTCGCGATCAGCCTGCTCGCACGCGCGACGATTGAGTCGCGCGACGACAGCCGCATCGCCATTCGGTCCGAGGACACGGGGCGGTCGATCGAGGTGGCCGACTTTCGCGAGCTGACGCTCGACGGTGACCTCAGCCTGCTTCGCTGGTTGCTCCACTTCTTCCGCGCCAAAGGTCTCACGTTGACGACCCGCGCCGAATCTCCGGCAGGAGCCGGGATCGCCGGCTCGTCGGCGCTCAATATTGCCGTCTGCGGCGCCATGTCCCGATGGACGGGCGCAAACTACGACCACGAGACGTTGCTGCGCATCGCGATGAACGTCGAGGCCCAGGCGATCGCCGTGCCGACCGGCGTGCAGGACTACCGTCCCGCCCTCTACGGCGGCATCTCCGCCGTCGAGCTGGGCGTCGACACCGTCACGCGCGTCGCGCTCGAGGTGGATCCCCGCGAGCTCGAACGCCGAATCGTCCTCTGCTACACCGGCGCGCCGCGCAACTCGGGCACGAACAACTGGGAGATCACCAAGCGGCACATCGACGGCGATCGTCAGGTCTTCGACTGCTTCGAGCGGATCCGAGACACGGCCGTGCGGATGCGCCAGGCGCTGGCGCGCGAGGATTGGGACGAAGTCGGCCGGCAGGTTGCCGCCGAGTGGGAGAATCGCAAACGGCTCGCGCCGGGCGTCACCACGCCGTTCATCGAACAGCTCATCACGAAGGCCGGCCAGGCGGGCGCGACGGCGGCCAAGGTCTGCGGCGCGGGCGGCGGCGGCTGCATGTTCTTCTACGCGAAACCAGCGGACACCGACGCCGTGCGGCGCGCCGTGGCAGACGCCGGCGGCCGGTTGCTCGACTTCAAGGTCGAAACCGAGGGACTTCGGATTGGATAACCTGGCCATTGCGCGCATCCTGGGTGAGATCGGCGACCTGCTCGAGATCAAGGGCGAGAACCCGTTCAAGATCCGCGCCTACCGGACGGCCGCTGATACCGTCGCGAACTGCCCGGAGCGGGTCGCCACCCTCGACGCCGCGCAACTGCTCGGTCTGCCGGGAATCGGCAAGGACCTCGCGTCGAAGATTCTCGAACTGGCCGACCACGGCGCCATCACGTTCCACCAGGAACTGCTCGCGGAGTTCCCGGTCACTCTCCTCGACATGATGCGACTGCAGGGTGTCGGACCGAAGACTGTCGCACTGCTCCATCGCACGCTGAACATCTCCACGGTCGAGGGCCTCGAGGCGGCGGCCCGCGAAGGCCGGCTGCGCGGGCTCAAAGGCATGGGCGCCAAGAAGGAGGCGCTGATCCTCAAGGCACTCGACGAACGGCAACGGCACCTAGGCCGGCATCTGCTCGCCGAGACGCACGACGTCGCCACGGCGCTGCTGGCGCACCTCGGAGCGATCGCCCCCGCGACGGAGTTCATACCGGTCGGGAGCCTGCGGCGCGGCACCGAGACGTGCGGCGATCTGGACGTCCTGGCGATCGGCGGCGAGCCGGCCCTCATCGAGGCCTTCACGAAGTATCGACTGGCGGAACGCATCCTCGGCCAGGGCGACACCAAGGGCAGCATCCTGCTCCGCGGCGGCTACCAGGCGGATCTTCGGCTCGTCCCGCGCGAGAGCCGCGGCGCGGCCATGCAGTATTTCACCGGCTCGAAATCCCACAACATCGCGCTGCGTGACCGCGCGATGGCACGTGGTCTCAAGCTCAACGAATACGGCCTCTTCAACAACGCCAGTGGCGCCGCGGTCGCAGGACAGACGGAAGCGTCGATCTACGAGGCGCTCGGCCTGGCGTACATCGAGCCCGCGCTGCGCGAGAACCGGGGCGAAATCGAGGCGGCTGCCAAAGGCCTGCTGCCGAACCTCGTCGATCTGTCGGACATCAAGGGCGAGTTGCACTGTCATACGGATGCCACGGATGGCCGCGACTCAATCGAGGCGATGGCGGCCGCCGCCCGCGAGTCGGGTTTGTCCTACCTCGCGATTACCGACCACAGCCGGGCGCTGGCGATGGCCGGCGGGTTGGACGAGCAGGCGACGCTCCGCCACGCCGCGAGAGTACGCGCGATCGGCGCGAGACTCGAGGGCATCACGCTGCTGGCCGGCATCGAGTGCGATATCCGCCCCGATGGCTCGCTCGATCTCGCGGAGGACTGCCTGGCCCAGCTCGACGTCGTCATCGCCTCCGTGCACTCCGCGTTCAACCAGGATGAAGGACAGATGACCGAGCGGCTGCTGCGGGCGATCGAGTCGCCGGTCGTGGACATCATCGGCCACCCGACCGGGCGGTTGCTGCTCCGCCGCGATCCCTATGCCGTCGACATGGGACGGATCGTCGACGCGGCCGCGCAACACGGTGTGGCGATGGAGATCAACTCACAGATCGATCGGCTCGATCTGAACGACGTGCACGCGCGGCTGGCGAAGGAGCGGGGAGTCAGCCTGGTGATCGACACCGACGCACATTCGGCCGGCGGTTTCGCGATGCGGCGCTGGGGCGTGACCGTTGCGCGCCGGGCGTGGCTGAGACCGGAAGACGTGCTGAACACGCGGCCAGTCGATCAGTTCCTGGCCACCCTTCGCAGGAACACGCGGGCAGGCCACTGACCGACCGGCTGCCGACGGGAAAGCTGCCGTTCTAGCGTCGACGCGTGGCGACGTCAGACTTCTGCACCTTGGCGGCCTGTCCGCCTTCCGGCGATTCCGCCTGTCCGCCTCCCCGCCTCCCCGCCTTCTGCGGCGCCACGGCGTCCCGCCACTCGGCGCGCATCTGCGCGAGGCCGTCCATGAAGACCGCGACGCGGTCCCGTTCATCCTCGTCGTCGATCGTCTTCAGCAGATCGATCGCCTTGTCCAGGTCTCTGGCAATCGTGGCGCGCGTCGCGCGCCGGTACAGCTTCTTGATCTCGGCAGCGGGGTCCATCAGCGCCTCCGGCCTTCGCCATGGACGAGGAGCCGGCGGGCGGTCGTCCTCACCGCCTCCGGGATGTTGCGATCCATCGACAGCATCCTCATGTCGCGCTCGGTCAGGCGATTGATGAGCGTCAGCGAGATGCCAACCGGAGTCTTCGCGTTCCTGGTCAGCGCGGCGATCACCGAGTAGTTCTTCGTCCAGCTGCGGTTCGTCCCGACGAGGCGCAGGACCTCGTCCGAGACGTTCGACATCCGGGCGATCGCCTCGACCTCGCTCTCGGACAGCTTCGGACTGCTCAGCACCGCGGCGGCCACCAACCGGTTGGCATCGCGAACGAGGATGGCCCGCTCCTCGCGGGTCCCGGTCATCGCCACCTTCACGCGCTCGCTCACGCTGAGCATGGCGAGTCGCTGCGCTGCCCCCTTGCGCTCTCCTTCGTCGTCAGGCGCGCCGGCTGGAGCCGCGTCGGGGGACGTCGCCGGTGTGTCCGAAGGTTCGGACACCTGAACCAGCGGCTCGCCGAGAGCGTCGTCGGGAGCAGCCGTTGTCGGCGAGATGCCGCGCGCGGCAAAGAAATCACGCATGCCGGCATCGACGTCCGGTCGCGCCAGGTGTGCCGCGACCGCCGCTACCGGAAGCAGGGCCAGTGTGGACTCCGCGGCCGCCGCCACGTCAGAATCGGCATCGGACACCAGCAGCATCAACAACTGGAGTTGCTCGTGCACGCGCGGCGCGAGCGCGCCGCGGGCGGCAAGCAGGCGGACGTCGCGCGGCACATCACCGCGCTGGAAGCATTCGACGAGCGGCGTGCGGGACGCTACATCCACGATGGGTCCAGACTAGCGAGGTTCGAGGAACGTCTTCAGGTTCTGGGCGTTGATTCGCGCGGTAGCAACCTGGCCGGCCGTGCCCAGCGGACGGCCAGGCTGACCGTCGAGCGAAAACGCCATTGCGCCGGCATCACCCACCGTGAGGCTGACCTCACCGTGCAGGTCGAGGTCCTTCCGTTCGCCGGGCCTCATCGTCGCCGTGAAGACCTTCTCGCCGTTGACCCGAACCGTCACCCAGCACTGGTCCTTGGGGACCAGGCTCAAGCGGAATCCACCGGGTTGTTGCACCGCTGGCTGCGTGGCAGGCGCCGGTGGAGTGGCCGTCGTCTCAGACGGCGCAGGCTGCGGCGACGTGGCGGCCTGTGTCTGGCCGGCAGCCCCTGCTGCGGGCGTGATCGTCGTATCCGGCAGGGCAGCCGTGGCGGGCGGCGCGAGTGCCGGCGGAGCGGGTCGCGGCGGCGCCGGTTCGGTCGCCTCCACCGGCTTCGCCGTGGGCGTAGCCGACGGGTCCTTCAACAGCGGCAGCCGTCCGCCGAAGCCGAAGTACATCACGATGAGCACGAGCGGCAGGCTCCAGCCGATGATCCGCCTGGTCCGGCCGGTCGCCGGCTCGTCATCGACGACGATCTTGTCCGGATTGGCCTCGTACGGGGTCGGCGTCTCTTCGGCCCCGGCGTCGGGGAACCGCGTCACGAAGCGGCGCACCGCCTCATCGACGTCGAGACCGACCTCCCGCGCGTACGCGCGCACGAAAGCCCGCGAGAAGATTCCGCCCGGCAACCGCGAGACGTCATTCCGCTCGAGCGCCTCGAGCGCGGGCACGGAAATCTTCGTCGTGGACGCGATATCGCGAAGGGAGATGCCGGCGTGTTCGCGGGCCTGCCGCAGGAACGCGCCAAAATCGTCTTCAGGCATGAATCGCCAACGTCATCTGGACACGAGGCCGCATCGGAAGGATGAATTGCGGCTTCATGTTAGGAAATCACCCGGTGTATGTCAAACGTCGCCCGCCACTCCCGCATCGACGCCGCCAGATGGCTGAAGCCGCCCGCGTGAGGCTGGAACAACCGGATCGCGGCCACACCGGCCGCGCCCGCCGCAGCGATGGCGGGAAGCGTCTCGGGCGTGACGCCGCCGATGGCGAGCACCGGAACCCGCACGCCGACCGCGGCACGATTCAGCTCATCGACGCCGACGGTTGTCTCCCCTCCCGGTTTCGACGGCGTCGGGAAGATCGTGCCGAGCACGAGATAATCCACAGCTCCTTCCGCGGCGACGCGGACGGCTTCGGCCGCGCTGCGGACCGACCGCCCGACGATCAGCCCCGGGGCGATCGCCCGCACGCGCTCGGCCCTGACGGAGTCGCCGCGCAGGTGGACGCCGTCCGCTCCGGCCGCGCAGGCCACATCCGCACGATCGTTCACGACCACTCTCGTCCGGGTGCCGGCCGCCCGGCGGGCGCACTCGTGCAGAATCCGGGTCAACTCGCGGGCGTCGACGTCACGCTCGCGCACGTGCACCAAATCCACCCCCGCGCCGACGGCTGCGTCAATCTGCTCGAACAGCAGATCGACGGCCGAGCGGGTCTGGCCGTGCAGCCGCTGCAGGGCGAGCCGGTCGGTCACCAGGCAGAACACGGGCGGCACAATCGCGCGCGGGACGGGCATGTCAGTGGTGGCGCGCGGTGAAGAGCGAGAAGAGTTCGGCGAGTCCGGCCGCGATGTTGATGACGCCGAGCCCGGTCACGGCGCCGCGCACGAAGTCGTTCCGCATCACCGCGCCGAGAAACGGCAGCGCGTGGCTGAAGTAGTTGCGATCCCAGAACGCGAGCCACGGCACGAACACGAGGAGCAGACCGACCTCGAGGAAGTAGACGATGAACAGCAGGCGTGTCAACAGGGGGACCTCTCACGCCTTCTGTGACAGGCGCTCGACCTGCGCCGCCACGTCGCGGTAGTCCGGCGCATCGGCTTGAAGTTCGAGAAAGACCGCCAGCGCCCGCACGATCTCTCCAGCCTCAATGAGCAGCGCCCCGAGTTCGTACAGGACTTCGTGGGACGCGTCGGTGGCGGCCGGAGCAGATTCGGCGGCGCGCTCGAACCAGTCGATGGCATCGTGGACGTGACCGGAGTCGCGGTGCAGGCGGGCCAGCATGGCCGAGGCGTCGAACCGGTGGCGCGGAGAGCGCACCACGCCTTCGAGCGTCCGGATCGCCGCCTCCAGATCGCCGGCATCACGGTAGGCCAACGCCAGGCGATACTGCTGTCCCGGGTCCCCCCCCTGACGAGCGGCATCGTCCCGGAAACCCTCGAACACGCGCTCGAGATTCTGACGTTCGACGGGTCCCGAGCGCGTCGCGCCCCCGGCCGGCGGACTGATGTCGAAGGAGATGTCGCCCATCGCGTCGCTGAGGTCGATCTCCATCACGTCGCCGCCGCCGTGCTCGTTCGAGTCGACCCCGAAGATCGTCGTAAGGTCGATCTCCGCCGGGCCGAGCGGAGCCCGACCATCGGCCGCCCTGGCCTTCGACCTGGCTTTTGCCGGCGGCGGCGCCGCCTCCGTCATCTTCGCGACTGGCGCCTCCGGTGCCGTCGCCTCGCCGGGGTTCGAGTCCATCGCGAAGTCGGTGCTCGTGAACGGCGAGTCGCCGCTCAGTCGGTCCGCGATAATCGAGTCCGGCTCGGGCTCGCCGAGCATGACCAGCGCCGACCGGAACCGCTCGATATTGGCCGACTCCCACGGCTCGCGGGCGACCAGATCCTCGGCGATCACTCGTGCTTCGTTCCCGCGTCCCGCCTTCAGGTACGCATCGGCCAACTGCGCCTGCGCGGCGTACATCGTGGCGTCGAGGCCTCCGTCCACGCAGATCTCGACGAGCTTCATCAGCGCGGGAATATGGCCCGGCACGCGGGTGACGTACTCGTGGAGGGCCGACGCGGCAGCCGGCCAGTCGCTGTCCGCCACGCCCGCATCGGTCGCGACGTCGATGCACTGGAACGCCGCGTCACTGTTCTCTTCGCAGAGCCGGCATCCCAACAGGACGACTTCCTCGCGGCGCGTCGGATCGCGCTCCAGGACCTTCGCGGCCAGCGCACGGCCATCGTCCAGGCGCCCGCCTCGCAAGTCGACCTCCGCCAGGCTCAACAGCAGTTCCGGATCGACGATGTCGCCCGACAGGCAGGCACGGGCCTTCTCGAGGTCTCCGCTCGCGATGTAGCTGCGGGCGAGCTGGCCTCGCGTGTCGTTGTCCTCCGGGTCCTCCTGGAGCGCGCGCTCGAGCGCCACGAGGGCCTCATTGGCCTGACCCCGGGCATACAGCTCGGCGGCGATCGCCTTGAACTCGCGTGCGGCGGTGGCGTAGGTGATGGCCCGCTCGATCTCACCGGCCGCCAGGCACCGCTCCACGAGCGCCGAACGGACTTCGACGTTGTCCGGGGCAACACTGAGGGCTTCTTCGAGCGCCCGGAGGCTCTCCGGCATGCGCCCGCGCTGCTGGAAGTCGGCGGACAACTGGATGAGACGCTGGAGTGCGCCGGCGACGTCTCCCAGTTCGTACGCGGCCTTCGCCGCCGTGATCCCGGCGTTGAGGTCGTTCGGGTCCAGCGCGCCGATGCGCAGTTGGATCTCGGCCGCGCCACGCTTGTCGCCCCTCTTCAGCCGCCGGTCGGCGACGTTGGCCAGCGTGGCCTTGGCGTCCGCCATCAGACCCTGCCGCTCGGCAATCTCCGCCGCGCGCAGCGCCGCGTGCTCCTCGTCCGGTTTCAGCTTGAGGATCTTCTTGTAGACCGCAGCCGCCCGAGGCAGGAACCCCTCCTCGAAGAAGTGGTCCGCGATGCGGGTGTAGTGTTCGATCGCGCTCTCGACCTGGCCGGCACGCACCAGCAGGTCGCCCACCGCGTTGACCGTGCTCCAGTCACGCGGCTGTTCCGCAATGACGTGCAGGTACTCCGCAATCGCCTGGTCCAGCCGGCCCTGGCGAAGGAACTTCTCGGCCTTTCGGAGTGTGGCGTCGCGATCGATGGCCACCGCGCCTCTCACCTCAACAGCAGTTTGTGGACGAACCGACCGCAAACCTCTCCCGCTGAAGACTATCGGTCGAAGGCCGGGCCTTCCCCAGTATCCCTGGTGCCGATCGTCTCGTCGATCGTATCAAAGAGCGACGGCGGGCGGAACGACCGTCTGTGGTTCGCCGAATAGCCGCATCGGCCGAGTGCCTCGAGGTGTTCGGCCGTCCCGTACCCCTTGTGCCGGTTGAAGCCGTAGCGGGGGTCGGCCTCGTGCAGCCGGCACATGAATCGATCCCGCACGACCTTCGCCACGATCGATGCGGCAGCAATCGCCGCGCACCGCGCATCACCGTGGACAATGCCCCGCTGGGCGACCATCAAATCCGGGATGCGGAACGCATCGACCAGGACGAAATCCGGCAGCGGATTGAGCGCCAGCACGGCGTTCCGCATTGCGCGGAGCGAGGCCCGATGAATGTTCAGACGATCGATCTCTTCCGGTTCGATCGAGGCCACGGCCCACGCCAGCGCGTGCCGCGTAATCTCGTCGTGAAGGCGTTCCCGCTCCGCAGGAGGCAGGAGCTTCGAGTCGCGAAGTCCCGGAATGTGATGGTCGGGATCGAGGACGACGGCCCCCGCCATCACGGGGCCGGCCAGGCACCCGCGCCCGACCTCGTCCACGCCGGCGATTCTGACGAATCCGAACCGGCGCAGCGAGTTTTCGACCGTGCGGGCGGCCCGTGGGCGGCTCATTGGTGGACCAACACGGAAGCAGCAAACAGGATTCAGGGGTCAGGGGCTGGCTCCTGGCTCCTGGCTGCTGGCTCCCGAGTCACGCCGTGCGCTTGGTTTCCTTCATGCGCGCGGCCTTGCCCTTCAACTCGCGCAGGAAGTAGAGCTTCGCGCGGCGCACGCGTGCGGACCGGACGATGTCCACGTGGTCGATGATCGGCGAGTGCAGCGGAAAAATGCGCTCCACGCCCTGACCGAACGAGACCTTGCGCACGGTGAACGTGGCGCGCGCACCGCCGCGGTGCATGCCGATCACGATCCCCTCGAACACCTGGATCCGTTCCTTGTCGCCTTCACGGACCTTCACGTGTACGCGGACCGTGTCTCCCGACTTCATCTGGGGCCGCTGCTTGAGCTGCCCGCCCTCCACCGCTTCAATCGCGCCCATCGTTCGTATCCTCCCGTCGCACAGGGGCAACCTCCCGGTCGGCCCTGCCAGGTCGTGCGGGGGCGGCCGGCCGGTCGTCCCCACGGTGTAGCTTCAATTCGCGCAGGATCTCGCGTTCTTCCTCGTCCAACTCGGCGGCGGCCAGCAGTTCTGGCCGTCTCGCCAGGGTTCGTTCGACCGCCTGTTGCTTCCGCCACCGCCGGACCTGGGCGTGGTGCCCCGACAAGAGCACGTCGGGAACCGTGAAGCCGCGGAAATCCGCCGGGCGCGTATAGTGCGGGTAGTCGAGCAACCCGCGCGTGAACGACTCGAGCACAACCGACTGTTCGTCACCGACCGCACCGGGCAGCAGCCGCGTCACGGCGTCGAGCACGACCAGCGCCGGCAGTTCGCCGCCGGTCAGCACGTAGTCGCCAATCGAGAGTTCCTCGGTCGCCACCTGCTCGCGCACCCGCTCGTCCACGCCCTCGTAGCGGCCGCACAGCACCACCACGTGGTCGAGCGCACTCAACCGGACGGCATCGGCCTGGCAGAACGGCCGGCCCTGCGGCGACGTCAGGATGATCGCGGCGGCCTGACCGCGCGTCTCGCGGATCCGTTCGACCGCGAGAAACAGCGGCGCCGGCTTCAGCACCATCCCGGGGCCGCCACCATAGGCCACGTCATCGACCGTGCGATGGCGATCCTCGGTGAACTCGCGAAGATCGAGGACCGTCAAGTCCACGAGGCCGCGATCGATCGCCCGCCCCAGGATGCCCTCGCGCGTCGGCCCCTCGAACATCCGGGGAAAGATCGTGACGATATCGAACTTCACGGGCGGCGATTCACTTCCAGCAGCCCTTCGGGCGGATCGACCACGATCCGCCGGGCGGCCACGTCGATGACGACGCAGATGGCCTGGGCGATCGGGATCAACACCTCGCCTCCAGGTCCGCTCACCACCAGTCGACTGGTCCCCATGTCGCCTTCGACCTTGGTCACCTCACCCACCCGGTCGCCCCGCGTCGTTTCGACCGCACAACCCACGAGGTCGTGACGATAGTACATGGCGGGCGGCAAAGGTGCGAGGTCCGCCATCGGGACCCGAAGCTCGACACCCGCCAGCGCCTCGGCGTCGTTCATCGTCACGACGCCGTCAATCCCGACGATCGGGCGCCCGAGGTGCACGCGCATGCTCGCGATCCGCAGACGCTCGACGCGCCCGCCCCGCAAGGCGTGCAGCACCGCCCCCGGCCGAAACCGCTCCTCGACGAAGTCGGTCTCCGGGTTGACGATGACCTGGCCCCGATTGCCGTGGGCGCGCGCGATCCGCCCGACGACCGCGTAGTCGTCCCAGTCGTCCACTAGCGCCCGTCCGGCTCCCGGATTTCGAGCGTGGCGTCGTAGTCGTGATACTCGGCGGCGACCGCCACCAGCGTGCGCAGCGCCGACGCCGTGCGCCCCTGGCGTCCGATCACCCGCCCGAGATCGTCGGGCGCGACAAACAGTTCCACCACGGACATGCCGCGATGGTCGGCCTCGGTCACGCGCACGGTGTCCTGGTCGTCCACCAGGGCTCGGGCCACGATCTCGACCACGTCTCGCGCCTCGCTCACTGGGCGCTCACCGCCGGTGCGGCCGCAACCGCCTCGGGCTTGTTGGTGACGTGCCCGGCGAGCAGCGTGCGAACCGTCTCGGACGGGCGCGCGCCCATCTTCAGCCAGTGCGCGATGCGATCGTGCTCGACGTTGACGGTCGCCGGGACGGTCCGTGGGTTGTAGTGGCCCACGATCTCCACGACGCGGCTCCCCGTGGCCTGCTTGGATTCACACACCACCAGACGGTAATGCGCCTGCTTCTTCGAACCGATCCTGCTCAGACGAATCGCCAGCATCGAACACCCTTTCAATCCTTCGACGTTCTACGTTCGGACCGGCCTTGCAGCGGCCGGCCATGGCCTCAGTGGAACTTCCCCATGCGGCGCAACTTCTTGAGCGCACCCTTGCCGCCGCCAGAGAGACCGCCCAGCGACTTCAACATCTTCCGCATCTGCTGAAACTGCTTCAACAGGCGGTTGATCTCCTCCACCGACGTCCCGCTGCCGCGCGCGATCCGCTTCCGGCAGCTGCCGTTGATTACCCGGTAGTCGGTCCGCTCGGCCGGCGTCATCGAGTTGATGATCGCCTCGACACGGGACAACTGCTTCTCGTCCGGCTTGTTCTCCGCCAGCTGTTTCAAGTTCCCCATGCCCGGGATCATCCCGATGATGCTCTCGAGCGGTCCCATCTTGCGGATCGTCCGCAGCTGGTCACGAAAATCCTCGAGCGTGAAGTCGTCGGTCCGGAGCTTCTGCTCGAGCCGCTGGGCGTCGTCCCGGTCGATGACCTGCTCGGCTTTCTCGATGAGCGACAGCACGTCACCCATCCCGAGCAGCCGCGATACCAGCCGGTCGGCGTGGAACGGCTCGATGTCCTCGAGGCCTTCCCCGCTCCCGACAAATGCAATCGGCACGCCGACGACCGCCACGACCGACAACGCGGCTCCACCGCGCGCGTCGCCATCGAGCTTGCTGAGCATCACGCCCGTGACGCCGACGCGACGGTTGAACTCGCCGGCGCTCTTGATCGCGTCCTGCCCGGTCATCGCATCGGCGACGTAGATGAGATCCGACGGCGATACCGCGGCCTTGATGGCCTGCAGTTCCCCCATCAACTCGTCGTCGATGTGCAGCCGGCCCGCCGTGTCGACGATGACCACGTCGAAGCCCAGGTTCCGCGCATCGGCCAGCGCGTCAGCCGCGCGCCGCACCGGGTCCATCTGGCCCGGCGGATCGAACACCCGGAGCTGAGCCTTCTGACCGAGCACGTTCAACTGCTGGATGGCGGCCGGACGCCGCACGTCGGTCGACACCAGCATCGGATGCCGGCCCTGGCGCGCCAGCCACGTTCCCAGCTTGCCCGCGGTCGTCGTCTTGCCAGACCCCTGCAGGCCGAGCAGCAGGACGACGCGCGGCGACTTCGAGGTTTGCTGGAGGCCGCCGCCGGCATCGCCGAACAGCGCCAGCATCTCGTCGCGGACGATGCGGACCACCTGCTGAGCGGGCGTGAGGCTGCGGAGCACGTCCTGCCCCATCGCGCGGTCGCGCACGCGGTCCACGAACGCCTTGACGACCTTGAAATTGACGTCGGCCTCGAGCAACGCCATGCGGATCTCGCGGAGCGCCGACTCGACGGTCGCTTCCGTGAGACGTGCCTCTCCGCGGAGCGAGCGGAACACGTCCTGCAGGCGGTTACTGAGGGTATCGAACATACGCCGGCCGCACGTCCGACCGGGGTCCGAGGCGGCCTGCAACGCGCGGGCGCGCAGATCCTGCCCTAACCCCATGTCGGGCAAACCCTTATCGTAGCCGGGTGAGAGCAGCAATGTCAATCTCGCTGCGCGAGTCCACCCGCCGGGATTCCCCGACGATCCGACAATCTACTTGCCCGGAGCCCCGGTCCTGCGTAGCATGCGAGCTGAGCCGGCACCCGGAGCGCATCCTATGACCCGATGGAGCGATGCGGTGATCGCCCTGCTCGACGAGCAGGGCATGACGCAGACGGAACTCGCGCGACTGGCCGGCGTTCACCCCGAAACGGTGAGCCACGTCGTGCATGGCGGCCATTGCTCCACTGAAACCCTCGAGAAGATCGCCGCCGCCCTTGATGTCGATCTCGGCGAGTTGTTCGGCGCACCCGTTGACGGCCGGGAAGCCAGCCTGAAGCGCGATCGAGTCGTCAGTGCCGTCCTGCGAGAACTGTCCTCGGCCGTCTCGTCCGCCGTGATGCAGGAACTCTCCGAACGTCAGAAGCGCCGCGGCGGCCGGCAGCGCGTGGTCGAGGTGAAGCTGCCCTTCTCCGACGCGGTCTGAACGGTCGAACCCCGCTACCACTGCTCTTCGAACAGCGCGTCCACGTATTCATCCGCCGAAAACGGGATCAGGTCGTCGATCGATTCGCCGACGCCGACGTAGCGGATCGGCAGCTTGAGGTCGTTCGCAATGGCGACGGCCACTCCGCCCTTGGCCGTGCCGTCGAGTTTGGCGAGAACGATGCCATTCACGCCGGCGACACCCATGAACTCGCGAGCCTGCGCGAGCCCGTTCTGCCCCACGGTGGCGTCGAGCACCAGCAGGACCTGCTGGGGCGCCCCGGGCACATCGCGCGAGGCGATGCGCCGAATCTTCTCGAGCTCGTGCATCAGGTTGACGCGCGTGTGAATGCGGCCGGCCGTGTCCACCAGGATGGGGCTGCGACCGCGCGCCTTGGCCGACGCAATCGCATCGTAGACCACGGCGGCCGGATCGGCGCCCTCGTGCGCCCGCACGATGTCGACACCGGCACGCTTCGCCCAGATCTCGAGTTGCTCGACGGCAGCCGCGCGGAACGTGTCGGCCGCACAGATGAGGGGGAACGCTCCGTTGGATCTCAGGAGATATGCCAGCTTCCCGACGGTTGTCGTCTTGCCCGTGCCGTTCACGCCCACGATGAGGACGACTGTCGGCGTCGACGCGGCCGCCTCGCTCGCAGCGACCTGGGCCGCAGCGTGCTCCTCCGCCGCGTCGAAGATGGTGTGGATTTCCTGCTTGACCAGGTCGCGAAGGCTCTCGCCGCGGCGCACGCGGGTCTTGACGGCGGACACGATCCGTTCGGTTGCGGCAACGCCGACATCGGCGGAAATCAGGAGTTCTTCGAGGGCCTCGACGGTCTCGACATCGACAGGCTGGCTGCGCCGTTCGGGCGCATCCGCGCGCTTGACGATATCCTCGAAGCGCTCGACGAGCTGCTGTTTGGTGCGGGAGAGGCCGTCACGAAGCCGATCGAAAAAGCCCATCCAGCGATTCTATCACCGGCGATCGACCTCGACCCGCTGCGGACGCAGCATGAGTTCCTCAGCCGCGAGCCGGGGGTTCTTTCTTCCTTCGAGTACCTCGGCCATCTGCGCTGCGATGGGCAGCTCGACGCCGTGGCGCCTCCCGAGCGCCAATGCCGCTCCGGTCGTCCGCACACCCTCGGCGACCATCCGCATGCCGCCGAGCACCTCGGATACGGATCGGCCCCGTCCGAGTTCGATGCCGAACTGGCGGTTTCGCGAGAGGTCCCCCGTGCAGGTCAGCACGAGATCGCCCAGCCCCGACAGACCTGCCAGCGTCTCGCGGCGCCCGCCGAGCGCGTGCGCCAACCGGGAGATCTCCGCGAGCCCGCGGGTGATCAGACCGGCCATCGCGTTGTGCCCGAGGCCGAGGCCTTCGACAACGCCCGCGGCAATGGCAATCACGTTCTTGAGCGCGGCCCCGATCTCCACGCCCATGACATCGTCGGTCGTGTAGATGCGGAACAGGCGGCCCCGGAACTCCGCCTGCACGAGTTCGGCAGCGGCCTGATTGGCCGACGCGGCGCAGACCGCGGTCAGCAGTCCGAGCGCGACCTCGCGTGCGAAACTGGGGCCGGACAGCACGACCACGGGGCGGTCGGGGCCAAGTTCCTGCGCGATGACCTCCGAGGCACGCAGCATCGTGTCGACCTCGAGTCCCTTGGTCGCGCTGACGATGGTCGCCTTCGGATGGATGAACGGCGCGGCGGCCTTCAGGACGCCACGCGTGCCGTGCGACGGCGTGACGACGAGCACGATCTCGACACCGCGCAACGCGTCTTCGAGACCCTCGCACGGACGCAACGAGTCGGGCAGCTCGATCCCGGGCAGGAACAGGCTGTTCTCCCGGCGCTCTCGGATATCGGCGACAACTTCCGCCTCGCGGGCCCACAGTCGGACGCTGTGCCCGTTTCGAGTCAGGTGCGCCGCCAGCGCGGTGCCCCAACTGCCCGCTCCGAGTACTCCGATGTCCTTCATTGGGAGTGATGATACTCGAAACCACGGCCCGGCCGGCAAGGCAGGCCCTCCTGGCTCAACGCGCCAGCACCGAGGTCATCACCGCGGAGTACGTGGGGCCCTTCGGCGAGAGGCGGCTCTCGAACAGCGTGACGTGGCCGACCTGGCAGCGGCCGACCTCGGTCGGCGGGAGGCTGGACAGGACGCCCTGGGCGCGCGAACCGAGGGGCGCCTTGACGCGGCCGATCGTCAGATGCGCGCGGAACGGCCGATCCTCCCGCTCGAAACCGAGGCCATCGAGTCGGGTCTCGACCTCATGGTGAAGGGCGACCAGCGCGCGCGCACCGTCGGTGACGCCCATCCAGATCACCCGCGGCGGCCCCGACGGCGGGAATGCGCCGACACCGGCGACCGCAATGTCGAAGCGTGACGTGGCAAACGGCGGTGTGAGGCGGGCGATCACACCGTTCGCCCGGGAGGCATCGACCTCACCGAGGAACCGCAGGGTCAGATGGAGGTTCTGCTGCGCCACCCACGTCACGCTGCGGCGTGCGTTTCCCCGCCGAAATTCCTGGTCCAGGCGCTCGGCGACCGCCGCCGCGCTCCGTCGCACCACGTCGTCGAGTTCAACCGCGATGAAGAGGCGCATGGGAAGACCCGCCGCCCGCCAGGTGTCGCAAGAGGTTCAGCGCCGCCTGCGATGCCTGGAACTTCACCGACTCCCGCCCGCCCAGGAACTGGAACCGGTGCACCGCGTCTCCGCCGGGCCAGACAACCGCAATCACCACCGTGCCGACCGGCTTCTCGGCGCTGCCTCCACCGGGCCCCGCCACACCGGTGATGCCGACGGCCACCTCCACGCCGGCCCGTTCGCGGATCCCGTGGGCCATCGCCACGCCGACCGCCTCGCTCACCGCACCGTGGGCCGAAATCAGCTCCGCCGGCACACCGAGCAGTTCCGTCTTTGCGCGGTTGCTGTAGCAGACGACCCCGCGATCGACATAGTCCGAGCTGCCCGCCACGTCCGTCAGCCGCGACGCGACCAGGCCTCCCGTGCAGGACTCTGCCGTTGCCACGCGCCATCCGTGTTCCCGAAGCCGATCGCCGACAACCTGCTCGAGCGGACGTCCGTCAGTGCTGTACACGTCGTCGCCAAGGACGGCCAGCATCTCGTCGGTCGCACGCGCCAGCGTCGTGTTGCCCTCCGCGACGCTGCTGGCGGATACCGAGAAGTGCAGTTCGATCTGCCCCGGGACGGCGAGGATGCTGGTCGAGACCGGCGGCTGCCACTCGGTCCAGGTCGAATACACCGGCTGCGCCAGTTCTTCGATCGCCGATTCCGAGCGCCCGGCAATCTTCAGCACACGGCGGTAGAGGCGGGCGCCGGACGTCAGAGGCGCGAGCCGTTCGGCGACAACGGCGTCGAACATCGGACGCATCTCGCGCGGCGGACCGGGGAGCAGCACGATCGCGGTGCCCTCGTGCTCCAGCCACTGCCCGGGCGCGGTACCGTTCGGGTTCGGGAGCACGGTCGCGCCGCAGAGGACCTGCGCCTGCGTGCGGTTGACCGCGGGCATGTCGAGTCCCCGCTTCGCGAAGCGCTGGCGGATCCGCTCCAGAATGGCCGGGTCCTCTTCGATCGCCGCACCGGTCGCGTCCGCCACCGCCAGCCTCGTCACATCGTCCTCGGTTGGCCCGAGGCCACCGGTGAGGACGAGGAGATCGGTCCGCGACAACGCGCCGGCAATCACCGCCGCCAGTTCGGCGCGCCGATCGCCGACGATCAGTTTGGCCAGGACCTGGATGCCGATGTCGTTCAGCTTCGACGTGATGAACAGGGAGTTGGTGTCGGACCGAAACGGTGTCAGCAGTTCACTGCCGACGGCGATGATGATCGCTCGCTTCATGACTCTGGTGTCACGCGTTACCGCAGCGCTGGCACGAGCCAGATGATCAGCCGGAGCGCCATGTTCCCGTAGATCCCCGCCACGGCGTCGTCGGCCATGATTCCAAGCCCGCCAGGCAGACGCTCGCACTGCCGGGCCGGGAACGGTTTGAACACGTCGAAGAGGCGGAAGAGCAGAAAGCCCAACAGCACACCGATCCAGCTGACCGGCAGGAACAGCAGTGTGAGCAGCATGCCGATCACTTCATCGAGAACGACCTGACCGGGGTCCGTCCGGCCGTAGTGGGCCTCCGCCTCCGAGCCCGCCCAACACCCGGCCGCGAACAGGACGACGATGACGGCCACGTCGAGCGCAGGCATGCCAGCCCACCGCAGGAGGAGATAGAGGGGAATCGCTGCGGCCGACCCGGCCGTCCCGGGTGCGATCGGGAAGTGCCCCACATAGCCGAACGTCGCGAGAAGGATGGCGAGTCGACTCTTCATGACCACATGGGAAACGTGGGTGGATCAGGAGGCGACGGCCCGAATGACACGAGTGTTCGCCATCCGGTCGTGCAACCCGCGACAGCCGTGATCGAACGCCGCCGGCAGCAAACCCAGTCCAACGGGCAGAAGGCCAAGGAACCCGACAAGCGTCCGAATGAGCGTTTGCCCGATCGACACGGGCCCTTCGTCGCGCGACACGACCTTCAGACCGAAGGCCATCTTGCCAAGCGTCTGGCCGCTTGCCGCCGTCAGCAGCACCATGTACCCGCCGTTCATCAGGAGGAGGAACGCCAGGGTCGGCCACACCGGCAAGATGCCCAGTTCGGCCGTCGCCAGGCGGCACATCCGCAACGTGAAATACAGGACAGCGACGTCGAGAGCGACCAGCAACACAACATCGAGCAGCGACGCCGCCAGCCGACGCTCGGCACCCGGCGCCGCATGCGGGCCCGCCTCCACCGCGGCTGCGTCCGACGAGTTCGCCATGGGCTCGTGCGAAGCGAGGTCGGCCTCGGGGAGCAAGCCGAGATCGCGCTGCGGATCCGACAGGCGCGCGGGGTTCGGGCGCGTTCGCGCCACAGGTGTGGACCGACGAACCGACAGAGGCGGTGTCGGCGCGCTCCCAGGCTTTACGAGCGGCGTCTCGTCGAGCTCGCCGAACAGTGGCAGGTCTGCAGGCCCCACGGCTTCGCCCGACGGTATTCCCGGATCGAGGGTGGGGTCCTGACGACGGCGCGCTGTCCTGGTGGCCGGCGTCGGACGAGGCGGCCTCTTCGCCTCACCTAGGTCGAAATCGGCCAGCGGACCAATCGCCTGATCCGGTCGGAGCGAGAGGTCGGACGCGGGCGGGTTCGACGAAGACAGCGAGAAATCGTACCCGCAGTTCCTGCAGCGTTCGGCCGGCTCGAACCCGATGTAGCCGCACTTGGGGCACTTCATGGTTCCCTGACCGGAGGAGTCGCGGGGGTGAGCGACGGCGGACCAGGCAGCACACCCTTTCCCTCGTCGGCAAGCAACGCGCGCTGGATGTCCTCGCGGACGCGAGCTGCCTCCGACCGCAGGCTGTCACCGGCGGGTATCCCCTCGACGAGACGCAGGGCTTCCCGGGCGTGGCCCGAGGCCAGGAGAGCCCGCGCGCGCTCGAGATCGATCTCGGCCGGGCGCGGCACCGGAAGCGGGTCCTCGGTGGGACGCACGGTGGTCCCCGCGTAGGACCCACGCCAGTCCAGCAGGAAGAACGGCGAGGTGCTCCGATCGAGGGACCCCTGAAGATACAGAAACACGAGCGCCCCGACCGATAGCACCAAGGCGGGCACCACCCAGGTCCGACGCCGAAAGCGATTCCCGACGGCCGGGTCGCGCCTGGGTCGACGCCGCTCGGCGCGGCGACCCGGGCGCGCATCACCGAGCGAACCCGGTCGGTCGAGTCGCGCGAGCCGATCCAGGAACGCCAGCGCCACCTCGTGCGGACCGCCGCGGTCCACCGCCGCGGTGAGCAGGCGCCGGGCATCGTCGGTCTCGCCCCGATTGAACGCGTCGACACCGCGGTGCAGCAGTTCGTCCGACTCACGTTGGCGCTCGCCGATGGCGCTGCGGGCACGGTCGATGTAGGCCTTGGCGCGGGCGTGCCCGCGGTCGAAGAACAGCACGCGCGTCCACGCACTAATCGCCCGGTCGTACTCGCCGGCGAAATACTGGTCGAGCCCCGTCAGCAGGAGCTGTTCGACACGGCTGTCGCGTTCGGTCGCCGTGAGACCATCCGGGCTGAGTGACGGATCGGTGCGAGCTGGGTCGGGCATAGCCGAACGGAAGGTGGACGCGAGGGGATTATATCAAAAGTGCCCGGTGCCCTATGCGGGATCCTCCTCGCGGTCGGCGGACCGGCTGACGATCCCGAGGGCGCGCATCTTGCGGTAGAGATTGCTGCGTTCGACGCCCAGCAGATCGGCCGTTCGAGAGATGTTGCCGTTCTGCGCGTTCAGGGTCCGGAGAATGAACTCGCGCTCGAAGCGCGTGCGGGCGGCCTGCAGCGAGACCGGCTCGGCGCCGGGATCCGCCGCGGCCGGCTCCGGTTCGACGGCGAACGACCCGTCGAGAAATCCGAGATCGCGAACGCTGATCGTGTCGCCCGGTACCATGATGATCAGTCGCTCGATCACGTTCCGCAGTTCGCGGACGTTGCCCGGCCACGGATACTCCTGCAGGGCGGCAATGGCGCTCGCTTCGAGCGTCTTCATGCGGCGACCGTACTCCCGGGCGAAACCGGCCATGAAGTGCTCGGCGAGCAGCGGGATGTCCTCCTGCCGGTCGTGCAACGGGGGCACGAAGATCGGGATGACGTTCAAGCGGAAGTACAGATCCTCGCGGAAGCGGCCGGCACGGATCTCGACGGGCAGGTCCTTGTTGGTGGCCGCCAGGACCCGCACGTCGACGCGCACGCCCGCCGTGCCGCCGACGGGCTCGACCACTTGTTCCTGGAGGACCCGCAGCACCTTCGCCTGCGTCTTCAGGCTCATGTCGCCGATCTCGTCGAGGAAGATCGTTCCCCCGTCCGCCACCTCGAACTTGCCACGCCGGTCGCTCACGGCGCCGGTGAAGGCCCCCTTGACGTGGCCGAACAGCTCGCTCTCGATCAACTCCTCGGGAATCGCCGCGCAGTTCACTTCCACGAACGGACCCGTCCGCCGGCGGCTGAGGGCGTGGACCGTGCGCGCGACCAGTTCCTTGCCGGTGCCGTTGTGCCCGTAGATCAGCACCCGACCGTTGGTCGGCGCGGCCATGGCCACCTGCTCGCGCAGCTGTCGCATGGCGTAGCTCTCGCCGATCATCTGCAGGTTCCGATCGACGCGCGCCCGCAACGCGCGGTTCTCCGCTTCGAGGCGGCGCTGCCGCAGCGCATTGCGCACGACGAGCATCGTCTTGTCGAGGGAGAGCGGCTTCTCGATGAAGTCGAATGCCCCCAGCTTGATCGCCCGCACGGCCGACTCGATGTTGCCGTGCCCGGAGATCATGACCACCTGCACGTCGAGCTGGCGCTCGCGCAGGCGCGCGAGCGTCGCCAGGCCGTCGGCGCCGGGCAGCCAGACATCGAGCAGGATCAGGTCGAACGCGACGCGCGTGACGCGGTCGAGACAGGCCTCCCCGCTCTCCACGGCCTCGACCTGGTAGCCTTCGTCCCGCAGCACGCCGGACAGTGCGCTCCGCACGCCAGGCTCATCGTCTACGATCAGAATCGTCGGTTTCACGAGACACTCTCAGGAAACAGGAGTCAGGAGCCACGCTACGCGGGCAGCTCGATGGTGAAGCGCGTACCCGTCGGCGCATTGTCGGCCACGTCAATCGTACCGCCGTGCTCCGCGATGATCCGCCGCACGATCGCCAGGCCGAGTCCGCTCCCCCGCCGCTTGGTCGAGTAGTACGGCAGGAACAGCTTCTCGCGCTCGCTGGCCGGAATGCCAGGGCCATTGTCAGCCACGACGACGCGCGCCACGCGCTCGGTGGCGGCGTACTGGACCTCGATGGCGACGTGCCCGTGCCGATCCATCGCCTCGATCGCGTTGTCCACCAGGTTGATGACCACCCGGCGAATCTGTTCAGGATCCACCCGGACCATCGGCATCCCGGGCGGCGCCGTACTCTCGATCTTCACCTCCCGGAACAGGCCGACGTAGAGCGACAGCGTGTCGGCGAGCAGGCCCGCGAGATCGGTCGGAATCCGCCGCGGTGCCGGCATGCGCGCGAACTGCGAGAACTCGTCCACCAGCGCCTTGAGCGACTCGACCTCGCCGACAATCGTCTTCGTGCACTCCTCGACCAGCGCACGCGTGGGCGGAGGGGCCGTCTGGAAGTGACGTCCGAGCCGTTCCGCGCAGAGCTGAATCGGCGTGAGCGGATTCTTGATCTCATGGGCCAGGCGGCGGGCCACTTCCCGCCACGCCGCGACCTTCTGCGCACGGATGAGTGGTGTGATGTCGTCGAAGACCAGGACCGTGCCCTCGATGGCGCCGCCCTCGCCGTGCAGCGCGGTCGCGGCCGCGGCCAGGTGCAGTTCCCGACCGTCGTGCGCGAGGCCGATTTCCTGAGGCGGCGGGTCCTGTCCCTCCTGGCGCGCCCCCTCGACCAGGGCGACCAGCGGCTGCAGGTCGGGGCGGCTGAGCAGTTCGACGGCCGGACGTCCCGTCGCCACCTGCCCGTCGAGGGCGAGCAGCCGAGCGGCCGCGGAGTTGATCGTCGTGACATGTCCCGATGCGTCCAGCGAGATGACCCCCGTGGTGATCCGCTCGAGAATCGTCTCGATGTACCGTCGACGCGCCTCGACCTCCTGATGCTGCCGCTGCTGATCGCCGGCCGAGCGCTCGAGATCGCGGCGGCTGCGCCACAACTCGCCGGCCATCGTGTTGAACGCCTCGACGAGCGCACCGAACTCGTCGCTCGTCTCCGGTTCGAGCCGGTGGTCGAGATGCCCGGCGCCGATCTCGCGGGCCGCGGCCGCCAGCCGCTGGATCGGCCGCGTGATTCGCTTGGCGAGGTAGAGCCCCATCCACGTGGCGCTCACGAGGATCATCAGCGTCACCATCAGGAAGAACGAGATGTAGACGCCGATCAGAGGGTTCCTGAGGACGCGCAATTGGTTGTACTGCTCGAACGACTCGGTCATCCGACGCGCGCGCGTGGACATTTCACCCGTGAGGAAATCGGAGGCGACGATGACCGCGGCAGGCGCACCGTCGTTGCCGCGAACGGGCGACGCGGCCCGCACGAGTTCGCCGCCGCTCCCGAGCGGCTCGATGGCGTGCGTCTCCGTGTTCTCCGCCACCACCCGTTCGGCCAGGCGGTCGGCCGACGCGCGGTTGTAGTCCGGCGGCAGCGACGGCGAGCGGACTTCGGCCACCGGCAGCACGTCGGGCCGCGGGCCGCGCCCCGGCGACACGCGGTAGACCTCCACCATCCCGATGCGCTGTTGCGCGACCTCGGGAGAGATCAACTCGAACACCTTCGTCACGTCGGCGTCGGGAAAGCCGAGCGGCGACAGCACCCGGCCGATCCTTCGAGAGGTATCGGACACCAGCTTCTGGCGTTCGCGGTAGTAGTCCGCCGCCGTCCGGTTCGCCGACGCGACGATCTCTTCCATCGGCGCGTTGAACCATCGGTCGAGGCTGCTGCGAATCAGCTCGCTCCCGACGAACAGCACCAGCATCGACGGGATCAGCGTCAGCGCCAGCAGGACCGCGACGAGCTTCGAGCGGAACCGGGCGAACGGCAGGCCACGCCGCCGCTCGACCATCATCTTCACGATGTTCCGCGCGAGCACGAAGACGAGGGCCAGAATCATCGCCAGGTCGGCGGCCGACAACGCGTAGAGGACGAACTCCGTGAGGAAGTCCGGCGAGAGGCGCGACGAGCGGCTGGCGAACGTCAGCGTCGCACCGAGCGCAGCGATCAACAGGGCAATGCTGGCGACAATCAGGATCGGGTTGTCGCGAAACGGACGACGCCCCTGCGCACTCCGCCGGGGCGGAGCGGATCGTGGCGCCGGAGCGGTATCCCGCAGGCTGAGCATCTACTGGATGACGGTGAAGCGCACGTAACCGGTGGTGGCCCCTTGCTCCCACGGCCAGAACAGGAGCCAGTTGACGCGCGGCCGGGTGATCGCCCGAACGCGCACGTAGTACTCGACATTGCCCTCGAGCTGTGCCGTGCTGAACAGCGGCAGTTGCTTGAAGACCGTCAGCCACTCGCGCACGAGCGATTCGTCCTCGGTGAGGCGCGGCTCCTCGCCGCGACCATCCACGGTGCGGGCGAGCCGGTGCTGCCGTGTGAGATTGTCGAACCGGACGCTGGCGGTGACGGTGGACGAGGCGATCGTGCGGTCGAACCAGAGCAGCCCATCGCGCCGCAAATCGATCTCGTAGGTAATCGTCGCGGGCAGACCGCTGCGGATCGCCTCGCGCAACTCGTCCGTGAACCCGTTCGAGAGGGTGAACGACACCAGGATCCGGCCGTCCTTGGCCAGCGTCACCACCTGGAGCCCTTCAGTGCCCGCGGCCAGCACCGGTGCGGCCGGCCACGCCCGCCAGGCGGAGGCGCCCACCAGAAGGACCGTCAGGAGCGTTCCCGTCAGGAATCTCCGTGTCATTCGCCCGCGTTCAGCAGTTCCTCGAGCTGCTTCCTGAATTCCCCGACATCGCGGAAGTTGCGATACACCGACGCGAACCGCACGTAGGCAACCTCGTCGAGATCCTTCAGCGCCTGCATCACGAACTGCCCGACTTCCGCCGTGGCAATCTCCTTCTCCGGCCGCTCCTGGAGCGTCGCTTCAACGCGGTCCGCCACCTTCTCGAGCGTCGAGACGCTCACCGGGCGCTTCTCACACGCCTTCAGCATACCGCCAATGAGCTTCTGGCGCTCGAAGCGCTCGCGGCTCCCGTCCTTCTTCACCACCATGTACGGAATCTCGTCGATCCGTTCATAGCTCGTGAACCGGCGGCCGCAGTCGAGGCACTCCCGTCGCCGTCGGATGACCTCGCCTTCCTTGCTCTCCCGCGAGTCCACCACCTTGTCGCCCAAGTGGCCGCAGTACGGGCATTTCATCTGGCTCCCTCCTCCTCCGCCGTGGCCGAATCGGCCAGACGCCGCATGCGGCCCAGGGTCAGACCTTCCTGGGCCATGAAGACGATGCCGAGAAGCGTCACCGGCACGAACGAGATGGCGTGCAGGACGATCGCCGCCCCAACCGCCCGGTCGTTCGGCGCGTGAAAGAACGACGTCACCGCAATCCGGTATGCCTCATGAAACCCGCCCACCGCCCCCGGCGTCGGAACCAGCACACCGGCCACCAGCACGGTGGTGAGCAGGAACGATCCGACATACGACATCTCGATGTGGAACGCATGGGTGACGAGCCACGCGCCCGCCGCAATCGAGAGCCACAACGGGAACGACCAGACGAACACCATCACCAGTTGCTGCGGCCGGCGGACCGCCGACAACCCCTCCGCGAAGGTCCGCGCCATGCCGTCCACCAGACGCGCCAACCGCGCGGGCAGCACACGCTCGACCCGCGCGGACAGCCGGCCCACGGTCTCGGGCCGACCAGCGAGCACGAAGAACACCACCAGCACGGCCACTGTCACCGCGGCAACCACGAGACCACTGAGCTTCACGGCGTTGAACACCCGCGGGTCGGCGTCAACGACCGCCGGATCGTCGAGCAGCAGGAACACCGCGAACAACGCCAGCACGGTCACCATGTCGAACACTCGCTCCAGGATCACCGTGGCAAACGTGGCGGTCGCGCTCAGGCCCTCGCGCCTCGCCAGGACATACGGGCGCAGAAACTCGCCGGCGCGCGCCGGGAGCAAGAAGCTGGCAGCGAATCCCATCACCGTCGCTCGAAATACGTTCAAGAACCGGGTCGGACCGAGTCCCTGGAGCAGGTACTGCCACCGGATCGACCGGCTGGCATAGGTCGTCATCGTCATCACGACCGCGACGAGCACCAGACCGATGTCGCCTCGACGGATCTCCGCCCAGACGCCGGCCAGATTCGCGTGACGGAGAAACCACGCAAGCAGGGCGACAGCCAGGACGAAGACGACGATGGTTCGCAGGTGGGCACGCATGCGGCGCGATGGCACTCTACTATAAGAACCCACTCAGGTCTACGGCGCCTGGGCCGCCCATAATCCTGCCCTTGCGGTGATCGGGCACCGCCCGGTATCATGGCGGCCTTCGCCTGTTCCCGACGTGACGTGTGCCAGACGCGAGGTTCTCCGATGGCGCTGCCGGCCCCGCTGCTCACGACGAGGTTTCCCGAGATTTCGCCAAGCCGATGCGGCAAGGTTCGTGACCTCTACGAGGTCGGCGACGACCTCGTCATCGTCGCCACCGACCGCATTTCGGCGTTCGACTACGTGCTCGGCTCCGGTATCCCGGACAAGGGGAAGGTCCTGACGCAACTGTCGGCCTTCTGGTTCGATCTGACGGCGTCGGTGGTGCCGAACCACGTCCGGTCGACGGATCCGGCGGAGTTCCCGGCGCCGCTGCGGCCCCACGCGGACGTGCTGCGCGGCCGCTCGATGCTCGTGCGCCGCAGCCGACCGGTCCCGATCGAGTGCGTCGTCCGAGGATACCTGGTTGGGTCGGGCTGGGCCGAGTATCGCAAGAGCGGAACGGTGTGCGGCATCGCACTCCCGGCCGGCCTGCGGGAAGCAGACCGCCTGCCCGAACCGATCTTCACACCTTCGACCAAGGCCGAGAGCGGACACGACGAGAACATCAGCGAGGAAGAGGCCGGCGAGTTGGTTGGACGCGGCCTGATTGGCCGGTTGAAGGCGCTCTCGCTGAAGGTGTACGCGATGGGCGCCGCGCATGCCGAAACCCGCGGCATCATCGTCGCCGACACGAAGTTCGAGTTCGGGCTGGCGGCCGATTCGGCAGACGGCGACGAGGTGCTGCTGATCGACGAGGTCCTCACGCCCGACTCGTCCCGCTTCTGGCCCGCCGACGGCTATTGCCCCGGGGGGGGCCAGCCCAGCTTCGACAAGCAGTTCGTCCGCGACTACCTCGAACAGATCAAGTGGAACAAGCAGCCGCCCGTGCCGTCGCTTCCCTACGAGGTCGTGGCGAAGACGCGCGACAAGTACCTCGAAGCGCTGCGTCGGCTGGCCGGCCACGAACTGGACGCCCGGAGTTGATGTGCGCGAGCGGCTCGAACGCCTGATCGCGGAGATGGTGGACCGGGGCATCCTGTTCGAGGACGCGGTGTCGGCCTTCGAACGCGCGTTCATCGATCGCGTGCTGGAGCGCCACGAGGGCAATTTGTCGTCCGCGGCTCGCGAGCTGCGCATCCACCGGAACACCCTCAGCCGCAAACGGGCGGAACAGAAGCTGCGACGCTAGCGTCGATCCTCGACATCCCCTGCCACCGCGTGTTTGCACTCATGCCTCTTCGCCGTGACTGCCGCTCTCGCGCTGGAGGGTCACGCCCGAGCACCGCGCAGCTCCGGGTTGCCGGCCTCGCACGACAGCCCACGCAAAACCGAGAAGCGTCTCGACTGCCCCACGCCCCTTGACAGCGCTCACAGAGGGGCTATAATTGGCACTCGAGCATATCGAGTGCTAACAGTATCGCGTTCGGGTGCTAACTCCGGCACCCCGCGAGTGCCAAACCGCCCCGGCGCGCCGCCGGGCCGTGCAACCGCAGATTCAGTGGGGGTAACATCGATGAAAGCCAGACCGCTACACGACCGAATTCTCGTCAAGCGCATCGAAGAGGGTGAACAGAAGATCGGCGGCATCATCATCCCGGATTCCGCCAAGGAAAAGCCGCAGCAGGGCAAGGTTGTCGCCGTTGGAGCCGGCAAGGTGAAGGACGACGGCGGACGCATCGCGCTCGACGTCAAGGCCGGCGACACGATCCTCTTCGGGAAGTACTCGGGCCAGGAAATCAAGCTCGATGGCGAAGATTTCCTGATCATGCGCGAAGAGGAAGTGCTGGCGATTCTCGAGTAGTCGATCCCTGCAATTCACCCAATCCTGAACGGAGCAGACCACGATGGCAAAGCAGATTATTTACGGCGAGCAGTCACGGCAGGCCTTGTTGCACGGGGTCAACGCCCTCGCCGATGCAGTGAAGGTCACCCTCGGCCCCAAGGGCCGCAATGTCGTCCTCGACAAGAAGTTCGGATCGCCGCTCATCACCAAGGACGGCGTGACCGTCGCCAAGGAGATCGAGCTCAAGAACCCGCTCGAGAACATGGGCGCCCAGATGGTGCGCGAGGTGGCGAGCAAGACCTCGGACATCGCGGGTGACGGCACGACGACCGCCACGGTACTCGCGCAGGCGATCTACCGCGAAGGCTCGAAGAACGTGGCCGCCGGCGCGAACCCGATGGAACTGAAGCGCGGAATCGAGCGCGCGGTCGAGGTGGTGATCGAGTCGATCAAGAAGCTGGCGAAGCCGGTCAAGGGCAACATGATCGCGCAGGTCGGCACGATCTCCGCGAACAACGACAAGACGATCGGCACCATCATCGCCGAAGCGATGGAGAAGGTCGGCAAGGACGGCGTCATCACGGTGGAAGAGGCCAAGACGCTCGAGACCTCGCTCGAGGTCGTCGAGGGGATGCAGTTCGACCGCGGCTACCTGTCGCCCTACTTCGTGACCGACCCGGAACGGATGGACGTGGTGCTCGAGAACCCGATCATCCTCATCCACGAGAAGAAGATCAGCTCGATGAAGGACCTCCTCCCGGTCCTCGAGCAGGTTGCCCGCATGGGTCGTCCGCTGCTCATCATCGCGGAAGACGTGGATGGCGAGGCGCTCGCCACCCTCGTGGTGAACAAGCTGCGCGGGACGCTGTCGGCAGCCGCGGTGAAGGCACCGGGCTTCGGCGACCGTCGCAAGGCCATGCTCGAGGACATCGCGATCCTGACCGGCGGCCGGGCCATCACGGAAGACCTGGGCATCAAGCTCGAGAACATCCGCATCGAGGACCTCGGCCAGGCCAAGAAGGTCACGATCGACAAGGACACCACGACGATCGTCGAGGGCAACGGCACGGCCAAGGACATCGAGGGCCGCGTCAAGCAGATCCGCGCGCAGATCGATGACACGACCTCGGACTACGACCGCGAGAAGCTGCAGGAACGCCTCGCGAAGATCGTCGGCGGCGTGGCGGTGATCAAGGTCGGCGCCGCGACCGAGACCGAGATGAAGGAGAAGAAGGCGCGCGTCGAGGACGCGATGCACGCCACCAAGGCCGCCGTGGAAGAGGGCATCGTGCCGGGCGGCGGCGTCGCACTGCTGCGCGGCGTGATCGCGCTCAACAAGCTGAAGCTCGACGGTGACCAGCAGATCGGCGTCAACCTGGTGAAGCGCGCCATCGAGGACCCGATGCGCTGGATCGCGAACAACGCCGGCGTCGAGGGCTCGATCGTCGTCCAGAAGGTGCTCGAGAGCAAGGACGAGGAGTGGGGCTTCAACGCGCAGGACGAGAAGTACGAGAACCTGGTGCAGGCTGGCGTCATCGACCCGGCGAAGGTCGTGCGCACGGCGCTCCAGAACGCCTCGTCGATCGCCTCGCTGCTCCTGACGACCGAAGCGATCGTGTGCGACATCCCCGAAGAGAAGAAGGAGTCGGCGATGCCTGGCGGTCCCGGCGGCGGGATGGGCGGGATGTACTAAGAAGTCGATGATGCGCGTCAGTCGATGACGCGCGCCAGTCGGTGCATCTCGATAGTCAGTGGGCCCGGTGGGCGGTCACGCCTGCCGGGCCTTTTTCTTACCTACCGCAGCGTGAATGCAAGTTCGATGGAGATGATGACGGGAACCGGCTGGCCCTGTTTCTTGCCCGGCATGAACCGCCACTGCTTGGCGGCCTTGACGGCTTCCTGATCGAGCCCGAACACCGGGTCGAGTGACTTGACGACCTGCACGTCGGTCACCGTTCCGTCCGGCAGGACGACGCACTGGACGATGACGGTTCCCTGGATCTTGGCGCGCATGGCGTCAGCCGTGTATTGCGGCTTGACCTCGCGGATCAGCACCGGGTTCTCGACCCCACTGCCCGGTCGATACGCGCCGCCGCCCGTCCCGCCGCCGTAACCAGGGCCGAGGCCCGAGCCGGTGCCTGGGCCGATGCCTGTACCGGTCCCCGTGCCCGCGCCGCCCCCGCTCCCCGGGCCGAGAGAGAGCGACGAGGTCGATACGCCGTCGAGCGTGCCAGGCAGGGTCTGCGTGGACGCGCCAATCATCATCGCGGGGATGTTGAGCTGCTGCTCGGGAACCGGCTGGTCCTTCGGCTGCACTTGCGCAACCGGCTTGACTTCTGGCGGCTTCTCGACCGGAACGCTGATCTTCTGCTTCCCGGGCAGTTCGGCCTTCCGTGGAGGCGCCTGCATCCGGTTGCCGCCGCCGCCGCCGCCACCGCCGGGCCCCGGTTCGTTGGTCCAGATGATGTCGTGCAGCGGAATCTGGTCCATCGGCTGGCCCGTGAAGCCGCCGGGCGCGTACCGCGCGATGAGGAACACCAGCACGGTGATGCCGACGTGGGCGAGCAACGACACCATCGCCGCCGACGCCACGCGTTCCTTGCGGGGTTGCTCGAAAAGAAAAGGCAATTCGGTGCCAGGACGGTCGCCGAGATGGACCGACAGGTGCCCAACCGGGGCGCTCAGGTCGCGGGTGGTCGTCGAAGTGTCAGACATGGGCACTGGGGCCGCTCACTTTTCTATGATCGCGCAGCCCGTCTCTTCGAGCAACTGCAAATCGAATGCCCGTCGAGGTTTGCCGTAAACCCACCGACTTTCGAGGGTGCCGACAACTCGACGGGACCGCGGCGCGTAAATCAGTGACGCCTCCACAGGACAGCGCCCACCCGGCGTCTCCGCCGGACGACGTCGAAGCGCCTCACATGGGATTTGCCCGAGCAGACCGGAACGTCACGACCGCAACCCAAATCTCACGTGCCGCGTCATGGCTCACGGCCGCTGTGTCCCGCCCGGGATCCGCCCTACAACCGGCCGGTCCAGGCGCCGATGGCGGCATTCCCGCCACCGTAGCAGTGCAGCGTGGACAGCGCATCGGCCGCGCGAGGTTCGCTTCGGACGGCCACGAGCACCCCACCGCGCACGGTCAACGTCTCGAAGATGCGGCCGTCGTGCGGCTGGAATCCGACCCGCGCCAGTGTCGCCGCCAGTCCTGTCCTGGCCAGGTCGCCCGCCTTGTCGTCGAGCGCCGACAGGAGGCTTCCGACCGCAACGACCGATCCGACGCCGTGCAGGTCGAGCTTGTCGGGCGTCCTGCCGAAGACCTTCTGAAGCAGGCCGGCCGTGTCGGCCCCGTCCTTCGCCAGCAGCGTCAACGCCTCGGCTGAGAATCCCTGGCGCTTGAGGGCATCGACCCCTCGTTCAGCCGAGGCCACGTCCTTGAAGACGCCAATCGTGTATCGACCCGTTTCAACGGCAGCCATCAGCACCTCATCGATAGACCGAAACCGTCAACCCCACCGTGAGAGCGCCCGATCGGCGGCGCCCGTTTCCTCGAGCACGCCCGGAACGGCCGTCACCGGCCGGACCGCGCGGCGCGCCGATACTGCCCCAATCGCACCTGACGCGGCATGACCTTACTGTAAGCTTGATGAGGGCCGGCTTCAAGCCCGCCCGTGAGCCACATCCTCGTCGCAATCGTGGTCGCGCGGTTCGAGGCGAGCCCAGGCCGGGCACACAGGCGGCCGCTGAGGCTCCAGGTCGAAGGCCTCGTGCAGTGATCCGAGAGTGGTACAATGGCGCCATGGGTAGCCTGGGCTTGCCGGAACTGATCCTGATCCTCGCGATCCTCGCGCTCGTCTTCGGTGCGAATCGCCTGCCCGACCTTGGCCGCGGCCTCGGCAAGGCGATCCGTGGGTTCAAGGACGCGTCGCGGGACCATCACGACGCCCCGCCCCCCGGCGACCGACCTCACTAGTCAGATCAAGACCCTCGAATCGCCCACCCTCCGTGTGACCCGCTCTCGGTCGAGATACTCCAAGAGAGGGATCGCGAACTTCCGCGAGATGCCGTAGCGCTCCTTGAACGTCGCCACGTCAATCCGCGTCTCGCCGCCGGATGCCGCCTTCAGCGCGGCGATCTCGCGCTTGAGTTGTTTCAGCGCATCATCGTGGAACACCAGCGTGTCGAGCTTGACGAGCACCTTCTGACGGACGAGCAACTTGACCACACGGTCGAGCACGTCGGGCGGTATCCCGCCGGACGCGGCAACCGCCTGCGGGTCAGGTGGTTTCAAAGCGCCATCCAGGATCGCCCGCTCGATCACCTGGCGTCCTCTCTCCTCTTCGCCTGACAGCGCCACGCGGTGCGACGCGAGTGACAGGCGGTCGCGCCCAGCGACCCGCCGTGCGTCCTGGAGGGCGCCCACGACGTGCTCGAAGACGCCAAGGCCGGCGCGGGCAAAGGCCCGTTCGCGCACTTCTTCACGCGGCATGCCCTCGGAAAGCGGTTCGGTGCGATGATACTCGCCGAGCATCGCCATCACCTGGCGGGAGAGCGCCTCGAGCACGGCCGGCGCGACCAGCACGTCGGCAGCGCGTACGGCGGTCCCTGAATGGACCAGACGGGCAATCGTCTCGGCCACCTGCTGTGGTGCCACGCCCGCGCGGCTTGTCAGACTCGACACCGCCAGTCCGGCGATTCCCCGCTCGGTCACCATCGAGGCCACGGCCTGGTCGGTGGCCTCCTCGGCGGGTCGCCCCTCTGGATCGAGCGCCAGGAACCGCGCTCGCGCCGCAGCGGTGCGGATCGGTCCCCGTAACGGGTGCGGATCGAGAACGAGACCGCCGGCGATGGTCGTCGGCGGTGAATAGGCGCGCAGGATGAACCGATCACCGCGCGACAGTACTGCGGGACGTTCGAGCCGGATCCGCACGTAGGCCTCGCGTCCGGGCGGAATCTCCGCCGTCTCGCCCGTGCGGGCAGGCCCCGGCTCCGCCACCCGGTCGAGCACCGCGGCGAGCGCCACGCGGCCAAGGATCTCGCTCGTCCCCTGGTGAACGCGAACCCGTGCGCCGTGACGAATGGCATGCGCCGTCACCACGACGGCCACGCGGGCGTCGATCACGCGGGTCGGCTCGAGCACGCCAGGCGTCACGAGCGAATCGCCGCGGCCGACCTCGCCGAGGTCGATCCCGGCCAGGTTGACGGCGACGCGCTGGCCGGCTGTGGCCGCACTTTCCGCCTCACCGTGTACCTGCACACCGCGCACCTTCACAGGTCGGGCCGGCGGCAGCAACTGCAGTTCCTCGTCCACACGGATCTGGCCCGACTGCAGCGTGCCGGTCACGACGGTACCGAACCCCTTCACCGAGAACGCCCGGTCGATCGGGATCCGTACCGCGCCACCACGCCCACGCGGCGGGACCCGACGCGCAAGTTCGATCAACGCTCGTTCGAACCGGTCCAAGCCGTCACCTGTCTTCGACGACACCGCGACGACGGGGGCGTCCGCCAGGAAGGATCCGGCCGTCAGTTCACGAACCTCCATGCGCACCAATTCGATCGTTTCCGCGTCGGCCAGATCTGACTTGGTGATGGCGATCAGTCCGCTCGGCACCTGCAGGAGCCGACAAATCTCGAAGTGCTCACGCGTCTGCGGCATCACGGATTCGTCAGCGGCCACGACGAGCACGACGGCGTCGAAGCCGCCGACGCCGGCCAGCATGTTCTTGACGAACCGCTCGTGGCCGGGCACATCCACGAACGAAAAGGTGAAGTCGCCGCTCGACCAGTGGGCGAATCCGAGATCGATGGTGATGCCCCGCGCCTTCTCTTCCTTCAGCCGGTCCGGATCGGTCCCGGTCAGCGCTCTCACGAGGGCGCTCTTCCCGTGATCGATGTGCCCGGCCGTACCGACGATGATGTGTCGCATGGCCTATCCAGCTACCGACGGAGGCGTCCCCATCAGTGCCTCGATCCTCGTCGCGATCCGCGCGCGTGGGACGGGCGCTTGCGCAGCGTCTCACGTGCCGGCGAGGCCTTGCGGCGGCCGCCATGCGCTCGTCCATTCTTCCGCACGGCATCGAGGATGTCGACGAGCCCCAACTCGATTTGCCGCTTGTCCAGATCGACGCGGACGACCCGGACCCGCACACGGTCACCGAGGCGATACACCTTGCGGGTGTTCTCCCCGCGCAGCGTGTGAGCGGTCTCCACGAAGCGGTAGTAGTCGTCGGCCATGGTCGAGACGTGCACCATACCCTCGACGAGGTGCTCGGTCAGTTCCACGAAGACGCCGAACGAAGCGACGCCCGTGATGTAGCCGTCGAACTCCTCTCCGACCTTGTCGCTCATGAAGCGGACCTTCTTCCACTGCACGAGTTCCCGCTCGGCTTCGTCGGCACGGCGCTCGCGGTCCGAGGTGTGCCGGGCGATCTCGGGCAGATCCTTCTCGAGCGCCTCCCGTTCGGCTTCAACCATCGCGCCACGCCGCGCGAGCCGAAGCAGGCGGTGGACGACCAGATCGGGGTAACGGCGAATCGGGGACGTGAAGTGCGTGTAACTGGTGAAGGCGAGACCGAAGTGACCGAGGTTGGCCGCCGCATAGCGCGCCTTCTGCATCGTCCGCAGCATGAGCACGGCAATCGGCCGCTCCTCGGGTGTGCCTTGAATCTTCTGGAGCAGCGCCTGGAAGTGCCGTGGCCGCACCGCCTGCGGTGGCACGGACAGGCTGTGGCCGAGGCTCGAGACGAATTCCTCGAATCTGACCACCTTGAGCGGGTCCGGCGACTCGTGCACGCGATACAGGCCCGGCACACCGCTCGTATCCAGGAACTCAGCCACCGTCTCGTTGGCGAGGAGCATGAACTCCTCGATGATTCGGTGGGCGATGTTCCGCTCGGACGCGATGATCGCGTCGACTTGCCCCGCCTCGTCCAACACGACCTCCGCCTCGTCGAAATCGAAGTCGATCGACCCGAGACGATGGCGGCGCGCATTCAGGATCTCGAACAGCTCTCGCATCCGCTCGAAGAGCGGCACGAGTTCTCCGTGGTGGGCCGTCGTCTCGGGCGATGTGCCGGTCAGGATCGCGTTCACGTCGGTGTAGGTCATCCGGGCGCGCGTGCGGATGATCCCGTCGTGGAACTCGTGGCGAAGCACCTGTCCCCGGCGGTCCACCTCCATCAGGCACGACTGCACGAGGCGATCGACCTGCGGGTTCAGGCTGCACAGACCGGTGGCCAGATCCTCGGGAAACATGTGCAGCGCACGCTCGGGGAAATAGACCGATGTCGCCCGCTCATAGGCCTCGGTGTCGAGTGCGCTACCCTCGCGGACATAGTGCGACACGTCGGCGATGTGAACGCCCAGCCAGAAGTGTCCGTTCGGCAGCCGCTCGACCGAGATGGCGTCGTCGAAGTCGCGCGCGTGCTCGCCGTCGATCGTCACGATGTCGAGATTCCGGAAGTCGGTCCGATCGGCCAGATCCTGTTGACGCGCGTGCATCGTGCGGGGCGTCCCGCGTCCGTCGAGGAGGCGCCGCGCCTCCACGATCGCAGCGTCTCCGTGTGCATCCGGCAGGCCGTATTTCCGGATGATGATCTTCGTGTCGACACCGAGATCATCGATGCTGCCGAGCACCTCGGTCACGCGGCCGATGGGACCACGGGTGGCCGTCGGCCAACGCGCGATCTCGACGGCGACCATCTGTCCCGGCCTGGCCCCACCCGCGTCGTTGGCAGGCACCGCGACATCGGTGATCAGCCGCTGATCGAACGGGGTGACGAACCCGAGACCCGCCTCGTCGAAATCGAACCGCCCAACGACTACCGCGTTCGCCCGCGTCAGGATCTTGATGATCCGGCCCTCCGGCCGATCCCCATCGCGATAGCGTTCTATCCGCGCGACCACGCGGTCGCCGTGCATCGCTTCCTTCATGTGCGGTGCCGGGATGAACACGTCGCGTTCGCCGGGTTCCTGCGGCCGCTCGGCGATCACGAATCCGAAGCCGCCTGCGTTGGCCTGCAGGCGTCCAACGACGAGATCCATCTTCTCGGCCAGACCGTATCGCTTCCCGCGAACCTCGACCAGATCGCCGTCGGCGGTCAGGGCCTTCAAGTACCGCCGGAAGGTCGCGCGCTCCTCCCGCGGAATCTGGAGGAGGTGCATCAGTTCGCGCGCCGAGGCAGGGTGTTGAGCACGTTGGCGAACGAGCCGCAGAACGTCGTCGCGGGTCAGCATGGGATCAATCCTTGACGCGATCGAGAACGTTCAGGGCTTCAGCGGCCCGAGCGTTCGCGGTCTGATCGACGTTGCCGGCGAGTTGCTGCGCCTCAGCAGCCTTGGCCGCCGCCTCGCGCACGGCGGCTGCGGAGTCGGCGGGCCCGTCCTTCTCCATGCGGGCACCGACGTCGGCCAGCGCCTTCTTCGCGCGCTCCAGGTTCCGACTCGCCCGCCCGAAGTTGAGCTCGAATACGTCGACGCGGGCCGCAGCCAACGCGGCGCGTGCCTCGGTGACCTGCAGTCGCACCTCGGCGTCGCGCGCCTGCCGCTCGACGGCCCACCGCCCGCTCGCGCCCCAGAACCATCCGAGGCCGAGCGTGACGAGCAGGGCGACGAGCACCGCACCGCCAATCTTCAGTTTGCTCATCTCGTGCCTTCCTTGTTCCGCGTAGTCTGACAGAATCACTCGCGAACCGCGACGGTTCGCCGAGTAGCGAGGGAGAGCTACACGGGCGCGCACTGGAGCAGCACGATCTGCACGTCCCCGACGTTGGTGTCGGTGGGCCCGATGACGACGAGATCACCCAGAGCGTGGAGCAGCGGATAGGCGTTGTTGTCGGCCAGAAACGCCTCCGGAGTCCCGAGTCCAGCCTGCTCGGTACGGACGAGCGTGGTGCCGTCCGCGATGCCACCTGCCGCATCGGTCGGACCATCAATCCCATCTGTCCCGCCACTGAGCATCGCCGCCGGACCGCCGAGCGCGGCGATCGCGCGGGCCGCCGACAGGACGAGTTCCTGATTGCGGCCGCCGCGCCCGCGGCCGGTGACGTGGACAGTGGTCTCGCCCGCCGCGATCACGCAAGCGGGCCCACGCACATCCCGGGTCCGGTGACGTACCATTGCGACAAGCGCCGGCCCTGCCTCGCGCGCCTCCCCGACCACGGGCTCGTCGAGGACGATGGTGGCGTACCCCAGCGCCTCCGCGGCACGGCGGGCGCCAGCAACCGCGTCCATGCGAGTTCCAATCACTCGCGTGAGCACGCGATCCAGCCGGGGGTCGCCAGGCTTGGGCGTTTCCGGTTCCTCCCCGGCGGTTCCACGCCGCAGCAGATCGACCACCGCGGCGGGATATGACCCCACGCCGCCTAGTCGCTCGAGCATCCGCCACGCGTCGGCAAATGTCGTCGGATCCGGCACTGTCGGACCGGACCCAATCACGCTCGTGTCGTTGGTGACGACGTCCGAGACGGCGAGAGCCACTGTCCGCCCCGCCACGGCGGCCGCCAGCTGGCCACCCTTGATGGCCGACAGGTGCTTTCGCACGGTGTTCAGCGCATCGATGTCCGCGCCTGCCAGCAACAGCCGACGCGTGGTGCTCTGCTTGTCCGCGAGCGTGATTCCCGCTCGGGGCAGCGCCAGCAGGGAGGACGCCCCACCTGACAGCAGCACCACCAGCGCGCCGTTGGCCGGAACGCCGCGCGCGAGCTCCAGGCTGCGGGCGCCGGCGGCGACGCTACGGGCATCGGGCACGGGATGACTGCCGGGAATCCACTCGAATGGCGCCGGCAGCGCGCTGGAGGCATGCGTGCCGACGACGACACCGGCCACGGCGGGTGCTCCGGCACTGGCGTAGGCCACCGCCATGTGCGCGGACGCCTTGCCTGCGGAGAGTACGCGGACCGAGCCGGCGTCGAGGACCGATTGGATTTCCGGGAGAGCCAGAGCGACCTCGAGCAGCCGCGGCGTACTGACCGCCTCGACAGCCGCTCGGAAGAGCACGAGAAGATCGCGGCGAAAGCGTGGAAGGATGGACCTAGTTCACTTTGTTGGGGTCGGACCATGCCGACAGATTGGTGACCACGTCGAATTGCCGCAGCAGACGGCACATCACCTGGTCCGCGTTCTTCGATCGACACAGCTGGTCGAGTTGCGCGAGCAGGCGGCTCAGCGCCTTCTCCGCGCTCGCGTACGCGCGTTCGGAATAATACTCCCGCTGCCGCTGCAGACAGCGCTGATGCTTGATCAATTCCTCGCGGTAGAACTCGAAGAGGATTCCCGGACGATGCGCACTCAATGGCCGCGGGTCGAACAGGACACGATGCATGCGACTCCTTAGCCAAGCAGGAAGAAGCGGTAGGCAATTCCCAGTCTAGTGAGGGCTCGCACGGCTGTCAACGGCGACCAAAACGCTCCGATCTGAACTCAGCGCAGCCGTCGCGCCGCGACGAACCCGCCGACACAGCCGACCAGCATCCCACCAACGAGGACGAGCAGCACCGTACCGGTCGACAGGAACTCGATGCTCGCCGGGTCAACGATCCCGGACGCCATCGACGCGAGCCGGACCCGGGCGACAGCGAGACCGATGCGCAACGAGACGAGCGCCAGCAACGCGCCGAGGCCGCCCTGGAGTACTCCCTCGAACACGAATGGCCCGCGGATGAACGCCATCGGTGCGCCCACCAGTTCCATGATCTCGACCTCGTCGCGGCGCGCATACAGCGCGAGGCGGATCACCGTCGTGACCGTCAGCGCCGCCGCGAGGACGAGCACGGCGGCCAGCGCGAACCCGGCCCAGCGGGTGAACACGGTCAGCGACGCGAGCCGGTCGAGCCAGCGCCGGTCGTACCGAACGTCGGCCACACCAGGCATACTGGCGACACGCGATGCGAGCTGCGCGAGACCCGCGGCGTCGGCCATCGCCGACCCGAGCCGCGCTTCGAACGATGCGGGGAAGGGATTCTGAGGGGCACCCTGCGTTGCCGGGGCGAGGTCCGGGAAATCGCGACGGAAGCGCGCGAGCGCGGCATCCTTCGACACGAACTCGACCGACGCGATGGCCCGATCTGCCTTCAGGGCCTGCGCAATCGTGCCCCGCTCCTCCGTCGTGGCGTCGTCTCGCAGGTACACGGAGAACTCCGCGGAGCGGCTCCAGCGGTCGACCAATCGCTCGAGGTTCGCCGTGACGAGCAGAAACAGGCCGAGCATGAAGAGCGCGATGGCAATCGTGAGGATGGACAACGCGCTGGATCGTCGGCCGCGCCAGACGCTCGTCGCCGCCTCGACGATGAAATGTTTCAGCGCGCCGATCATGCGTGGGCTCCCGGCGTCATCCCGCCTTCACCACCCGCCCGCGGTCGAGGGTAATCGCGCGACGGCCGACCCGGCGGATCAACTCGCGGTCGTGCGTCGCGACGATCACGGTCGTCCCGGTCGCGTTGATCTCGCGGAACAGCGTCATGATCTCGAGGGCGAGGTCAGGATCGAGATTCCCGGTCGGCTCATCGGCCAACACCAGCATCGGCTCGTTCACGAGCGCCCGGGCGATGGCGATGCGCTGCTGCTCGCCCCCGGACAATTCCACCGGGTATGCATTGGCGCGGTGCTGCAGGCCGACCCACTTCAGCACCTGGAACGTGCGCCGCCGCTGCTGGACGTCCGGCACGCCGAGAATCCGAAGGGCGAAGATGACGTTTTCGAAGACCGTCTTGCGGGGAATCAGCTTGAAGTCCTGGAAGACGAATCCCACCGTGCGGCGGTAGGCCTGCACCTGGGCCGAACTCAGGCTCGCCAAGTCACGGCCGTCCACCGCAACTCTCCCACCGGTGGGGCATTCCTGTCTCAGGAGGATTCGAAGGAGCGTGGTCTTGCCCGCGCCGCTGGCCCCCGTGAGAAAGGCGAACTCTCCCCTTGCCACGGTCAGCGTGACGTCGTCGAGCGCGAACACATCGCGAGCGTAGAGCTTGGACAGCCCTTCGATCTCGATCACAGTGGCTCGTCCGTGCAGGCAACAGGCAAGTGCGTGGCCGTCCTCGAAGGCGACCGCGAGTATAGCACGTGCAGACGCGCCGCCCGGGCTACCGCGCGTCGCGTCGTTCGAGTTCGATGCGGAACGCGCCGAACGGCGCCTCGATGTCGAACCGGAGGGGAATGCGCTGCGCGTCACGGCTCAGCCACAGCGTCGCCTGGATCCCCCGCTGGCGCGCGTTCCCGGCCGACTCGAACCGCGGCACGACGCGGAACGCCTCCACCGGCTTTCCGTTCACGCTCACCGCCTCGATCTGCTGGACGTCGAGATCGACCAGATAGCTGCGGCCGCCCTCGGTGACCGGGAATCGCGTGCGATACCCCGGCACCATTGGCAGCGTTCGCGCGAAGAAGAACGCGGTCAGCCCATCGCGCCCGCCGCTGGGCAACGGCAGCGAGGGCCCGTCGCCGGTCGTGACGGTCCGGCTGACATGGTCGAACCGGGTCGTCCGATCGATGACGCGGCGCCCCTCGCGCAGGTGCTGCTCCTGGCGGAGGGGCAGCAATTGATCGTCCGTCCAGGATTCGAACCGGTCCCGCGCCTCGAAGAACCGTGCCACCCACGGCGCCGTCTCCACGTCCACGGCGAAATGGTGGGTGGACACGTCCGCTGTGAAGGTGGCCGTCCCGGCGGCGACGCTCATCGATCCCCCGGTCAGCCAGACGATCCGGTACACCGACCGTTCGCTGACGGCAAACGGCAAGGCACCCGGAACCGGCGGGGGCGGCAACTCCGGCCGCGGAATCGCGGCTTCCAGCGCCGGCGTCCAGACCACTTCGTAGATGATCGCGTCGTCGAAGCGCGCGCGCTCGACGAGCGGGCCTGGCGCCAACCCTGTGGCCAGCGCCTCGGAAGCGACGACGAACCGGACGTTGAGGTCGCGGAGCGTCCACAGCGCGTCGGCCGCCGGCAGCCGGTTCAGCGTGTCGACCAGGCCCATGAAGAACGCGGGCCGCTGACCGCTGTAGCCGTTCGCGATCGGCCGGCCGTGTTCGAGGGACGCCACCATCGCCGGTGTGTTCTCCAGGTCGCTCGACAGCGGAAGGTAGAGGACGGCGCCGGGTTGCGGCGCCGCCCGGAGCCAGGCTCCGGCGGGCGTCGATCGCGGTGGCGCCGGCACGGACGGCAGGGGCACGTTGATGAACTCGAGACCCACGAGCAGGACGAACGCCAGCGGGTACGGCCACGATGTCCGTTCGCCGCTGCTGCGGCGCCCTCCCCACTCGCGCACGCCAAGGGCCGCGAGGCCCGCCAGGCCGAAACCCACGAGCACGCCGAATCGCGCGGGAGCGCGGACGGCCTGGAATCCGAAGATGAACCGGTGGCACGCGGCGTACAGGACGCGCACGCCGTCCGGACCGAGCGACAGCACGAACCCGCCGAGTGCCACGGCACCCATCGTCAACACGAACGGCCGCGCATCAGACCGCCAGCCCTTCCACGCGCCATACCCGGCCAGCGCGAGGAGCACGAAGCCAGGGAACAGTTCCTGTTCCGGACCCTCGTGCTTCGCCGGGTTCGCAGGGCTGGCGGCGGGCGGACGCAGCCATCCCGTCCTCCCGTAGAGCAGGTTGCCCGGCGGGACGCGGAGGTAGCTGATCGGCTTCGCCTCGTGCTGCGATGCCTCGTAGAGGTTGCGCGTGAAGCCCTCGCGCCGCTGCACCTGCCAGTACGGCCACATGACGGGCGCAATGAGCAGGGCACCCACGGCGAACGCCTGCAGCAGCCGGCGCGCGATCACCGCGCTTCGCCACCGGCCGACGCCGACAGCGAGCGTCGCCGCACCCAGCACGAGCGCAACGGTTCCGATCACGCCCCAGTACACGCTCGACACCGCGGACAGCGCGGCCATGACGCCGAGCCACGCGGCGTCGCGGCGGCGACGGCCCGCCATGACGCGGTGGAGGAACAGGAATGCGAGCGGCAAGAAGTACAGCGCCTGCAACTGCAGGTGCAGGAGGTGCGCGAAGTGGAACGGCATCAGGCCCCAGGCCACTCCGGCGACGAGGGCACCGGCCCGCGAGCCGGTCACCGCCCGGACGAACGCGTACATCGCCAGCACGCAGCCGGCGACCGAGCCGAAGAGGAGCGCGTTGTAGCAGACCGTCAGGTTCCGCGTGATCGCATACAGCGGCCACACGGCGAGGGACTGCAGGAGGAGGTGGTCGGAGTACGCGAGCGTCCGTTCGGCGGGAAAGAAGATGTTCGCGTCGAACACTCGGCCGGTGAGCCATGCCACCGGCGTCTCGGTGAGCGTCCGCAGATCCCAACCGAGGATCCAGAGATTCAGATAGGGATCGCCCGGGCCGACCGGTGCCATCAGTCGCGAGAACGGATGGGCCACGAGCGGCCATGTGCCAATGACCGCCGCCACGACTGCGATCAGGGTGACACCGGACGCTTCGCGCCATGTCCACCCGGCGGCGTCCGGCGGCGTCGCGGTTTCGGTTGCCGGCGCCGCTGTCCCGGCCCGCCCGTCGCTCATGTCCGCTCCAGTTCGCGTTCGACGAGCGCCGTCACGATCGTCGGATTCGCCTTCCCGCCCGTCGCCTTCATCACCTGCCCCACGAAGAACCCGAATACCAGTTTCTTTCCGGCCTTGTACTGCGCGACCGGCGCCGGATTGCCCGCGACCACCTGCCGGACGATTTCCGCCAACGCGTCGCGGTCATCGATCTGTGACAGCCCGTCGCTGGCCACGATCTCCGACGCGCGACGGCCGCTCCCCCACATCTTCTCGAACACGTCCTTCGCGACGCTGCCGCTGATCGTTCCCTGGCCGACGAGCTGGATCAACTCGACGAGGGCCGCAGGTGCGACGCCCGCGGCCTTGATGCCGCAACTCCCCTCGTTCACCCTCCGCGTGACCTCGCCGCTGATCCAGTTGGCGGCCTCCTTCGGCTGCGCGCCCGCCGCGATCATGGACTCGAAGAAGTCGGTCACCGCCTTCGACGCGCCGACGTGCGCGGCGTCGTACTCCGAGAGGCCGAACCGCTCCGCGAGACGGAGCCGGCGAGCGTCAGGCAGCTCCGGCAGACGCTGCCGTTGCCGCGCGATCCGCTCCGGCCCGACGGCCAGTGGTGGCAGGTCGGGCTCAGGGAAGTAGCGATAGTCCTGGGCCTCTTCCTTGCTGCGCATCACCACCGTGCGGCCGCCGGCGACGTCCCAGAGACGCGTCTCGTGCTGAACACGCTCGCCACGTTCGAGCGCCTCGCGCTGTCGCTCGATCTCGTGGTCCAGCGCCTTGTGAAGGAACCGAAACGAATTGAGGTTCTTCACCTCGACAGCCGTCCCCAGCGCCTCACCGGCCCGCCGCAGCGAGATATTGGCGTCGCAACGGAGCTGCCCTTCCTCGAGGCTGCCGCCGTTGACCCCAATCTCGACGAGGATGTCGCGCACGCGCTGGAAGAACGCGGCGGCATCGGCCGCCGCCCGCAAATCCGGCCGGCTGACGATTTCGATCAACGGCACTCCGCTTCGGTTGAAGTCGATGTAGGCCCGGGACGCCGAATCCGGGAATCCTTCGTGGAGCGACTTCCCGGCATCCTCTTCCAGGTGCACGCGCGTGATGCCGACGCGCGTGACCCGGCCGCCGC
The DNA here is from genome assembly GCA_036504215.1 of Vicinamibacterales bacterium. Classification (NCBI taxonomy): domain Bacteria; kingdom Pseudomonadati; phylum Acidobacteriota; class Vicinamibacteria; order Vicinamibacterales; species Vicinamibacterales bacterium. Next base: position 276,471 of record DASXVO010000035.1, on the reverse strand, counting down.
TCCCCCACTCCAGGTGCCCGTCGAGCGCGAGCGGCCGATCGTACTGAGAGATCTGGTAGCCCTTCGGGAGGTCGGGATAGAAGTAGTTCTTCCTCGCGAAGACCGATACAGGCTGGATCGCACACCCCAGCGCGAGGGCCGCGAGGATGGCGTCGTCCACGACGCGATCGTTGAGGACCGGCAGCGCACCGGGGAGCCCGAGGCATACAGGGCACACCAGCGTGTTCGGCGCTGCTCCCGCACGGACCGCACACCCGCAGAAGATCTTGCTGGCCGTGGCCAGTTGGGCATGAATCTCGAGGCCGATCACCGGCTCCCAGTGCATGCGCGTATGGTAGCAGAGGCCGGCCTCCGTTGACCTTCGCTCAGAGCCGGCCGTTCGGCCGGCACTCGTCATGAAGCGTCGAAACCGGCGTGGCCGAGAATCTGAAGCAGCACGGCGGCCACGCGCGGATCGAACTGCGTGCCACGGCCCTCGGCAATCTCGGTTGCGGCGTCCGACGGGGTCAGCGGCTCGCGATGTCCTCGCGGCCGGATCATCGTGTCATACGAATCGGCCAGCGCCAGGATTCGCGCACCGACAGGGATGTCGAGGCCTGCCAGCCCCTGCGGATAGCCGGTGCCGTCGTAGCGTTCCCGCATGCTGCGGACAACCAAGGCAGCCGAAGCGAGCGCCGGAATCCCCGAGAACAGCTCGTACCCGAGATCCGGCTCGCGCCGGAGGATCGTCCACTCCTCCACCGACAGTTCGCCCGGCTTCCAGAGGATCGTCTCCGGAATCACCGTCCGCGCCACTTCGTGCACGATCGCCGCGCGTTCGAGATCCGCCGTCTCGGTTGGCGAGAGCCTCGCTTCGTTCGCGATCTCAACCGCCATCGCCGCGACGCGAAGCGCGTGTTCGAACATCGGCCGATCTCGAATCGTGAGCAGCCCCAACGCGCCCCGAATGGCGGCGTCGCTGCTCAGGTCGAGCCGCAGCACGGCATCGCTGAGCTGCCGTCGTCTCGTTTGGAGTTCGAGTTCCACCGACTGCCGCCATCTCAGGGTGTCAGCCGCCGCGCGATGCCACTGCCGCGCCCGATCCATCGCTTCGCGGAACCGCTCGCGCCCAAACGGCTTGAGGAGGTAATCGACGATGCCGGCCCGGAGGCCGCCAACGGCGGATTCGATATCCTGGATACCAGTCGCGAGAACAACGGCCGTGTCCGGGTGGAACTGCCGGATGTGGCGCGCGAGCCAGAGACCGTCGTGCCCGGGAAGGTTGACGTCACAGATCGCGACGTCGCATGGGGTCTGCGACATCGCTTCGACGGCCTGTTCTGCGGACGCGGCCTCGGCTGGCGTGCAGCCCAGCGACTCCACCCACTGCGTCACCAGCCCCCTAATTCCAGTTTCATCGTCGACGACGAGCACGCGGTCCATGCGGCCTCCCAGACTGCCCAGTGCGGATTAGCACGCGTGGGATCGACGATTGCAACCGGTCTGCCACCTCGGACGTCGGGGCGTCAGCCCTTTCGGGCCGATTCTCGACGACCAGCCAGTGCCGGGCCGTCAAGCCGTGCGGGATCGCACACCGTCACCAGCGTGGCCTGTGACGCGAGGGCACGCGCTCCTACTCCGCGGTGACCATGTCGTGCCCCTTGCGGCGCGTGATCGTCTCGTCGAGTTGATGGCGCTCGAGCCGTCGGTACAGGGCGCGGCGACTCAGACCGAGCATCTTGGCGGCCGCCTTCTTGTTGCCGCCAACGCGCCGCAACGTGCGCATGATGTGGTCGCGTTCGATGCTGGCGAGCGATTCCTGATCGTCATCTGCCGGCACGCGCTCGGCGGCCGACACCTGGACCAGCGCCTCGGCGAACGTCGGCGGCGCCAGCGCGACGGGCGGGTCGCCCGCCGCCGGCACGTTCACGGCGAGATCCTTCTCGGTGATGAGGTCCCCTTCCGCAAGGATGCACGCCCGCTCGACGACGTTCCGCAACTCGCGGACGTTGCCCTCCCAGGGCGCAGACGCCAGGAGGCGCTCGGCCGCCGCGCTCAAGCCGACGAGCGGCTTGTGCAATCGGCCCGAGCACTCGCGGACGAAGGCGGCCGTGAGATAGGGAATGTCCTCAGGCCGCCGCCGCAAGGGCGGCAGCCTGAGTTCGACCACGTTCAGCCGGTAGAACAGATCGCTGCGGAAGCGGTTGCCGGCCACCTCGGCGCGAAGATCGCGGTTGGTGGATGCGAAGACGTGAGCATCGATCCGCCGGGTCTCGAGCGATCCGACCCGCTGGACTTCGCCCGTCTCGAGCACGCGCAGCAGCTTCGCCTGGACGGTCAACGGCAGCTCCCCGATCTCATCGAGGAACAGCGTGCCGCCGTCCGCCAGCTCGAAGAGGCCCTGCTTGGTGTCGGTCGCCCCCGTGAATGCACCCCGGACGTGACCGAAGAGCTCGCTCTCGAACAGCGTCTCGACGACCGCCGAGCAGTTCACCGCCACAAATCGCCGGTCGCGGCGCGGCCCCATCCGATGGAGCGCGCGGGCCGCGAGCTCCTTCCCCGTGCCGGTCTCGCCCGTGACCAACGCCGTCCGGACGTGCGGAGCGAGCCGCCGGATCAGACTGAAGATCTCCTGCATGATCGCGCTCCGGCCGATCATCTCGCAGAACTCCAGGCGGCGTGCCACCTCGCCTTCGGCCGCGAGCAGGCCCCGCCGCCGCTCGGCCTCGTCCCGGACCGTTTCCAGCACGTGCGCCAGGCGCTCGAAGTCGAACGGTTTGGTGAGGTAGTCCACCGCGCCCAGCTTGATCGCCTCGACGGCGCTGTCGATGCCCGCGTAGCCGGTCATCAGGATGACCGCGCACCCGGGGACCGTCTCGCGAATGGCGCGAAGGACATCGAGACCGTTGACGTCTGGCATCCGCAGATCCACCATGGCGAGGTCGGCCGGTTGACGGCGCAGCTCGTCGATCGCCTGTTTGCCGCCCGCGCAGGTGATGACGTCGAAGCCGGCGCGTCGGGCGAAGCGGGCCACGACGTCGAGAATCCGTTCGTCGTCGTCCACGAGGAGCAGGATCGGATGCTGGGAAGTCATTGAGTCTCCAAGGCGCACGCCGGTGTGCGCGGCGTCGCACAGACAAACGGCTAGACCACTCACCAAACAGGAAATCGGCCTGGGCACTGAAATCTTGAGCAAAAGACGCGATCTGGTCCCCGCCCTGGTGATGGTCATGGCGGCTGTCGTGCTTCTCGCGGCGTGCGCATCCCGCGCACCCGGGCGGCCACGCGTGGCTCCGCCCGTACACCCGTTCCCCATCGACACACTTCGTGTGCGGCTCGATGGCGAGATCGAGACGATCGAGCTCGACGAGTACGTCGCCGGCTGCGTGGTGGCTGAACTCGGTTCGGTGGCGGTGTCGGTGGAGGCGGCCGTCCAGATCCGCGACGTGCAGGCCATCATCTGCCGCAGCTTCGCGGTCGCCAGCCTGGGCCGTCATGCCTCAGAGGGCTTCGATGTGTGCGCCGCGACGCACTGCCAGGTATTCCAGCGCGTGCCAGCAACGGCGATCGGCCGCCTGGCGCGCCGGGCGGCCGCCCGCACCACGGGCCAGATCCTGCGGGCCGGTGGCGCCGTCGTTCGACCCGTCTATCACGCCGACTGCGGCGGACACACGAGTTCGGCCGAGGAGGTGTGGGGAAGCCCCGGCGACTCGTATCTCGTCGCGCAGGCGGAACCCGTCTGCGCGCGACGTCCCGGGTGGCAACTGACGCTGCCACTCGCGCGCCTGGAGGCGATCCTGCGCGACGATTCCCGCCTCGCGGTCGAAGGCCGGCTGCGCGAGGTGGAGATCGCCGGGAAGGACGAGGCCGGCCGGGCCATGACGCTCCGTCTGGTTGGGGATCGCCCCCGCATCGTTCGCGGGAACGACTTCCGGATGGCCGTGCTGGCGGCGCTCGGCCCGCAGTCGCTCCGCAGCACGTTGTTCTCGCTCGTCCGCCAGGGCAACTCCTTCACCTTCGCCGGCCGAGGCAACGGCCATGGCGTGGGCCTCTGCCAGGCAGGCGCGACCTCGAGAGCGGCCCGAGGCGACTCGGCGGCCGCCATCCTCGCGCACTACTATCCGGGCACCTCCATTTCCCACGGGGCCGGAGGCCCTATTTCGCCAGTCGGCCGCTGAGCAGGACCGGCGTCTGCCGCCCAGTTGGCCGGCGGCGCCGATCCGCCCCTTCGGCGAGCGCAGGGCCGCCCCGAGCAGCGTCGAGGGGCGACTGTGCGCCTTCCGCCCGCACGTGCACACCGCTCAGTTCAAGTTCCCGCACCGCGCGCCGATTTGTCGCTGTAGCGACGGGTCTCGATCCGGCGTCTCACAACCGACGACCAAGGATGCGGCAATGGATGTCAAAACGATCTTGCTGGCCGAAGACGACCCCTTCATTCGACGCGTGTCGGAGGTATCCCTCAAGCGCTCGGGCTTCGCCGTGCGGTCGGTTGGCGACGGATCTGAGGCGCTGCAGTTGCTCGAAGATGGCCTCGTGGACCTCGTCATCCTCGATGGTCTGATGCCGAAGATGGATGGTCTCGAAGCGTGCCGGCGGCTGAAGGCGAATCCGAGGACCTCCGACATCCCGGTCATCATGCTGAGCGCGCGCACGCAGGCGTCGGACCAGGACGAGGGCTTTGCCGCCGGTGCGGCCGGCTACATCAAAAAGCCGTTCGACGCCCTGACGCTGGGTCAGCAGGTCCGTGATATCTGCTCCCGTCTGGTCGCCGCGTAGGTAGGGGATACAGTCGTGGTCTCAACAGAGGTGGACGCCGAGCGGCAGCGAGACCTGCTCGCCGCGATTTTCAACGCGAGCAGCGACGGCTTGCTCCTGTACGACGAGTCGCGCCAGATCACGGCGGCCAACACCGCCGTGGCCGACCTGCTGGGCCTCGGCCATCGAGATCTCGTCGAAGAAGGGGCTGGCATGCTCCAGCTCGACATCGCAGCGCGCTCCGAGCACCCCGAAACCTACTACGCCCGGCTCGATGCGCATTTCATCGCCGGCGACCGCGTGCACCAGGATCGGCTCGTCATCCTCAGGCCCCGGCGTCGCGTGATCCGCCGGTCGTCCCGTCCCGTCCTGACCAACGGGCGTCCTGCCGGCCGCGTGTTCACCTACACCGACATGACGACCGAGGCCGACGTCGACCGGATCAAGACCGAGTTCGTCTCGATGGCCAGCCACGAGCTGCGCACACCGCTCACCTCCATCCACGGCGCGCTGCAGCTCGCGCTCGCCGGGTCGGCCGAGCGTCTCGAGGCCGAGGACCGGGAGATGCTCGAAATCTCCCTCAAGAGCACCGAGCGCATGGTGCGGCTCGTCAACCAGTTGCTGGATCTGTCGAGAATCGAGGCCGGTGCGCGGACAATGGTGCCGGGTCTCGTGGACCCCGCCGAACTGCTGCACGAGACGGTGAAGGCGATGCAGGTGCAGGCGGTGGACCGGCAGGTTCGGCTGGAAGTCTCTTCGGACGACCGACTGCCGAAGCTGCACGGGTGCCACGATGATCTCGCTCGCGTCCTCGTGAACCTGCTCTCCAATGCCATCACCTACTCACCCCGCGGATCGACAATTCGCGCGACGGCGGCGCGGACGCCGGACGGCATCGAGTTCTCGGTGACAGATTGCGGCCCGGGCGTGCCCAGCGAACACGTGGACCGGCTGTTCAAACCCTTTTCCCGCGTCGGCGTCGAAGACCGCCAGGTCACTGGCGGAACCGGTCTCGGTCTCGCGATCTCGCGTGCCATCGTGGACCAGCACGGCGGGCGGATCTGGGTGGAGCCCTCGGCGCCGACCGGTTGTCGATTTGCGTTCGTCATTCCCCCCGCACCCGCCACCCGTGTGAGGGTGCGGTCGTGACCCGCGCTCCAGGAAGCCATCATGACACCCCGTGAACCGCATGCGGAACCACCTGCCGAGCGACGGCTGGAACGCGACCTGGGCATCGGAGTCCCCAGTGGCGTCCGGGCGTTCGCCGATCAGTTGCTGTCCTCCCGCATGCTGACCCGTGAGGCGCTGGTACAGGCCATCGAGCAGGCCACCGCGAAGAAGCAGGCACTGCAGGACGTTGTCGTCTCAATGGGACTCGTGGCGGAGGCCGACAGCTACGCGGCGTTGTCGAAGGTCACGGGGGTGCCATTGATCGATCTCGGCGACGTGCGGGTCAGCGAACTGGCCGTGCGCCTCGTGCCTGAGAAGATTGCCAGAAAGCACACGGTGCTTCCGCTCCACGAAGACAACCGGACCATCACCTTTGCCGTCACCCGCCCGCACGACATGGAAGCCGACCGCGACGTCGGTTTTGCCGCAGGCCGCACCACTCGAGAATTCCTCGCGGCACGAAGCCAGGTGCTCGAGGCGATCGACCGCCACTACCCGAAGATGGGCGAGGTCGAGCGTTTGATCGTCCGGCTGAAGTCGGAAGCACCGGTCGAGTCGCTGGAAGCCGCCCAGTCCGCAGTCAATGCCTCGCCGGTCATCGAGCTGTGCAACCACATCCTGGCCGGCGCCGTGCAATCTCACGCGAGCGACATCCACATCGAACCGTTTGCCGGATCGGCTACCGTGCGCTACCGCATCAGCGGCATCCTCGAGCAGGTCATCGAGCTGCCGAAGGAGGCGCGGCCGCACATCACGAACCGCTTCAAGATCCTGGCGAAGACGAATATCGCCGTGAAGCACCGTCCGCAGGACGGGGCGTTCCGTGTGCGCGTGAGCGGCCGGGCCGTGGACGTGCGCCTCTCGACGTTGCCCACCGTGCATGGCGAGAAGATCGTCATGCGGATCGTGGACGGCACGAGCGAACTCCAGTCGATCGACAATCTCGGATACGACGCCGCCACGTCCGAACGACTGAAGCGCGCGCTGAAGCGGCCGGACGGCCTGATCCTCTTCACGGGCCCGACCGCTTCGGGCAAGACGACGGGGCTCTATGCGAGCCTTCAGCTTCTGCAGAACGGCCGCACGAACATCGTGACGGTCGAGGATCCCGTCGAGCGATACCTCGAGGGCATCAACCAGATCCCCGTTCACAAGGAATCGGGTACCGGTTTCACCCAGGTCCTCCGATCGGTGTTGCGGCAGGACCCGAACGTCATCATGATCGGCGAGATTCGCGATTCCGAAGTGGCGTCGATTGCCGGGCAAGCCGCGTACACGGGCCACCTGGTCCTCAGCTCGCTGCACACCATCGACGCACCATCGGCCGTGGGCCGGCTGCTCAACCTCGGCCTCGAACCGTTCCGCGTCTCGGAAATCCTGAACGCGGTATTCGCCCAGCGCCTTTTGCGACGACTCTGCCCCGACTGCCGCGCGACAATCCCGGCGGATGAGGCCCGGCGACTCGGCGAGGCCCATGGCATCAAGGCCGTGGTGGCCCGCCCGGGTTCCGGCTGCGATCGCTGCCGGCAAACCGGGTATCTCAGCCGGATGCCGGTCGCCGAGGCACTCGTACCAGACGATGCCATGCGGCGAATGATCCGCGACTCCGCGTCGGCGGTCGATCTGCGGGCGGCCATGCGTCAGGCGGGTTTCCGTTCGATGCGCGACGTGGCCCTGGACGCCGTGGCGCAGGGCATCACGTCGATCGAGGAAGTGAACCGCGTCCTGGCCGACGACGACACGGCGCGCGTCCAGACGCGCACCAGACAGCGTGTGTTGATCGTGGACGACGACCGCATGATCCGCATGCTCGTCAAGCTGCTCCTCGAGAAAGAGGGCTACGAGGTCCTCGAGGGCGAGAACGGCCTTCACGCGGTGGAGTTGTCACGTCGTGAACGGCCCGACCTGCTTGTTCTCGATTTGATGATGCCGGAGATGGACGGGTTCCAGGCCATCGACCGGCTCCGTCGTGAGTTGACGCTGGCGACGCTCCCCGTGATCGTGCTGACGGCCGAGAGCGGGCCGGACACCGAGCGGCGGGTCCTCGAGCTCGGTGCCGACGACTATCTGATCAAGCCGTTCGAACCAGGCGTCCTGATCTCGCGCGTTCGCGCGGCGTTCAGGCGCGCCAACCGGTCTTCGGCGTAGGATCCACGCATGATGCCAGAACCCGACGACGAGATGGCCGCGCTACTGGCCTCGATGCGGGTCGAATTCCTGGAGACGGCGACCGACCGGGTGGCCACCATCCGCGCCGAAGCGGACCGGCTGGCAATCGCGGCAGAGCCGATCCCAGGGCTCACCACGCTCATCCGTGAGGCGCATACGCTCAAAGGTGGCGGGGCGACATTTGGTTTTCCTTCGCTCACCGACGCCGGCGGCGAAGTCGAGACCCAGGCCAGGATCCTCGCGGCCGCCGGCACGCCGCTGCCGCCGGTCGAACCCCTCCACGCTGCGGTGGCTGTGCTCGAGGCAACACTGGCCTCGCTGAAGGTCTGACCTCCTCCCGGCCGTCAGCCCCGCAATCGTCGGGCGGCGCGTCATCGTTCGCCGGTCTCCGGCCGCGGTAGAATGTCCCTGTAAACATTTGCCGTCACGAAGCGTAATTCATAGCAGACAGGTGAGCGGTTCGGTGATGCCAGACGTCCGGATGCTCCAGTTCGCTCGCGACGCCGAACGGCAGGACGGTCCGACCGACGAACTGCAGGTGTCGCTGCCCGAACTCGCCAGGCCCGATGAGGACTCGCGGATTGCCGCTGAGGTCAAGGCGCTCGTCGGGCGTGCCGAATTCGGGGCCGCGCGCGAACGGTTCGCGGCACTCGTGGCGCGGCAGCAGCGTCGGGCATCCCGTATCGCCTACCATTTCCTGCGCGACGCGGCCGACGCGGACGAAGCGGTGCAGGACGCCTTTTTCAAGGTATTCTCGCACATCGAGTCGTTTCGGGAGGAGTTGCCGTTCGAGGTGTGGTTCACCCGCATCCTGATCAACGGATGCCTCGATCGTCAGAAGGCCCGACAGCGCCGGTTGCGATGGATCGTGTCGTCGATCGACGGCGACATGGGCGAGCGGTCCCGGATCGATTCCACACCCGGCCTGGGCCCGTCGCCCGAGGAACGGTTGCTGTTGCGGGAACGCCGCACGCAGATTGCATCGGCAGTGAGCCGGCTGCCCGACCGTCAACGGACCATCTTCCTCCTGTGTCACTACGAGGGATGTTCGTCGAAGGAGGTCAGCACGATTACCGGGCTCAACGAATCCACCGTGCGGGTGCATCTGTTCCGTGCGGTTCGCAAACTGCGTGCGCTACTCGGAGGAAACCTGTGAAACCGCTGGATCGTCATCACCCCGGCGACGACCGGCTGATCGCGCTCTACTTCGGCGACGAGGCGACGGCCGACGAACAGGGCAACGCGCTGCGTCAGCACCTGCTCGGCTGCGAAACCTGCACGTGGCGCTACACCGAGTTGACGGCGCCGCTGCAGCGCCTGCGGCACGACGCCGCCAGCGAGGCCGACGAAGTGTTCACGCCGGCGCGGCTCGACGCGCAGCGCGACTCGATCCTCGCCAGACTCGACCACGAAGCGGCCTCGCCGCGCGTCATCCCCTTCCCCGCCTCGACGGCCCGCCTCGACCGGATGGGCGTCCACCGGCCCGTCGCCCGTTGGATCGCCGCCGCGGCCGCGGCGGGTCTGCTGCTCGGTGTCGCGGCCGGACGGTTCCTCAACACGGGGCCCGTCCCCTCGTGGACCGTCGCAGAGGTCGCCGCCACGCGGCCGCCCGTGCCGACGACCGCCCGGGTCAGCCCGCAGGCGGACAACGCGGCCGTCATCAGCGAAACCGGTGACGAGGCGTTCCTTACCGCAGTCGATCTGGCGCTGACCCGTCACCGCATTTCCGCGCTCTCGGTGATCGACGATCTCACCCCGCACGTGCGTGAAGCCGTCATGGCGCGCCGGTAGACTGGTATAATTTGGGCATCCATGCCCCAACTCATCTACCGCAAGGGCTTTGCCCTCGAGCAGGCCGTTGCCGGCGCCCTCGACGCCGACTACCACAGCACGCTCATCCAGCAGATCAAGGACGGCAGCTTCAGCTACCGCCAAGGGCGCATCATCGTGCACCTGGCCCGCGAGTTCGGATTCTGCTACGGCGTGGACCGGGCGGTGGACTACGCCTACCAGGCGCGGCGGCGTTTCCCGGACCAGACGGTCTATCTGACGGGCGAGATCATCCACAACCCCCACGTCAACGACAAGCTGCGTTCCCTCGGCATCCGCTTCCTGTCCGACGCGGGGCAGGACGTCAGTCGCCTCGGCGCGGAAGACGTCGTCATCATCCCGGCCTTCGGCGTCACGGTGCGGACGCTCGAGCAGATGCAGCGGCAGGGCTGCACGCTGGTGGACACGACATGCGGGTCCGTGTTGAACGTCTGGAAGAACGTCCGTCAGTACGCCCGTGACGGCTACACAGCAGTCATCCACGGGAAGATCCATCACGAGGAGACCCAGGCGACCGCCTCGCAGGCGCTGCAGCACCCCGATGGTCGCTATCTGGTCGTCCTCAATCGCGCGGAAGCCTTGGAGGTCTGCAACTTCATTCGAAACCCGGACGATTCGGCGGCGTTCCTGGCTCGCTTCGGCAGTGCGGCGTCCGAGGCATTCGATCCAGACCGGGATCTCGGGCACATTGGCCTCGCCAACCAGACGACGATGCTGATGTCCGAATCGCTCGAGATCGCGGAGATGTTCCGCCACGCGATGCGCGACCGGTACGGCGAGGCGTGCGTGCAGGAACGATTTCGAGCCTTCGAGACGATTTGCAGCGCCACGCAGGACCGGCAGGACGCGGTCGTTGCCCTTCTCGACCAACAACCGCTCGATCTCATGCTGGTCATTGGCGGCTACAACAGCAGCAACACCTGCAACCTGGCGCGCATCTGCGCGAATCGCCTTCCCACCTTCCACATCGCGGAGGTGAACTGCCTGGTGTCCGCGGCCAGGATTCGGCACCGGCGCGTAGGCGGAACGACCGAAATCGACGAGGACGGGTGGCTGCCAGCCTCCGGCCCCGTTGTTGTCGGTGTCACTGCCGGTGCATCGACGCCAGACAACATCGTCGGGCAGGCCATCGAGCGTCTGGCAGCACTCGCCAACGGCCCGACAGAGGTCTGAAACCCTTGCCCTTGTGGTACTTCGCCGCGCACCCCCCGGTAAACGCCCCGTCCGGGACTGTCGTAATTCACTGATAGGCGCGGAGGTATGTCGACCGTGATGAGGGCAACGAGAACAGTGTTCCTGATGATCCTGCTGGCGACGGCGTCGGCGGCGTCGGCTGCGGGGTTGCCGCGGCACGACTTCCAGCGACCGCAACAGGCGGGTCAACGCGACCCGCAGCTGCCGGCGCACCGGGGTCCGCGGATGAAGTGGTGGCAGGACGAGCGCTACAAGAGCGAGCTTCGTCTCACCGCAGACCAATCCGCACGGATCGAGGAAGTCTTCCAGTCGTCCTACCCCAAGCAGGAAGATCTCTTCAAGGATTTCAGCCGCCGGGAAGAGCAACTCTCCAACCTGATCGCCGGCCAGGATGTCACCGAGGCGGAAGTCATCAAGCAGGCGGACCAACTGGAGGCCGTGCGCGCGTCGCTCGGCAAGGCCCGTATCCTGATGCTCTACCGGATGCGGCGTGTCCTGTCGCCGGACCAGCGGCAGAGACTGTTGAAGATGCAGAAAGAAGATGAGCGCCAGCGATCGTCGGAACGAGACGGCCGACGATAACGAACGACCAGCCATTCATCCCCAGTCATTCCCGAACGTGGGAGGCAGATCCGTGAAGACGTTGTTCAGCCCGATCAGAACTGTGTGCTTGGCGTCGATGGCCGTGCTGGCTGCGATCGGCGCGGCGCGCGCCCAGGCGGTCCCTGAGGCGAGGGTGCAGGAACTCATCGCCCAAGCCAAGGCGCAGGTGATGGCGCAGCAGCGGACGCCCGCGCAGATGTCCGCCGCGGAAGCCCGTGCGTTTCCCCTCACGATGGAAGAGGCGGTCAAGCGCGCCCTCGACCAGAACATCGATCTCGTGGTCGAACGGCTGAACCCACAACTGCAGGATCTCGCGCTTGCGCAGGTGCTCGGCGCCTACCGTCCGACGCTCAACGGGACCTTTGGCGACAACTGGAACCGGTCGCAGGGAACCTCACAGTTGAGCGGCGGGCAGAACATCGAAGTCGGCAACTACCTCTACAACGCGAGCGTCCAGCAGAGCCTCCCGTGGTTCGGCAGCGCGGTCAGCCTCGGGTGGACGAACACGCGCACGGAGTCGACGAGCAACAACGCCACCATCAATCCCCAGTACCGGACAGGGCTGACGGCGTCGCTCACCCAGCCGTTCATGCGGAATTTCAAGATCGACAACACGCGGCAGCAGTTGGCGACGACGACGATCAGCCGCGAGAACGCGGACGTCAACCTGCGGGCGCTCGTCATCAATACCGTCGCCAACACGCGGAATGCCTACTGGGATCTGGTCTACGCCATCCAGGCGGTCGACGTGGCGAGAACCTCGCTGCGACTGGCCGAGAAGCTCGTCGAGGACAACAAGACCCGGGTCGAGATCGGGACGATGGCGCCAATCGACGTCGTGTCGGCGCAGGCCGAGGCGGCAACGAGGCGTCAGGCGCTCGTGCAGGTCGAGGCGAACCGCCAGACGGCGGAACTCGCGCTCAAGCGCCTGATCGTGGGTGGCACGAGCGATGCCCTCTGGAATGTCCTGCTCAACCCGACGGACCGACCGGCGACCGGGGCCGGCGAGAAGGTCGACCTCGAAGGCGCCGTGAGGACGGCGCTCGAGAAGCGGACGGACCTGATCGTGGCGCGCAAGAGCCTCCAGAGCAACGACATCAGCATCCGGTACCTGCGCAACCAGATGCTGCCCGGGCTGGATCTGACCGCCACGTACGGGGCATCCGGCACGGGCGGCACACAGCTCATCAGGAATTCGCAACTCGGCGGCCAGGTCGTGAACACGGTCCCCGGCGGCTACACCGACGCCCTGTCATTCCTCGGCAAGAACAGCTTCCCGAACTGGAACGTCCAGTTGACCTTCTCGTACCCGATCGGCCGCAGTTCGGCGGATGTGAGCTATGCGCGGGCGAAGGTGCAGTACTCGCAGGCCCAGGCGCAGCTCCGCTCGCTCGAACTCCAGGTGGCCACCGACGTGACGAATGCGGCGCTGACGGTGCAGAGCAACTACCAGCAGGTGCAAGCGGCCGGCGCGGCGCGCGAGCTCGCGCAGAAGAAGCTCGAGGCCGAGCAGAGCAAGTTCGAGGTCGGCATGTCGACGAACTACTTCGTCGTGCAGGCCCAGCGCGACCTGTCGGATTCGCAGAACAGCGAACTGCGCGCCATCCTCAACTATCGCAAGTCGCTCGTCGACTACCAGCGCGTGCAGGAAACGTCGTCGTCCTCGCGTGGCTCCGGCGCCAGCGGCATCAGCACCGGCGGCGGCACCACGACGACGAGTGGCAGCAGCGGCTCGAGGACCGGCGGTTCCGGCTCGAGCACCGGTGGACTCTAGGCCAGTCAGGAACGCCCGAAGGTTCTTATGAAAAAGACAATCATCACCCTGGTTGTGATTGCGGCGATTGCCGCCAGCGTGGGGGGGTACTACTACACGCGACCGGGCCCCGAGCCGAAGATTTCCACTGCGGCGGTCAGCAAGGGGGACATCATCGAGAGCGTTGGCGCGACGGGGACCCTCGACGCGGTGACATCGGTGAACGTGGGTTCCCAGGTGTCTGGAATCATCAAGGAGCTGGGGGCGGATTTCAACTCGATCGTGAAGAAGGGCCAGGTCATCCTTCGGATCGACCCGGACGCCATCCAGACCCAGATCGAACAGTCGAAGGCCAACCTGACGCGGGCGCAGGCCGATGTCGAACGGCTGAAGGTGTCGGTGGACGACGCGCGGGTGAAGCTGAAGCGTACGAAGGAACTGTTCGCGAAGAACCTGGTAACGCAGAGCGACCTCGACACGGCCGATGTCAACCTGAAGTCGGCGGAGGCGCAGATGCGATCGTCGCAGGCCTCACTGCAGCAGGCCCAGGCGCAGCTCAACCAGCAGGACGTGAACCTGGCACATACGGTCATCCTGGCGCCGATTGACGGGATCGTGGTTCAGCGTGCGGTCGACGTCGGGCAGACGGTGCAGGCCAACTTCCAGTCGCCGACGCTGTTCATCATCGCCGCCGACCTCACGAAGATGAAGTGCACGGCGAACATCGATGAGTCGGACGTCGGCCGGATACGTCCCGGTCAGCACGTCCACTTCCGCGTGGATGCGTACGCGAACGAGGAGTTCGGCGGCACGGTCGTGCAGGTGCGGCTCCAGCCGATCGTCGTGCAGAACGTCGTCACGTACGGGACGGTGATCGAGGTCCCCAACCCGGATTTGAAGCTGAAGCCGGGTATGACCGCGAACGTGCAGATTGAGATCGCGAAGAAGACGGACGTCGTGCGCGTGCCGAACGCGGCCATCAGGTTCCGTCCGACCACCGACGTGTTCCAGGCGCTGAACCAGGAGGTGCCACCGGAACTGCTGCGCGGCGCGGGTCGCCTGGCCGGTGGCCCCGGCGCGACGTCCGGCGGCCCCAACCAGACCACTGCCGGCGCCACGGGCTCCGGTCCGGCAGCGCAGCCTGGCACCAACCCGGCCCGCGGCCAGAACGCCCGGTCCGCACAGCCGGCAACGGCCGCCGCGCCCCTACCGACGCCCAGTCAGGCGCCGGTCGCCGGAACGCCCGCACACCCGATCGAACGCGGCGGCGGCGATCGGCCGCAGGGCGCCGACCGCCCGCGAGGCGACGGCGCGCGCGGACCCGGGGGCGGAGGCGGCCCGATGGATCCCGAGCGGCGGGCACGGTTCATGGAGCGGCTGCAGTCGATGTCGCCCGACGAACGCCAGCAGATGCTCGCGCGGATGAAGGAACGCGGCATGGACGTGTCGGCCTTCCAGCAGGCGGGCGCCACCGCGACGCCAACCGCGAAGAAGGCCGCGGACGCGGCACCAATGAACACCAAGGGCGCCCAGACCATCGACTCGCTCTTCGGACCGCTGCCTCCGCGGATCTCGTCCGGCCGCGCCTGGACGTGGACCGCTGGAACCAAGCAACTGAAGTCCGTCCGCCTGCGCCTGGGCATCACCGACGGTCAGTACACGGAACTGCTAGAAGGCGAACTCCAGCCGGGCCAGGAACTGGTGACCGGCATTGTCATCGGCAATGAGAGTGCGAACAGACCGGGCGCGTCCAATACCTCCTCGCCGCTCATGCAGCAGCGCGGACCGATGGGACGGCCGGGCGGCGGGCCTCACTAGAACGGACGGGGCGCAGGGTGCTGCGCCCCCACGTCGTCGCCCACTGGACACCAGCACGCACAACAGGTCGGTCGACGCTCTATGTCAGTCATCTCCGTTCGCGATTTGAAGCGAAGCTACGTCGTCGGCGAGGTGGAAGTCCGCGCGTTGCGGGGCGTGAGCCTCGACGTCGAGCGCGGTGAGTTCCTCGCCGTGACCGGGCCCTCGGGCTCCGGCAAGTCGACGTTCATGCACATCCTGGGCTGCCTCGACCGTCCGACGTCCGGGCAGTACTTTCTCGATGGCAAGGACGTCTCGCGGCTGTCACGCAACGACCTGGCCCGCATCCGGAATCACCAGATCGGATTCGTGTTCCAGGGTTTCAACCTGCTCTCGCGGACGTCGGCGCTCGAGAACATCGAGCTCCCGCTGCTGTACAACGGTGTGTCCTCGAGGGGTTCGGAGCGGAGGCGGCGGGCACTCGAGGCGTTGAAACTGGTCGGCCTCGCGGATCGTTCACACCACTACCCGAACCAGTTGTCGGGCGGGCAGCAGCAGCGCGTGGCGATCGCGCGGGCGCTCATCAACAACCCGTCCATCCTGCTGGCCGACGAGCCGACCGGCAACCTCGACACGCGGACGTCGGTCGAAGTCATGGATGTCTTCCAGAAACTGAACGCGGAGCGTGGCATCACGGTGCTGCTGATCACGCACGAGCGAGACATCGCCGAGTACGGCACGCGCGTAGTGATGTTCAGGGACGGACACATCGTCTCCGACGAGAAGATCACCAAGCGGCGCATGGCGGTGGACGAACTCGCGGCCCTGCCTCCGGTGACGGTGTAGGAGAGCCATGTCGATACTGATGACGTTCCGGATCGCCCTGAAGGCGCTCAACCGGAACAAGATGCGCACGGCGCTCACGATGCTGGGCATGATCATCGGCGTTGGCGCCGTCATCACGATGGTAGCGCTCGGCAACGGCGCCCAGCAATCGATCGAACAGCAGATTCAGTCGGCAGGTACCAACGTCGTCATGGTGAACGCCGGCAACTGGACCGTCGGCGGCGTGCGCCAGGGCCAGGGCCAGTCGAACACGCTCACGCCGGAGGATGCCACCGCGATCCGCAACGAGATCCAGGGCATCCAGTACCTGGCCGCAGGCGTGTCGCAGGGCGCGCAAATCGTGGCCGGCAACCAGAATTGGTTCAGCCAGGTACAGGGCACCGACGTCGACCTGCCGATGATTCGATCGTGGCTGGTGGAAACCGGGGTGTTCTTCACGCCGGCTGACGTCAACAGCTCGGCGAAGGTGGCCGTTCTCGGCGCGACGGTCCGCAACATGCTATTCGGTGAAGGCGTCGACCCGATTGGCCAGATCATCAGAATTCGCAACCAGCCTTTCAAGGTGATCGGCGTGATGGCCAGCAAGGGCCAGTCGGCGATGGGGCAGGACCAGGACGACACGATCTTCGCGCCCTACACCACGGTGCAGAAGAAGATGCGCGGCATCACCTACATCCAGAACATGACGGTGTCGGCGGCGTCGGCGGACAACATCAAGAAGGTCGCCGAAGACATCAGCGCCCTGCTGCGCGTTCGCCACAAGATCCAGCCGGGCGACAACGACGACTTCATGGTCCGCACACTCGAGGACATTGCCGCGGTCCGCACCGAGGCCACCAAGACGATGACGGCGCTGCTCGCGTCGATTGCGGGCGTGTCGCTGCTCGTCGGCGGCATCGGCATCATGAACATCATGCTGGTGTCGGTCACCGAGCGAACACGCGAAATCGGACTCCGGCTCGCCATCGGCGCCCGTGGGCGCGACGTGCTGATGCAGTTTCTCGTGGAGGCCGTTGTCCTGAGCCTGCTGGGCGGGTTGATTGGCATCGGCCTGGGTTACGGTCTCTCGCGGAGCCTGACCCAGTTCCTCCAGTGGCCGACCTATGTCTCGCCCGACGCCGTGGCCGTCGCGTTCGGATTCGCCGCGGCCACCGGCATCTTCTTCGGGTTCTATCCGGCGCGGAAGGCCTCGGCCCTCGACCCGATTGAGGCGCTGAGATACGAGTAGGCTCGATGCGGACAATCCCGTTCAGTGGAGGCACGATGAAAAGAGTGGCATTGCTGACGTTCGTGATGGTGCTGGCCGTGGCGGCCATGGTGATGGCACAGGCGAAGCCGGATTTCTCCGGCACGTGGGCGCCAGACACGGCGAAGAGTGATCAGCCGAGCGGCGGCCGCGGACCGGGCGGTCCGCCCGCGCCGATGACCGTCAAGCAGACGGCCACGGAACTCACCCGCGAGATGAAGCGTGGCGAGCAGACGATGGCGACCACATACAAGCTCGACGGCACGGAAAGCGTCAACAAGGGGCCGATGGGTGAGGTGAAGAGCACCGCGAAGATCGACGGAGCGAAGCTCGTCATCAAGACCGTCCGCGAAACGCCGAACGGCACCATGGAATCCACCGAGACCTGGTCGCTCAGCGCCGACGGCAAGGAACTGACCGTGGTCAGCGCCAGTCCGCGCGGCGAGCGCAAGACCGTCTACACGAAGCAGTAGCTGGGGCCAGGTCGGAACCAAGGGCCGCGCCCGGCGGACACGCTGGCGCGGCCCTTGGCGCGTACACGTCAGGAGTCAGGAGCGAGAAGCAACCCTGTAGGGGAGCAGCTCGATGCGCCCCGAACAGGTGGCGTGACGCGGGGCGGCGGCAGCGTCGGTGATCAACGCGGACCGCGGACCATTGCCGCCAGCAACTGTGCGACGGTCTGTCCGGTTACCGGATCGATCAGGTCCGGCCCCACTTCCGCCAGCGGCGCCAGCACGAACGGACGGGCGCGGAACCGCGGATGCGGCACCTGCAGGCCAGGCTCGTCAATCACCGATCTGCCGAACAGGATGAGATCGAGGTCGAGCGTGCGGGCTGCGCCTCGGTGCGGCCGCTGTCGTCCACATTCGGCTTCGATGGCGAGCAGTGTCTGGAGCAACTGCCGCGCCGTGCCCCGATACGTGCCCACAGCGGCCGCGTTGAGGAACAGCGCCTGTGATCCCACGACGTCAACCGGGTCGGTTTGGTGATAGGTGGAGACGATCAGGTCGTCGGTCAGACCGCGCAGCCGAGAGACGGCAAAATCGAGATGCGCGCAACGGTCACCAAGATTGCTTCCAAGCGCGATCGCGATCGATGCCGCCATTACTCCACCCAGCGGGTGGACAGCACCGACCCGGCCGTTCGTTCGCCGCCGGTGCGGCGGCCGAGCAGATCGATCCGTCCCTCGGCCGCCTGCCGGAGCAGGCGCGTGTGCTCGAGGGATTCGCCGAGCACGAGTTGCAGCATCAGGCGATGCCGCGCGTTGGTCATCCGCGTCACCCGATCGCGCCAGCCGGCGACGAGCGACTCGAGCGCCCGCGCGTCGGCGGCGACGACGGCGAGCGCGTCCTCGTCCTGCTTCTGGCGCGACAGGTTCTCGACCGGCGGAAGATCGGTGACTGTCGTTCCCGTCTCACCGATGGCATCCGCCACCCAGCTCAGGTGCTGCTGCTCGCGCGCGATGATGTACTGATAGGCGTTGTTGCGATCGTACTGGCCGACCGTCCGGGCGACCGCTTCGTGACGGCGCTCGAGGGCCCCTTTCTCGCGATAGAACTGCACGAGGCACTCGAGGGTTTCGGCAGGCGTCACGCGTTCTGCTTCTCCTTGCAGGTCTTGCACACGCGGGTCCACGGAATCGCCTCGAGCCGGGCGGACGCGATGGGCTGGCCACAATCGCGACAGACGCCGTACGTGGACTTGTCGATGCGCAGCAGCGCCTCGTCGATCGCCTGCAGAATCTTGGCATCCGTCTGCTTCAGCCTGAGCTGGATATGGACTTCGTTGTTCCCGCTGGCCTGATCGGCGAGGTCACCCTGACGGCTGTTGTTGTCGTTCTGAAGCGGCTTGATCCCGCCGGTCGCCAGAATCTCCGTGCGCTTTCTGACCAGTGCGTCCTTGTAGTGCTGGATGTCCATTCCCGTCTCCTCGGAGCTCCGATAAACCCCAATCATAGCACGAGAGTCCGGCCCTGAACGCCCGTCCGAATCACTCCGAACACAGGCCGCCAGCCGCCGGAACGTAGCTCTGATTCACGTAGTCGGTCACCATCCGATCGGCGTTGTACCGCCACGCCAGACTCATGATCGATCGCTTCATGTACGTGACCCAGCGGTGCGGAACGCCAGAGGGGTCGCGATCGAAGAACAGCGGCACGAGGTCCTGCTCGATCGTGTCGTAGAGCGACGTCGCGTCACGCCGCCACTGCACGTCGGGGTTCGCATGGACGTTGCCGGTACCAATCGCAAACCCATTGTGGCCGTCGTAGGCCTCCGCCCACCATCCGTCGAGCACCGACAAGTTGAGGCCGCCGTTCAGCACGACCTTCTGACCGCTCGTGCCGCACGCTTCGAGAGGTCGTAGCGGCGTGTTCAGCCAGACGTCGACCCCCTGCACGAGGTATCGGGCCACGTTGATGTCGTAGTCTTCGACGAAGGCGATGCGGCCGGCGAAACGGCTGTCGCGGGTAATCTGGACGATCTGCTGGATCAGCCTCTTCCCAGGGTCGTCCTTGGGATGCGCCTTGCCGGCGAACACGATCTGGACCGGGCCCGCGGCGTTGCTGACGATCCGCGCGAGCCGCTCGAGGTCGGTCAGCACGATGGTGCCACGCTTGTACGTCGCGAAACGCCGCGCACACCCGATCGTCAGCGCATAGGGATTGAGCAGGTCGGGCCGGCCGCTGCGCCGGCACACGAAATCGATCAGATACCGCCGAAGCACGGAGTGCGTCTCCCACAGTTCGGTGTCGTCGATCCCCGCAAGCGCCGCCCACGTGGAGCACTCGCTCTGCCGCGAGGGCCAGTCCACGCCGAGATAGCGATCGTAGAGCCGGTTCATCGACAGCGCGAGCCACGACCGCACGTGGACACCGTTGGTGATGTGGCCGATCGGCACCGCCTCCTCGTCGCGGGCCGGCCAGACGCATTGCCACATGCGGCGGGCCACGTGCCCGTGCAGGCTCGAGACCCCGTTACGGTGGCGGGACCCACGCAGCGCGAGCACCGTCATGCAGAACGTCTCGCCATGGTCGCCCGGGTTCACCCGACCGAGCCCGAGGAACCGGTTGCTGTCGATCCGAAGGGCGGTGCGAAGCCAGCCGAGTTCGCGATCCATCAGTCCGGCGTCGAATCGATCGTGACCGGCCGCGACGGGCGTGTGCGTCGTGAACACCGTCTGCAGCGCCGTCTCCCGCAGGGCGTCGTCGAACGACAGTCCGTCCTCTTCGACCCGCTCGCGCGACCGTTCGAACACCGCGAAGGCGCTGTGGCCCTCGTTGAGGTGCAGGACCGCCGGTCGAATGTCCAACGCGCGCAGGGCGCGCAGACCGCCGATACCCAGCAGGATTTCCTGCCGGATACGGGTGACTTGGTCACCACCGTACAGGCGCGCCGTCAGTTCCCGCAGGTGCGGCGGGTTGGCGTCGACATCGGAATCGAGCAGCAGCAGGAGCACCCGGCCGACCCGGGCAATCCAGAGTCCTGCGTGGAGCATCTCGCCGTTGCACGGCACCTGGATGGTGATCTGCGCGCCGTCCGGCCCGACGGGACGCCGCATGGGCAACCGTTCGACGTCTGTCAGCCCGTATTCCTCCTGTTGCCAGCCGGAGGGATCGAGCCGCTGCCGGAAATAGCCGTTCGCGTAGAACAGACCGATGCCCACCACCGGCAGCCCGAGGTCCGACGCGCTCTTCAGGTAGTCGCCGGCCAGGACCCCCAACCCGCCGGAATACAACGGCAGGGATTCATGGAGGCCGAACTCCGCCGAGAAATAGGCGATCGGCGTGACCCGCAGCGCTCCAGCCTGCACCGAACACCAGGAGATCTCGGACCCGAGATACTCCTGCAGACGGCGATAGTGGAAGCTAATCCGGTTTTCGAGCGACAACTCCGCCGCCCGCCGGGCCACTTCGCCGGGTTTGAACCGCTTCAGCAGCGCAATCGGATTGTGGTTCGTCTCAATCCAGCCGGCGTGATCGAGCTCGCGGAACATCTCGAGCACCTGTGGATGCCAGTTCCACCACAGGTTGAACGACAGCTCCCTCAGTCGCCCCTCGATGCTGAGGGAGTCCTGATCCTGGCGACGGGCCGCATCTCCGAGCGTTCGAGACGCAAGCTCCAGCAGGTGTCTGTTCATTCAAGGCCTCCGCCGGGCGTGGGTGTGAAGGGCAACGATTCGTCAGATTATCGTTGGGGAGGGTCAAGAATGGAAGGGGCAAGGGAAAGACGCCGTGCGGCTGCCGGTCTATTCCGAACGGAGCGTCCCGAGCGGGCGCCGCCGCAGGATGTCGGCACTGGCGGCGAGGCCGACGCCGCACACGAGCACCGTCGTGATCGCGATGCCCGCGAGCGTGATGAGCGGATACGGCGCCCAGCGGATGTCGAGGGCATACCGACTGATGTACCACGTCAGCACAATGGCGGCGGTCGACCCCACAGCCCCGGCCAGGAGGCCGAGCACGCCGTACTCGAACGCCGTCATCACGGTGAGGAGTCGAGTTCCGGCGCCGAGCGTCCGGAAGATCGCCACCTCGTAGATGCGCTGGAACCGTGTCATCGAAACGGATCCGATGAGGATCAGCCCCCCGACGACCAGCACCAGACCGCCGACGACGCTCACCCCGAGCGTCACCTTCGACAGCACCTTCTCGACGTTCTGGAGGATCTCGCGCAGGTCGATGACGGTCACGTTGGGGAACCGGTCCACGAGATCCCGCTGCAGCCGCGCGCGGGTCAACGGGTCGACAGGCCCCCTGGCAGTCGCCACGTACGTCGCCGGCGCCCGATCGAGAGGACCGGGCCGGAAGACGAACATGAACCCTCCCTGTCGCGCGTCGCGCCAGTCCACCTGCCGAACACTCGTCACCCTGGCCGACACGACCCGTCCCATCACGTCGAACTGCATCGTGTCGCCGACGTGGATCTTCGACCGCTCGCTGAGGCCCTGCTCAATCGACACCTCGGGCACTTCCGTGCGCCCCGCCCCCCAGAACCGCCCGGCCATCACGCGCTCATTCGGCTGGAGGCGGTCCCGCCACGTCACGGTGAACTCGCGGCCCAGCCCGTGATTCCGGCGGACCTCGTCGTAGGTCTTCAGGTTCACCTCGCGACCGGTCACCGCCGTCACGCGGGCGCGAAGCACGGGCATTGGCGGCGGCGGCGTCCGCTTCGTGCGCTCTGCGATCAGAGCGGAAACGCCGGCCGCCTGGTCCGGCTGCACGTCGATGAGAAACATGTCAGCCGATGTCGCATCGATCGTCAGCGTGAACTGATCGAGGAGGTTCGCCTGCAGCGACCGGACGCCGACGATGAAGAAGGTCCCGAGGCCGACGGCGAGCAGCACCGCCCGCGTCTGGTTGCCGGGACGGCTCAGGCGCAGTACCGCGTGACGCAGCGCCACCGAGCGTGATGCGGCCAGCGGGCGGAGCGCGCGCACGAGCGCGATTCCCGCCAGATGCAGGACGAGCGCAACGGCTGCCAGACCGACCGAGACGGCAAGCCCGATCCTCAGCGACGCCGCCTGCCAGCTCGCGATGAGCACCAGCGAGGCAAGCAGCACGGCCAGGGCCGCCCATCGCACCCAGTCGCGTTCCTTCGCACGGATCGCATCGCGCAGCAGCAACGACGGCTTGACACGTCGGACATCGAGCAGCGGCACCACCGAAAACAGCACGGCCACGAGCAGACCGATAGCCACGCCCTGGACCACGGCAGACGGCGTGAGATCGTGGGCGATACCGGCCAGCGCCTGGTTGGAGAAGATCCACGGGATGGCCGCCAGCCCGGCAGCCGCGAGTCCCACGCCCAGGACGCAGCCGGCCGCCCCGAGGAGCAGTGCCTGCACCAGGTATGCCGTGAACACTTGGCGGCTCGTGGCGCCGAGGCACTTGAGGACCGCGATGCTCCGAACCTTCTGCTGCACGAAGACGCGGGTCACGCTCGAGACGCCGATGCCGCCCAGAATCACAATCACGAGACCGACGAGGCTCAGATAGTTCTCGGCGCGCGACAGGTCTTCCCCGACATGGTCCTCAGTGCCGCGATACGAGCGCACGTTGACGAACTGCCCCTTCAGATCCGCCTTCAGTCTCGCGACGAGCGGGGCCACGGCGCCATCGGGCAGCTTCAGGAGCACCTCGCGCGTTGCCCGACTGCCGAACCCGAGCAGGCCCGAACGCTCCAGATCCGCCGCGTCCACCAGCACGCGCGGGCCGAAGCTGAAACCCGCGATCCGCCGGCCGGGCTCGGAGACCAGGATGCCCCGAATCGTGAAGCGGTCGGTGCCAATCAGAATCTCTTCCCCGACCTTCGACTCGAGCTGGTACAGCAGCTCGGGGCGGACGAGCGCGCCCCGGCCCTCGAGCAGGCGATGCGAGTACCGCTGCCCGTCCTGGAGTTCGATCCGGCCGTAGAGCGGGAAGCCTCCCTGCACGCCCCGTACCTCGGCCATCTTGGCGATCGGGCGCCGTTCATCTGCGGGCCGCACCATCGTCGTCGTCTCGACACCCTCGACACGACCGGCGACCGGCGCGGAGGCCAGCGCCTTCTCGAGGCTTTCTCTCGACTTCGCGTCCCACGGACGTCCGGTGGTGATCAGCACATCGGCCGCGATCAGCCCGCGCGCGTCGCTCGCGATCGTCGCCCGCACGTCCTGCACAACCGACCGCAGCAGGACGATCCCGCCCACGCCGAGCGCGATGCAGACGAAGAACAGCAACAGGCGTCGCCACGACGCGCGGATCTCGCGAATGGCCATGCGCAGGACAAAGGACATAAAGGGCTCTGGGCTCTCGACCCTAGACGCTCGACTCCGGACCCTCGGGAACCCACATGCCGTCGCGCAATGCCAGCCGCTCGTCCGCCATCGCGGCCAGTTGCGCGTCGTGCGTCGCCAGGACCAGCGTCGTGCCGTGGCGCTGGTTCACGTCGCGAAGCAGGTCCATGATGTGCTGGCCGTTCGTCGTGTCGAGATTCCCCGTCGGCTCGTCGGCCAGCAGGATCAGCGGGTCGTTGGCCAGTGCGCGGGCGATCGCGATTCGCTGTTGCTCACCACCCGAGAGCTGGGACGGGTAGTGATGTCCGCGGTCCGTCAGGCCGACCTCGGCGAGCAAGACCGACGCGCGCGACGCCGCGTCCGCGCGGCCGGCAATCTCCATCGGCACCATCACGTTCTCGTACGCGGTGAGCGAGGGAATCAGATGGAAGAACTGGAAGACGAAGCCGATCTTCTGACCGCGCAGGCGCGCCAGCCGGTCCTCGTCGAGGCGCGTGATGTCGGTTCCGTCGATCACGACGGTGCCACTCGTCGGCCCGTCGAGTCCGGCGATCAGGCCGAGCAGCGTGGACTTGCCGCTGCCCGACGGCCCGGTAATCGCCACGAACCGCCCGGCCGGTACGTCGAGGTCGAGCGGATGCAGGATCGTCAGCGACGAGATTCCGCTGGCAACGGTCTTGGAAACGCCGCGCAGTTCGATCATCGGTGTGGCGATTGTCATCGTGCGACCGCCGGCAGCATCGGCTGCAACACCGCCCACACGTGGTCGGCGATGATGCGCGCCCCGGCGGCGGTCGGGTGTATGCCGTCGTTCTGGTTCAGGTCGGGCCGTCCTGCCACGCCTTCGAGCAGGAACGGCAGGAACGCGACGTGGTGCTGCCCGGCAAGGTCGGGAAAGGCCCCATGGAACTGCTGCCGGTACTCCGGGCCCATGTTCGTGAGCACTTCCATGCCGGTCAGCAGCACTTCGACCTTCCGGCGGTGCGCGCGCTCGATGATCGTGCTCAGGTTACGCCTCATGGCGGCGACGGGGAGCCCGCGCAGCCCGTCGTTGCCCCCCAACGCAACGATGAGGATCCGCACGTCACCGTCGAGCGCCCAATCCAGCCTGGCGAGGCCGCCCGCGGTGGTGTCGCCCGACACGCCCGCGTTCACCACCTCCCAGCGCAGTCCGACGCGGTCCAACCGCTGCTGGAGGAGCGCGGGGTACGCATCAGCCTTCGACAGCCCGAGCCCCGCGGTCAGACTGTCGCCCAGCACCACAATACGGGGACGTGGTGGCGCGACGTCGGCCGCCGGCGCAGGGGGCGGCGGCACGATGTCGCGGGACGGCTCGCGCCATTGACATCCCGCGGCGTGGAGCACCAAGACGACGAACAGTGCACAAGACGTGCGACGTGGTCGTGGGGTCACGGTCGTTCTATTATACTGGCGCGTGATCACGCCGCTACTCTTCTGCCTGCTCGTGCTGCTGGCACTTGGAGGGTTCGAACGTTTGGCCCGCGACCGGGCCTGGCGCGACGTTCCCATCCGCATCCACGTCAATGGAACCCGTGGGAAATCCACGGTGACCCGGCTGGTCTGGTCGGCCCTGCGCGAGGCGGGCGTTCCGACTCTCGGCAAGACGACCGGCACAGCGGCTCGTCTCCTCCTGCCCGACGGCGCCGAGCGCGACGTCGTACGCCGCGGTCCGGCCAGCATCCGCGAGCAACTGGCCTTGCTCCGCCTGGCGCGACATCACGGCGCCCGCGCCGTCGTCGTCGAGTGCATGGCCCTCGACCCTACACTGCAATACGTTTCCGAGCGCGCGATCGTTCGGGCGACAATCGGCGTCATTACCAACGTACGACTCGATCACACCGAACTCATGGGGCATGACCTGCAGACGATCGCGTCGACGCTGGCCAACACCATTCCGGTCCACGCGGTCCTCGTCCATGGCGAGCCTCTGTTCGACCCGTTGTTTCGTGCCCGTGCGGCGGCGGTCGGTACGCGCGTGACCGCGGCCGGGCTCGCCGGCGGCAAGGGCTGGTTCGAGGAGGATGTGGCCACCGCGCTGGCCGTCACGCGGGAACTGGGCATTGCCGATGACGTGGCGCGCACCGGTTTTCAACGCGCGCCGCTCGACCCGGGCACCGCCCGGGACGGCGTCCTGTCCCTGCGGAATGGCGAGTCGCACTGGCTGAATGCGACCGCCGCGAACGATCCGACCTCGCTGGCTGTGCTCGTGGACGGCGTCTCCGCAACTGACCAACCGCGCGGTTCGGCGCCGCGCCCGCCGCTGGTCCTCATCTACAACCATCGGGCCGATCGCGCACCACGGCTCGATTGCTTCGCCCGAGAAAGCCGCGACTTTCGCGATGCCGACCTGTTGATCATCACGGGATCTCGACCGCCGCGGACCGTGTGGCGCCGCTTGAGCGCAGCCCGCGGAGGTCGTGCCCCGGACTTCGTCCCGCCGCGGCAACTCGCCCACTGGCTGCACGCCAGAGCGTCGGGATGTTCACTCGTCTTCTGCGGCAATACGCGCGGCCTCGATGTGCCACGCGTCCTCGAGGAGGCCTCCTCACGTGGTTGAACTGGCAATCGGCATCGGCCTCACGCTGAGCCTGTTGATGTCCGAGTTGTTCGGTGTTGCTTCGGCAGGTCTCGTCGTCCCCGGCTACCTGGCGCTCTACCTCGATCAGCCCGGCCGGCTCGCTGCGACGCTCCTGGTCGCGCTGGTCACGTGGCTCGCCGTCCGTTTCGGAATCTCGCGGCTCGTCGTGCTGTACGGCCGGCGCCGATTCGGCGTGACGATCCTCACCGGCTTCCTGTTGAACGCCGCGTTCGCGCAGCTTCAACTGACGTTTCCCGCCGAAGCCGGCGGCCTCCGCGCGATCGGCTACATCGTTCCCGGCCTGATCGCGAACACCGCGCTCACGCAGGGAATCTGGGTCACACTCGGATCCACGCTGCTGGTCGCCGCGCTCGTACGCGTGATTCTGGTGGTGCTGGCGCATGTGTGATCGATTCGAACCGCCGCTCGGACGATTCAGAGTGCCTCCGCGTCTCCTCGCCGGGATCGGGTGTGGCCTCGCACTCTCGGTGCTTCTGGCCGGCCGGTCGGCGACGATTCCCGCCGGACCGGCCGCTGACGCGACCGGGCGCACGACCATTCCGGCCGATCTCGCTCGGCGGGCAGCGTTCGCCGAAGAGACGATGCGCCGGGCGGAGGACGTGATCCGGACCGCCAAGCAGCGGGATCGCATCGAGAGCGAGGCCGAAGCGGGCATCGATCGCTCGGGGCTGATCGGCAGCGAGGTGACGCCGCTGATGACCACGCTCGGCAGTCTCGAGGCCAAGCGGATCTCCACCAACCCCGCCTGGGCTCGCGTGCTCACCGAGCGGCTGTCGGCCGTCGGCGTCGGCCGCGGCGACCTCGTGACAGCCAGCTTCTCAGGATCGTTTCCTGGTCTCGACCTCGCGGTCGCATGTGCCTGCAAGGCGCTCGGCGCCGATCTGGCGGCCGTGTCGTCGGTCACGGCCTCCACGTGGGGCGCCACGCAACCCGGCTTCACGTGGCCGGAGATGGAGGCGCGACTCGTCGACGCGGGCGTCATCTCCCGTGCGTCGATCGCGGTGACCGCAGGCGGTGAGGCCGACATGGCTCTCGACCTCGAGCCCGACGGACGGGCGATGGCGTGGCAGACGCTCGAGCACAGTGCCCGGCACCTCGGCGTCCCGACGCTCCGTCCACGCGATTTCGCCGACGCCGTCCGGCAGCGGATGGACGCCTATCGTCGCATCGCGAACGGCCGCCCGGTCAAGCTCTACGTGAACGTGGGCGGCGCATCGGCGAGCCTGGGCCGATCCTCGGAAATCCTGCGCTTGAGAAGCGGCTTCATCCCGCCCGGCCCGTTCGACCGCTCGGTGGATCGCGGCGTCACGGCGCGGATGGCGGAACAGGGTGTCAGGGTCCTGATGCTGCTGAACATCAGGGATCTGGCGCTAGGTTGGGGCGTGCCGCTGACCGGCCGGCAGTGAGTGCCGACCGGCGTCGTTCAAGATCCCACGTCGAAGCCCGATTACCAACCTGAGACCAGCCGCCTCGCCAGTGTCCGAACATGACCGATCGACCCATCGAACTCGGCCTCGCCCGCCCAATCGACACGACCGTGAGCCCGCTGGCGCGGCTCGTCGACCAGCTGCTGGCGCTCATCGGCCAGGAGGCGGCCGACAGCCAGACGCTCAATACGACGGCATTCCGGCAGCGGATCCAGCGGTACCGTGAAGATCTGGCGAAGGAGACGACACCGAGCACGCTCGGCCGTCTGGCGAACGAGTGCAGTTCGACGTGCCGGGACTTCTTCGCGCGGGCCGCCGACTTCTCGGCCGAGCGCGAGACCGAGATCAAGGACTTGATCGGCACGCTCACGTCGGCGATCGACAAACTCGCCGGGGAAGCGGTGTCGGTCAACAAGCAACTGACAGGACACTCGGACCGGTTCCACACGCTGGCGGAAGTCGAGGACATCCGCGACCTGAAACGACGGATCTCGCAGGAAGTGTCAGCGCTGAACCGGTTCGTGGCCGAGAAGCAGGAACGCGAGGACGCGTACTACTCGAAGCTCAACATGCGGATCGACGCGTTGCAGGCGAAGCTCGTGGAAACGGAGGTCGCAGCCGCACTCGACCCGCTCACGCAGGTGGCCAACCGGGGCACGTTCGATCAGTCGCTCCGGCGCTGGCTGGCGCGCGCGCAGCAGAGCCAGACGCCCTTCGTCCTGGCACTGCTCGACATCGACAATTTCAAGGGGGTCAATGATACGTATGGCCACCTCGTCGGCGACCGCGTGCTCCTCGCCTTGGCCCGCGCGCTGACCTCGCAGGTGCGTCCCGATGATCTCGTCGCGCGCTACGGCGGAGAGGAATTCGCGCTGCTGATGAGCGGCACGTCGCTACGCCAGGCTGAGCCGCGCATTCGCGACCTGATCGCGCACGTCGCCGGGACCGTCTACGAATTTGCTCACGGCGGCCGGACCGAGCGACTCATCTACACCATCAGCGCGGGCGCCACCGAGATGTCGGCCGGAGACACACCGGAGACGATCGTCAAGCGCGCAGACGACAGCCTTTACGAAGCGAAGCACCGGGGCAAGAACTGCGTGGTAGCCAGGAAGTCATCCCTGTTCAGCCGCATCCTCGGGAGCTGAGCGGCCCGCCACGCCCGGAGTTCCGCTCACCCCTGCAACTGTTCATCGAGATCCGCGATCGCCCGCTCGAGCATCTCGCGGTGCGGCTTGCTCTTGGCCCGTCCGAGGTCCGCGACGGCTCGCGCCCGGGCGAGTTGGAGTGTTGCCCGGCGTGTCTGGTCGCGGCGCTCGTCCGCGCCAGCGTCTCCGGTGGTCACCGTCCGCATGCGCACGGCTTCCTCCTGCTGCGTCTCGACTCCCTTGCTCTCCCATCCTCTGGCCATGACTGGATCGTAGCGCGCTCCCGCCTGAAACGCACGCGAGTTGGCGTCGCGCGCCCGTCTCCGCCGCCGGTACGGGGACGCGCAGACGCACACGGCGCTGGCCTCATCGCACGTCGGTGATCATCCAACCCGTGACCTTCCGGGTCAGGCGGAACACGGCGTTGCCCTCTTCGTGGATCGACGTGCCGAACGCCGACGTGCCTTCCACGGTCCGGCGACACCGCGCAGTGGCTTCGGTACCGTTCACTTCGACGCGCACGCCGTCGAGGCGTACTTTGAGCGCCCGAGCCCGAACAAAGCCTGATTCCTCGCTCGACAGGGACGTGCGGACCTCGCCCAATACGGCCTCGTCACCGTGGACGAGCGCCTGCACGTAGCGTCCGAGCACCTCGTTGATGCGATTCACCGCAGCCACGTTCGACTGTTCCTGGCTGCCGTCGTACGCCTGACCTGAACGCCCCGCAAGCGCATCGACTGTGTCCTGCCTCAGCGTCTCGCGCCTGCCCTGGCTCGCCGTTACGCCACTGTCAAGGGGGGCGGTCCCCCCCCGCTTCCCAGCCGCCGGCGCCGGGCCGGCGGCGCTCGGCGCGGGTCGCGCATCCGTCTCCGTTCTGGCAGGCGCCGACGGGGCTGGGGGCGTCGACTTCGTCCGCTTGGGATCGGTCGTGTTGGCAGCCGACGCTGCCGGAGGTGGTTCGGCTGAAGCGGAAAGCTGCGTCGCCGTACTGGGCGGCGGCTCGACGGCGGCTGCAGGCTGCGCCACCGAGGGCGTTGTTCCGCTCTGTGCGGGCTGCGTGCCGGCTGCGCCGGCCGCCGGACCTGCAGGTGCCGTCGCGGACGTCGTCGCCGGTGTCTGGGCTGGTCTGAAGTACCACCAAGCTCCGCCGGCGACCGACAGCAGGCCGAGAAGGCCGACCACGAGGACCGCCACGACCGCGGCGATCGACCTGCCGCTCTTCGCGGGCGGTGCGGTCGCGGGTGCCGGCACCGGCGGCACCACGGGACGAGCCACGGCTGCGGCTGGCTTCGAAGCCACAGGAGGAGGCGGCGGTGCCACTGGGGCCGCGGCAGCGGTCGGCCGCGCCGGGGTCGCCGGCGGCGGCGCAGGCCGCGATGGCGGTGTCGACACAGGTCTGGTTGGCAGATCGAGAACCGGAATGGCGCCGGTTGAGGTGGGCATCGACCGCCCCGACGGCGCAAGCGTCTCCACCGGAGTGGCCTTCATGGCGACGGTCTCGATCTCGTGCGCGGGCTCCGGCAGCCGAACCGGTGGCGGGGTCGGCGGCGCCGGCGGCGGCGGGGTCGGTACCTGGGGAATCCTGGCCGGGGCGGCCGCGACAGGCGACTGCATGAACACGGTCTCGCCGTAGTCGTCGTCGGAGAGCCGTGCTCTCGTCGACGTACTCGACTCCCGCCCGAGAATCGCTCTCAACTCGTCGCGCACGAGGCCGGCGCTCGCCGGCCGTGCATCTCTGGGCTTCGACAACAGCCGATCCACGAGATCCGACACGCTTCTCGGCACCGACGGCGCCCGCTGCTGCAGCGGCACGTGCGGCGTCTGCGTGATGGCCATCAGCAGCCTCGCCAGCGGCTTGCCCTCGAAGGGCTTCGCCCCCGACAGCAGCTGATACAACACCGCTCCGACGGCCCACAGATCCGTGCGACGGTCAATCTCGTCGCCACGCACCTGTTCTGGCGACATGTAGTCCGGGGTCCCGATCAACGCGCCCGCGGCCGTCATGTGCAGCGACCCGAGGCGCGCGATCCCGAAGTCGAGGACCTTCGCGGTCCCGGATGGCGTCACGAACAGATTCGCAGGCTTGATGTCCCGGTGCACGATCGCGCGCTGGTGTGCGTAGTCGAGGCCGTCGCACACCTGCGCCATCACGTCGAGCGTCGCCTCGAGCGACAACGGCACGGCACGCTCCTGGATCAGACTTGCGAGCGACTTGCCCTCGAGCAGTTCCATCACCATGTAGATCTCGCCGCCCGACTCGCTCAGCTCGTGGATGGTGATGATGTTCGGGTGGTTCAACCGGGCCGCCGCGCGCGCTTCCACGTAGAAGCGCTGGCGGAGCTCCTCGTTGTCGGCGATCTCCGCGGTCATCTGCTTGATCGCGACCTTGCGATCGAGCACGGGGTCGTGGGCCATGAACACAAGCCCCATCGCGCCCTTCCCGAGGGTCCCGAGCACCCGGTAGCGCCCCCCCACCAGATCGAGCGGTGTCTCAGCCATGCGCTGATTATACGCGTCAGTACCAAGGATGGGGAGGCGGACGAATCGGGCCGGGTTATACTCTCGCCGTGTCCGCCCCGCCATTCCCGTCGTTGATGGCCCGGGCTACGGCCGCGCTCCAGCGCGGTCGCGGCGTGGACGCCATCGAGGCGCTCTCGCAGGCGCTGTCCGCTCCCGGGCTTCGCCGGGAAGACGAGTTGGGCGTGCGCTGCGCCATGGCGGAAGCCTGGCTGCTGCGCGACGACGTCCAGCAGGCGAGCACGGTGCTGGGCCGGCCGCCAGACGTGCTGCGGGAACGCATCCCGCCGGCACGGCTGTCGGCCCTGTGGCGCCTGCACGGTCGGCTGGCGGCGCTCCGCGGCGATCAGTCGCGCGCCATCGCGCTCCTCGGTCGCGCACTGCGCCAGGCCGAACTCGCGCTCGAGTCACGCGCCATCGGCCTCGCGCATTTCGAGTTGGCCTTCAGCTATCGGAAGGTCGGAGACGCCGCCATCGTCCGCGAGGAGATCGGCAAGGCGATCTCTGCGCTCAATGCGGTCGGTGACCGGCGGCACCTCGCGCTCTGTCATTCGCTCTCGGGCATCGTCTACGCCGAATCGGGTCGCCTCGACGAATCGATGGCGGCGCTGCGACAGGCGGAGCAGCTTGCGAGCGTCGCCCAGGCCGAAGACGTCCTGGCGATCGTCTGCGGCAACCAGGCGAACGTCTCGCTCCTGCGCCACCGCCACGACCAGGCACTGGCCCTCGCCGATCGCTCCGTCAGCCTGCACGAGAGAACCGGTTCACTCCATGGGCTCGCTGTCGCGCTCGCCACGCTCGGTCAGATCTGCGTGCGCCTCGGCGACCTCGCGCGGGCCGAGCGCGCGCTCCGCCGCGCGCTCGACATCCGGAGCCCCGTCCAGTCGCACGAGACCACGGGCGCGGTGTTCGACACCCTCGCGCAGATCCACCTGATTCGCGGTGAGTACGACGCGAGCGAGAGCTGCCTCCAGCGGGCCAGCGACGCGTACGGCACCTACGGTCAGCAGACGAGCCACTGGTATGAATGGTCGGTGCGGCTGCTGACCGCGCGCTTGGCACTGCGGCGCGGGATGCGCCCGGATGCACTCCGGATGGCGACCGACATCGCCGCGACCCAGGGCGTGCCGCCAGCCGACGCGCTGCAGGCGGAGTTGCTGGCGGCCGAGGCTGTCCTCGGCGACGAACGGCTGGAAGATGCGGAGCAGCGCCTCGCGTTGATCAGCGCCCGGCTGGATCCCCGCACGATGCCCGGAGCCTGGGGCGATTACCTTCGGCTCCGCGCGCAACTCCACGTCCGCCGAGGACGTTCGACCGACGCGTACCACGACCTCGCGCAGAGCGCGAGCATGTTCGAGTTGCTCGGCGAGCGGTACCAATCGGCACTGAGCCGACTGGCGCTCGGCCGACTCGTGGCGCGCGTCGGCGCCCGGTCGCTGGCCGAGCAGCACCTGCACGAGGCGATCGCCGTCTTCGAGCGCCTCGGAGCCGCCCCCGATCTGGCGGATGCGCGCAGCATCGACCTGCAGCCGCCGGCCCTGGCAACCGGCGAGTATCTGTCCGCTCCCGGCGAAGCGGATGACATCATCGTCCGCCGATTGGTGGATGCGGCAGTCATGCCGGCCCTGCTGGCCCTCGAGACCGCCTCCGCCCTGCACGAAGCCTCTGGCGGTGATGCCGCGGTCGTGTTCCTGCGTGCGGGCGACCAGCTGCGTATCGTGTCGGCTGCGGGTTGCGATCAGGACGCGGCGTCGGCGCTCGCCCGATCGGCGATCCGAGGCCAGGCGTACGGCATGGGCGAGATCCTCGTCGAATCGCTGGGCCACGAAGGCGACGACCAGCGGTTGGGCGCGGTGGCGTCGCCGCGCCCGATCGGTCAGCCCATCACCCGCCGGATCCGCATGATTGCGGCGGTGGCGCGCCAGGGATTCGCCCTCTGCGGAAGCCGCGAACGTGCGGCCCGGCCGGCGGAAGAGCGCGCCATGCGGACCTTGGACGCCATCCTCCCAGGCTTCGTCTGCGCCAGCGCCGCCATGTCGCGCGTCGTCGAACAGATTGAGCGGCTGCAGGGCAACGACCTCACCGTGCTCATCACGGGTGAGAGCGGCACCGGCAAGGAACTGGTGGCCCGCGCGATCCATCTCGGCTCGCCTCGCAGTGGAGGCATGTTTCTTCCCTACAACTGCACCACCACGACGCGGGAACTGGCCGACAGCCAGTTGTTCGGCCATCGGCGCGGGTCGTTCACCGGCGCGATTGAAGACCAGGCGGGCCTGATCCGGTCGGCGGCCGGCGGCAGCCTGTTCCTCGATGAGATAGGGGACCTCCCGCTCGAGGTGCAGCCGAAGCTCCTGCGTTTCCTAGAACAGAGCGAGATCATGCCAGTCGGCGAGACGCGGCCCCAGCGCGTGGACGTTCGCGTCATCGCCGCCACCAACGCCGATCTCGAGCAACGCGTGGCCGAGGGCAAGTTCCGGGAGGACCTGTACTACCGCCTCACGGTGATCCGCATCCACGTGCCGCCGCTCCGCGAGCGCCGTGAGGAGATCCCACACCTCTGCGCGCTGTTCCTTCGTGAAGCCTGCGAGCGGCTGGGCAAGCCGGACGTGCAGTTGAGCGAGGATTCCCTGGATCTGTTCTCCCAGCACTGGTGGCCTGGCAACGTCCGTCAGCTCCGCAACGAGATCCAGCGGGCCGTCGCCCTCAGCGGGCCCGACGGCCTGGTCCGACCCGATCACCTGTCGCCGGGATTCGCCGCCTTGCAGGATGAGGCGCCCCGGGCGACCGACTCGCGCCCGGGATCGTCACTGCGGACCGACATCCCCCTCGGCACAGCCGTCGAACAGCTCGAGCGCGAGATGATCCGCGTCGCGCTCGCGCGGAGCACGGGAAACATCTCCGAAACGGCTCGCGTGCTCGGCCTCACCCGCCGCGGCCTGTATCTGAAGATGCGGCGCCTCGGTCTGGACGGCGCCAAGCTAGATGGATGAGCTTAGCTCGCGATACTTAGTATCCAGTTGACGTCGTTACTGTTACCTAAGTATCCATACCCCCCGCACTGTCGGTCGTCCGTCACTCTTCCTAAACAGCATTGCCGCAGTCATTTACTGAGATCTGGACAGGACCGGCCAATAATTTGGCCTACTGGACCATGGATTGATACTGTTCGTAGGCATGAGCTCGACCTTGACGATGACCAGACAGACTGATCGGACGCGAGAACTTCGCCACGCGGAACGCCAGGCGCTCGGAGTGGCAGGGCGCATGGTGTGGAAAGATGCGCGTGGGACGACTCGATTCAACAGCGTGATGATCCGCAACATCAGTGAGACGGGCGCTTACGTGGAAAGCGTGACCGGCTCAGCGATTCCGCTGTTCAGGCTGGTGGCACTACAGGCCGAGCGCTGCGAGACGTCAGACACGTTGCCCGTGTGCCTGCGTCAGGGCAAGATCATGTCGGCGGTCTACCGGGTCGGTCCCTCGCGCCCTGCCACCGGCGCACCGGAAGGCTACGCGCTCCGCCTGCTCATCGAACCCCGCCGCCGCGCTGTGGGGCCGCAGCCATCCCGCTCAGCAGAGATGGTCCTTGCCGAAGCGACTGCCTGAGAGCCCGGGATCGATGGCTGCGAACCGCCGACAGCCACTCGCCACGACCACCTGGCAACTGATCATCCCCGCCATGACCCGTGGGCCATGGATGAGCGCGACGGAAGTCGATCAGCAATTCGCCGCAGCATGGGACGCGAGGCCGGCGGCCTGGCGGGGCGAGCATCATGCCCGAGGCGACCCGGCCTTCTGATGGAGGATGCCGTTCATCTCGCGCTTGTACGCCTCGACGCCGGGTTGCCCATAGGGGTTGACACCGATAAGGCGACCCTCGACGACGGTGGCGAGCATGAAGAACTGGAGCACTTGCCCGACGGAGTAAGGGTCGAGCGCCGACAGCCGCAGGTCAGCGGTGGGCCGGCCGTCTCCGTTGTAGGCACGGTTGGTCCCGAGCACCGCGGCGTCCATCACGTCCGTCAAGCGGAACTCCGACAGGAAGTCGAGCTGATCGAGATTGGTCAAGGAGCGGCCAATCGGACTGGCCGGATAGCGTACATGGCCGACCGTCACGTTGGTGATGAGCTTGTCCCGGGCGCCCTGCTGGTGCTGTTGTCCGCGCGAGTGGAGATCCCTGGTGTTGACCACCGTGATTGGTGTCGCACCGTGGCCGTCCTTTCCCAGGCTCTCGCTCAGTAACTGGTCGTACCAGTAGCCCACGGCCTCGAGCTGACGGCCCCACACGCTGAGCACCCGGCAGCGCGCGCCCCGCTCGCGCTCCATGAGGTGGCCGACCCCCACGTAGTCGAGGACCGGGTTTCTTCCCGGGGGCAGCACTTTGAACTTCCGGACCATCTCCGTCGCGCCGTCGAGCAGCGAGACGATGTCGATTCCCAACACCGCTGCGGGAAGCAGCCCCACCGCGGACAGAACCGAGAACCGGCCGCCGATATCGTCCGGAATGGGGAAGATGTCGGGACACCCCAGCGCGGCGGCGATCTCGTGCAAGCGGCCGGTGCGGCCGGTCACCGGAATCACGAGAGAACGCAGCACATCCCGATCTCCAAGACAGGCACGGTCGAGTCTCTCCAGGAGCATCCGGAACACAATGGCTGGCTCGAGCGTGCCGCCGCTCTTGCTGACGGGGATCAATCCCCAAGGGCAGCCCGGCGTCACCTCGCCGGAGTGGTGGTCCAGGAGCTGGACGAGATCTTCGAACGGGTCGCTGTCGACGTTGTACCCGTCGAAGTGTACGCGCGGCCGGCCGTTCCGTTCATCTCGCGAGCATTCGTTGTGGTACGGGCGGCACAGGCTCTCGAACAGCGCTCGTGTGCCCATGTACGACCCCCCGATGCCAACAACGACAACTCGATCGACGAGTTCCGCGAGGCGGTCGCCGGCGGCGCGGATCCGGCCCATCTCACTGTCGACACCGTGTTGGCGGTAGTCCTCCAGCAGCAACTCGGGAAGGTCGATGAAACCGGCATCGTTCGGCTCGTCCGCCTCCGCTGCCCTCCCGCCTGCCCGTAGCACGGCCAAATCCGCCAGCGTGCGGTCTCGAGCCTCAACGAGCCGCGGCGCGAGTTCGCGGAACATGTCGACCGGCACGCCGCCCCGAGCCTCGAAGACCCCGCGCGGATCGTAGGTGAGTTCACTTCGGTCCATCATTCACTCCGTGCGCCACAAACCGGCAGCGATCACAATGCCCGGGTCCTGGTTACTTGGAACATCGATCTCAGCCACGCCAGATGGTGTCGAGGATGGGATTCGGGCAGACTACCAACACCGGACGTTCCCAGGTTGCAGCCTGCCTCGGTTCACCCGCGCGGTGCGCCGACGGTCGCGCTGAGTATAGGCTGGCGGGCGATGAGCGCCAAGCCAAACCGAGCCCCACCGAGCCCCATCGAGCCAGTCGTTCGAACCGCGGCCAGCGAGCCGGCGGTCTCCGCACCAACATCACCGTGGAGCGATGGGACGATGATGCCTCGATGCGGCGTCACCATCCTTTTCCGCTCGCATCCACGGCCCCGAGGCCTTAACATATGAGGTTGCGCAGCGCGGGGCCGGCGAGAGAGCCGTGCCCGGCGTCTTGGATGCAGGGTAGCCCCCGAGTGCCCACCGCATTCCGTTCTCTGCCAGACAAGACAGCGGCGTCGTTCGGTCGTCGAGTCGGCCCGTACGGCAGTATAACAAGACCGGGTCTGGCCTGCCGGCATTCCGGCATCTCGAGTGGGTTCAGCACCAGACCACTACCGGTCGCAATCGGAGACAGCATTCATATGACACGTCCTCGAATCACGATCGACGGGAATGAGGCCGCCGCCTCGGTCGCCCACCGGACGAACGAGGTAATCGCCATCTATCCCATCACCCCTTCTTCGAACATGGGCGAATGGGCCGATGAGTGGGCGGCGAAGGGCAAGAAGAACATCTGGGACACCGTGCCGACGGTGGCGGAAATGCAGTCGGAAGGCGGCGCGGCTGGCGCTGTCCACGGCGCGCTGCAGGCGGGCGCCCTGACGACGACGTTCACGGCGTCGCAGGGCCTGCTCCTGATGATCCCGAACATGTACAAGATTGCAGGCGAGTTGACCTCGTTCTGCATGCACGTGTCGGCGCGAACCGTCGCGGCGCACGCGCTCTCGATCTTCGGCGATCATTCCGACGTCATGGCCTGCCGTCAGACCGGCTTCGCCATGCTCGCCTCCGGGTCGGTGCAGGAGGCGCACGACTTCGCGGCGATCGGCCAGCGGGCGACCCTCAAGATGCGCGTTCCGGTCCTCCACTTCTTCGACGGGTTCCGCACGTCGCACGAGGTGTCGAAGATCGAGCAGTTGAGCGACGACGACCTCCGGGCGATGATCACCG
The DNA here is from genome assembly GCA_036504215.1 of Vicinamibacterales bacterium. Lineage (NCBI taxonomy): Bacteria > Pseudomonadati > Acidobacteriota > Vicinamibacteria > Vicinamibacterales > Vicinamibacterales bacterium. Next base: position 238,232 of record DASXVO010000035.1, on the reverse strand, counting down.
ACGACCTGGTGGCGGCGCACCGCGCCCGGGCGCTCACGCCCGACAAGCCCGTCCTGCGCGGGACAGCGCAGAACCCCGATTCATTCTTCCAGGCCCGTGAGGCGTGCAACGGCTTCTACACCGCGGCCCCGGGGCACATCCAGGACTCGATGGACGAGTTCGGGAAGATCGTCGGCCGTCACTACCATCTGTTCGACTACGTCGGCCACCCCGAGGCCGAGCGCGTCATCGTGATGATGGGCTCGGGCGCCGAGATCACGCACGAACTGATCGAGTGGATGGTCGCCCGAGGCCAGAAGGTGGGCCTCGTCAAGGTCCGGGTCTACCGGCCGTTCTCGGTCGAGCACTTCCTCGCGGCGCTCCCCCGCACCGTCAAGCGGATCGCGGTCCTCGATCGGACGAAGGAGCCGGGCGCCATCGGCGAGCCGCTCTACCTCGACGTCTGCGCGGCGCTGCGCGCGGCGCACATGGACGAGCGGGGTCTGCCGAACTACATCGACGTGGTGGGCGGCCGATACGGCCTCTCCTCGAAGGAATACACGCCGGCGCACGCCAAGGCGGTGTTCGACAACCTGTCGGACGCGCATCCGCGCAACCACTTCACGGTCGGCATCGTGGACGACGTGACCCATCTGTCGTTGTTGGTGGACAACGACTTCGACATCGAGCCGGATGACGTGGTCCGCGGCGTGTTCTTCGGCCTCGGCGCCGACGGCACGGTGGGTGCGAACAAGAACTCGATCAAGATCATCGGCGAGGAAACGGACAACTACGCCAACGGCTATTTCGTGTACGACTCGAAGAAATCGGGGGCGGTGACCATCTCGCACCTGCGCTTCGGGCCGCGTCCGATTCGGTCGTCCTACCTGGTCAAGAAGGCGAACTTCGTCGCCTGCCACCAGTACGTGTTCCTCGACAAATACGACGTCCTGTCGTACGCCGGCCCTGGCTCCGTGTTCCTCCTCAACAGCCCGTTCCCGGCCGACAAGGCGTGGGACGACCTGCCGCAGGAGGTACAGGCGCAGATCATCGAGAAGAAGCTGAAGTTCTACGTGATCGACGCCTACGAAGTGGCGAAGGCCACCGGGATGGGCACGCGCATCAACACGATCATGCAGACCTGCTTCTTCGCGATTTCCGGCGTGCTGCCGCGCGATGAAGCGATCGCCCAGATCAAGAAGGCCATTCAGAAGACCTACGGCAAGCGTGGCGAAGAGGTCGTGCAGAAGAACTTCGCGGCGGTGGACGGGACCCTCGCCAACCTGCACCAGGTGAAGGTGCCGACTGCCGTCTCCGCCACGCGGAAGCGGCCGCCGGTCGTGTCCGCCCAGGCCCCGGACTTCGTGCAGCGGGTGACGGCCATGATGCTGGCCAACCAGGGTGACCTGCTCCCGGTGAGCGCCTTCCCGGTCGATGGCACGTGGCCGACTGGCACGGCGCGCTGGGAGAAGCGCAACATCGCGCTCGAGATTCCGGTCTGGGACCCGAAGATCTGCATCCAGTGCAACAAGTGCGCGATGGTGTGCCCGCACGCCGCGATTCGCGCCAAGGTCTACGATTCGGATGCCCTGAAGGGCGCGCCCGAGACGTTCCAGTCGATCGACTTCAAGGGCAGCGAGTTCAAGGGCATGAAGTACACCATCCAGGTGGCGCCCGAGGATTGCACCGGCTGCTCCATCTGCGTGATGGTCTGCCCGGCGAAGGACAAGTCGAATCCGAAGCACAAGTCGATTGACATGGCGCCGCAGCGCCCGCTGCGCGAGACCGAGGTCCGCAACTACGACTTCTTCCTGAACCTGCCCGAAGTGGACCGCAGCAAGGTGAAGCTGGACGTCAAGGGGACGCAGTTCTTCCAGCCGCTCTTCGAGTACTCCGGCGCCTGCGCGGCGTGCGGCGAGACGCCCTACGTCAAGCTGCTCACGCAGCTCTACGGCGACCGCCTGCTCGTGGCCAACGCGACCGGCTGCTCGTCGATCTACGGCGGCAACCTGCCGACGACGCCCTACGCGCAGAACCGCGACGGGCGCGGTCCGGCGTGGAACAATTCGCTCTTCGAGGACAACGCCGAGTTCGGGTTCGGCTACCGGCTGGCGATCGACAAGAACATCGAGCAGGGTCAGGAACTGGTCAAGAAGCTGGCGGCGCAGATCGGTGAAGGGCTGGCCGAGGCGATTATCGGCGCCGACCAGACCACCGAGGCCGGCATCGCCGCGCAGCGCCTGCGCGTGATCGAACTCCGGAAGAAGCTGGCGGCCCTCGGCACGCCCGAGGCGCACTGGCTCGGGAAGATTGCCGACTACCTGGTGAGAAAGAGCGTCTGGATCGTCGGCGGCGACGGCTGGGCGTACGACATCGGGTACGGCGGCCTCGACCACGTCATCGCGCAGAATCGCAACGTCAACCTCCTCGTGCTCGACACGGAGGTCTATTCGAACACCGGCGGCCAGGCCTCGAAGGCCACTCCGATCGGCGCCGCGGCCAAATTCGCGATGGCCGGCAACGCCCGTCCGAAGAAGGACCTCGGGATGATCGCCATGGCCTACGGCAGCGTCTATGTCGCGCACGTCGCGTTCGGCGCGAAGGACGCTCAGACGGTCAAGGCATTCCTCGAGGCGGATGCGTACGACGGCCCGTCGATGATCATCGCCTACAGCCACTGCATCGCGCACGGGTACGACCTCGAGATGGGGCTGGAGCAGCAGAAGCTCGCGGTGGACAGCGGCTACTGGCCGCTCTACCGGTTCGACCCGCGCCGGCTGGCGAACGGGGAGAACCCGCTGATGCTCGACTCCACGGCACCGAAGGCGGATGTCGGCCGCTTCATGGCGAACGAGAGCCGCTTCCGCGTGGTCGAGCAGCAGAACCCCGAGCGATACAAGACCCTGCTGACGAGTGCGCAGCACGAAGTGGCCTTGCGATTTGGTATCTACGAGCAGCTGGCGAAGCTGGGACTGCCCACGGGCAAGCCCACGGGCTCGGCTGAGTAACGGAGGATCCGATGGACCTGTCAACCAACTATCTTGGCCTTCGCCTTCCGCATCCGCTCATGCCGGGTGCGTCCCCGCTGGCCGATTCACTCGATACCGTCAAGCGGCTCGAGGACGCCGGTGCCGCCGCGATCGTGATGCGCTCACTGTTCGAGGAGCAGATCACCCGCGAAACCAACGGGCTCGTCTACCACATGGAGGTCACCGCCGAGTCGTCGGCCGAGGCCCTCTCCTACTTCCCCAAAGCCGATGACTTCGTCTTCGGCCCACACGAATACCTGGAGCAGATCCGCCGGATCAAGCAGGCGGTGAAGATCCCGGTGATCGGATCGCTGAACGGCACGACCAACGAGGGATGGCTCTCGCACGCGCTGAAGATCCAACAGGCGGGTGCCGATGCGCTCGAGCTGAACGTCTATTTCGTCGCCACCGACCCCAAGGAACCGGGGCAGGTGATCGAGCAGCGGACGATCGACATCCTGAAGGCGGTGAAGACGGCGGTGACGATCCCGGTGGCCGTCAAGCTGTCGCCGTTCTTCTCGTCGGTCGCGCACGTCGCGCACCGGCTCGACGCGGCTGGAGCCGACGGCCTGGTCATGTTCAACCGCTTCTATCAGCCAGACATCGACGTCGAGGCCCTCGAGGCGGTTCCGAGCCTGCACCTGTCCGACTCGTCCGAGCTGCTGCTCCGGCTTCACTGGCTGGCGATTCTGTCCGGCCGCGTGAAGGCGTCGCTGGCCGTCTCGGGCGGCGTCCACACGGGCGTCGATGCGGTGAAGGCCGTCATGGCGGGTGCGTCCGCCGTGCAGGTCGTCTCTCGCCTCCTCGAGGACGGCCCTGCCCGTCTGCTCACCATCATCCAGGGCCTCAAGCGCTGGATGGAGGAGCACGACTACGAGTCTCTCGAGCAGATGCGAGGCAGCATGAGCCTCCTGAAGGTGCCCGACCCGAGCGCGTTCGAGCGTGGCAACTACATGAAGGTGCTGCGTAGCTGGAAGGTCAGCGCGTAACAGAGGCCTCACGAGTCGGGATTCGGGCTCCACGTCCGAATCCCGGCTCCCGACCCCACCGTCCGCTCGTCCAATCTCCCACCCCGATCCCCGATCCTCGATCCCTGGACACCTGATTCCCGATCGCCAAATCCTGCCTCCTGTTCCCCCCAATCCTGGTTACAATCTTCCATGGCCCAACCGCAAACCTCCCCGACCACGTGGGCAATCATCGCGTGCTGCTGCCTGTTCCTCGGATTGGCGGCCGGATACGTCATCTTCGGCGGACAGCGCGGACCCGAACCGGTGGTCTCGCCGGCGGCCCCGGCCGCAGCTCCCGCTGCAAATACACCTCAGGCTGGCCTGTTCGACGAGCAGCAGGCGCAGGTACTGCGGACGGTCATGGCCAAGGATCCGAAGAACGCCCAGGCGCCAACCCAACTGGGCAACATGCTGTACGACGCAGGCCGCTACGCCGACGCGATCCCTGTCTACCAGCAGGCGTTCGCGCTCGATCCGAGGAACGTCGGCCTCAGCACCGACCTCGGCACTGCACTGTGGTACTCGGGTCGCCCCGACGAGGCACTCGCGCAGTTCGAGAAGTCGCTCGCGATCAATCCAGACCACGCGCAGACGCTGTTCAATCAGGGGGTCGTCAGGAAGGATGGCAAGCAGGATCCGACGGGCGCCATCAGGTCCTGGGAGAGACTGCTGGCCGCCAACCCAACCTACCCGGATCGCCAGAAGGTCGAGCAGCTCATCGAGCAGGCCCGCCAGCAAGTCGGCACGACCCCGATCGCCCCGGCGAGATCGACGAAATAGGCTCTGGGCCTCGGGCTGATGATGCAGGTCCTGTCGATCAGGAGTTCGGCCGGCGCCCCATCAGCAACCACCCGCCCATCAGCACGATCCCAATCGAGAACAGCTGCGCCGTCGTCGTCCCCGCAAAGACGACGACGTTCACCCGCACCAGTTCGATGAGGAAGCGCGTGCCGCCGGCGATGACGAGGTACCCGCCGAACACCGCTCGATCACTCGCGCCGCGCCGGCGCAGCGAGACGAGCAGCCACGTCATCGGGATCAGCAGGGCGGCTTCGTAGAGTTGCGTCGGATGCACGCGGTCGAGCGTGGGCGGCAGACCGTCCGGGAACGCGATGCCCCAAGGCAGGCTCGTCGGACGGCCGTAATCGTCACCCACGAGGAAGCAGCCGATGCGCCCGATCGCCTGACCGAGCGTGAGCGCGGGAGCGGCCGCGGCCAGCATCCCCATCAGTGGAAGCCGCCGCCACAGAATCATCGCGCCCCCCGCCAGGATGCCTCCCGTCAGCCCGCCGAACCAGCTCATTCCTCCCCGACTCAGCAGTGTGGAGGACAACGGTTCGGCGAGATGCTCGGCAACGTAGAGAAGCTTGGCGCCAACCAGACCGCCGATGACTCCCACGAGCGCGGCGTCGATCCCCATCGCCGAGTCGATCCGTGCGCGTTTCAGTTCGTGCCGCATGAGCAGCAGCCCCAGTGCGGCCCCGAGCGCGACCATCGCACCGAAACTGGTGATCTCGAGCGATCCAAGTCGGAAGAGCACCGGGTAAATGGCCTACCCCCTTTTCGCTCTGCGACGAGGAGGCTGAGCCAGGAGCGACGCGACGCGTGCCCGCGCGCGATCCCGGATCTCGGCCGGCAATTCGGGCTGGCCTTCGTCGTGACAGAGGTTCACGGTCTGCTTCAGGCCGCCGAGCACCTCCTCGCAGCAGGGGCAGTCGCGGAGGTGCTGCTCGATCGCCTGGCGGTCCAGCGGGTTCAGGTCGTTGTCCAGGTACATCGACAAGCGTTCGAGAAACTCCTGGCACCGACCGTGGTCCGGGTTCGTGATGTTCATTGCGCTTCCAGGGACTCGCGCAGCAGCAGGCGTGCGCGGTGCAACCGGGTCTTGACGTTCGCCTCTGAGATTCCGAGCACGTGCGCGACCTCACGCGTCGACAGCCCTTCGATTTCCCTCAGCACGACAACCACGCGGAACGGACGGGGAATGACCGAGAGGGCCCGCGTCAGCCGAGCCCGAAGGCCGGCGTTGACCGCCTGGTGCTCCGGATCACGTGCGGGATCGACCGCGTCCAGCAGCCGGTCGTGACCATCGTCGGTCCCGACCGGTTCATCGAGCGACAGCACGTGTGACGGCTCGCCCACCCGCTTCCGGCGGTTGATGAGGCACGCATTCCGAACCGTCCGATAGAGCCACGCCCGGAACGCCTCGGGCTCGCGAATCCGCGCGGCGTACCGATACGTCTTGAGCAGCGCCTCCTGCATCGCATCGTCGGCGTCATCAGGCCGGCCACACACGAGCAGGCTGAACCGATACGCAACTTCCTGCGCACGCATCAGGAGCGTCTCCATCGCGTCGGCCTTGCCCTCTTGCACCGCCCGGACCAGGTCGGCGTAGCTCGCCTCGCCCTGCGCCTCGCGGGCCTCTTGTGGATCCAGATTCACGTCGCCTGCTTTCGTCACAACCGCGGCCGTCACCTTTGTCGCCTCTGGTGAATCATAATCTACGTGGGGAGGACCTGAACATGCAGGAAACGCGTTACGGACTGCGGGTAGAGTTGCCGGTCGGGTACGACGAGGCAGTTGAGCAGACGACGGCAGCCCTCAAGAGCGAGGGTTTCGGGGTACTGACGACGATCGACGTCAAACAGACGATCAAGCAGAAGCTCGACAAGGACTTTCGCAAGTACCTCATTATTGGCGCGTGCAACCCGCCGCTCGCGCACCAGGCCCTGACGACCGAACTCGAGATTGGCTTGCTCCTGCCGTGCAACGTGATCGTCTACGAGGCCGACAACGGGAATTCGGTGGTAGCAGCCATGGCGCCGCTCGGCGCGCTGGGCGTCGTGGGAAACGAGGGATTGATGCCGGTTGCCCAACAGGCCGATGCGAAGCTGCGCCGGGCACTCCAGGCGCTCGAGGCCCGATGATGGACTACCTCTGGCCAATCGCGTTCCTGGCGGTCTGGTTGCTCCTCCAGACGGTGATCCTGCCGCGCCTGGGTGTGCCGACCTGAACCAGCCCTCAGTGCGACGTCGAGTCTCGACGTCAGAGAACCCCGCCAGCACCGAAACGTTGACCGCCAAGAACGGCGGCGCTCGCCATGCCAATCCCCCGGGCACCGGACTTCTCCCCCGGGGGGTGTCACCCTTGTTCCTGCAACCCCTGTCGCTTCAGAACGATTCAACGGCGTGAACGCCAGGTCCGGGTAAACGCTGGGGCTGTCCCAGCCGTAATGATGGAGCATGCGGATGGGTTGGCTTCGGATCGCGGTCTTCTGCCTCGTCACCGTCGTCTCGGTGGCGGCGTTTCATCAGCACGCGGCGGGCGCACACATCGCTTCTGCCTCCGGGCGGCCGAGCAGTGTGGAGATCGACAGGCCCTCGGCAAGCGCCACGCCCGCGACCGGGCCGATCCGCGTGGATGGTTCGTTCGACGAACCGATCTGGCAGTTGGCCCGTCCGATCGGCCCGCTCGTGCAACGCGAGCCCAACCAGGGCCGGCCGGCGACCGAAGAGACGGACGTGCGGGTGGTCTATACGGCCGACGCGCTCTACGTCGGGATCCTCTGTCGCGACAGGACGCCAGGCGGTATCGTCTCGACCCAACTCACACGGGACGCGGATCTCGAGGTTGACGACAGCATCCTCGTCATCCTCGACCCCTTCCTCGACAATCGAAACGGGTTCTTCTTCCAGGTGAATCCGGCCGGTGCGCGGGCCGACGGGCAGGTGTCGAACAACGCCGAGCACGCGAGCCGCGACTGGGACGGCATCTGGAACGCCGCCGCCCGGATCACCGCCGACGGATGGGTCGCGGAAATCGAGATCCCGTTCAAGACCCTCCGCTTCAAACCCGGTCAGACCACGTGGGGGCTCAACGTCGAGCGGCGGATCAAGCGCCTGAACGAAACCGACCGCTGGGCCGGATCGAGGCAGGACGTCTGGATCTCGAATCTGTCGGAAGCCGGCCGCCTCGAGGGGATTTCCGGGATCCGCCAGGGGAGGGGCCTCGACATTCGCCCGTACGTCTCGGGCGGCGCGGAGAACGGCGACGGCACCTTTCAGCCGGGTATCGACATCTTCAAGAACCTGACGCCGAACCTGAACGCATCGGTCACCGTCAACACCGATTTCGCGGAGACCGAGGCCGACGACCGACAGATTAATCTGACACGTTTCCCGCTCTTCTACCCCGAGAAGCGGGCGTTCTTCCTGGAAGGCGCGGGAGTGTTCGACGTCGCCGGGCTCGGCGGATTCCACGTCGATCTGCTGCCGTTCTTCAGCCGCCGCCTCGGGCTCAACGCGGGTGAGCAGGTGCCAATCCTCGCCGGCGCCAAGGTGATCGGCCGACAGGCCGACTACAACATCGGCATTCTCGATGTCCAGACCCGGCGTCTGGAGGACGCATCACTCGACGGGCAGAACCTGCTTGCGGCGCGAGTCAGCCGGAACCTGTTCACGCAGTCATGGATCGGGGCCATCTTCACGAGGGGCAATCCAGCGGGAACCGGGAGCAACACCCTTGTCGGCGCCGACGCACGGTTCGCCACGTCGAAGTTCCGTGGGGACAAGAACCTCAGTCTCAGCCTGTTCGTCCTTCGCACCGACGATGAGACGCTGCACCGGGCGGACTTCGCGGCAGGCGCGAGCATCGACTATCCGAACGACCTCTGGGACGTCTCCTTCCGCTGGAAGCAGATCGGCAACGGCTTCGAACCCGCACTAGGCTTCGTGCCGCGGCGAGGCATTCGCAAGACGTCCGGCCGCGCCTCGTTCCAACCGCGTCCCGGACGGTGGGGCATCCGTCAGTTCCGCTTCGAGTTCGGTCCGGAGGTCATCACCAACCTCGACAACGTCGTCGAGAACTGGGCCATCGAAACCACACCGATCAACTTCGTGACCGAGTCCGGTGAACACGTCGAGTTCGGCTTCGAGCCGCAGTTCGAGCGGTTGCCCGAGGCATTCGAGATTGCCGACGGCATCGCCGTCCTGGCGGGATCGTACCGATGGAATCGATACAGCGTGGGAGCCAGCACGGCCGACAAACGGTGGTGGGTGGTGGAGGTCGAGACCGGGTGGGGTGGGTTCTACGACGGCACGCGCCGGCAGGTCGGCATCGGCCTCATCGTGAAGCCCAGCACGCACTTCAGGCTGGGGTTCAACGGCGAGCGCAACGTCATCTCGCTTCCTGGCGGCGATTTCGTGACGTCGGTCTACAGCGGCAAGGCAGACTTCAACTTCTCGCCGAACGTCTCGTGGTCCAACCTGGTCCAGTACGACAGCGAATCGCGGGAACTGGGGGTGCAGAGCCGGTTCCGGTGGATTCTCAAGCCGGGCAACGACATCTTCCTGGTGCTGAACCGAGGCTGGTCCCGCGATTTTCGCGGCCTCTACCACCGGAGCTTCGACCGCGGCACGGCCAAGCTGCAATACACGGTGCGCCTGTAGGGTCGAGGTCGTAACCCGCCCTACGCCCCCTGACCGTCCCCACCGACCGCTCCGCCCGTGTGGAGCGCCACCGCGTTGTCGAGCACGGGCTCGTAGGTGCAGAACGGTTCCTCGGCCAGGTAGTCGCCGTGGTCGGAATACGCCCTCGCGCGGCAGCCGCCGCAGATTCCCTCGTAGCGGCAGATCCCGCATTTCCCGGTGAGCGCCTTCGGATTCCGCAACTGCTGAAAGACCGTCGACTGCGCCCAGATGTCACCGAATCGCTCTCGCCGAACGTTCCCCGCACTGACGGGCAGATAGCCGCACGGATAGATGTCGCCGGCGTTCGACACGAAGCACACGGCCGTGCCGGCCAGGCATCCGCGCGTCATCGCGGAGAGCGGCCGGCCGCCGGCCGGATCTGGTGCCGCTTTCATTTGCGTCCCGAGGGCGACGAATGGTGTGCTCCGGTCGCCGTGCCTGCGCTCATCGACGATCCGCTGCGCCCGGATGCGGAAATAGTGGGGCGCGCAGGTTGCCTTCAGGTCGATCGCCACCTGCTTGGACTGATCGTAGAACCAGTTCAGAACACGTTCGTACTCGTCGGCGGGCAGCATCTCCCGGTCGGCGATGCTGACGCCGCATCCGACGGGCACCAGCATGAAGATGTGCAGCGCATCGGCGCCGAGCGAGAGCGCCAGGTTCAGCATGGCCGGCAACTCGGCCACGTTGTGCTTCGCGATCGTCGAGTTGATCTGGATCGACATGCCGGCTTCGCGCAGGAACCGCAGGCCGTCGATGGCCTTCACGTGCGATCCGGGAATGCCGCGGAACGCGTCGTGCGTCGCCGCAACCGCACCGTCGAGGCTGATCGCGACCCGCGAGAACCCGGTCCGCTGGATTCGCTCGGCCATCGCCCGGTCAATCATCGTCCCGTTGGTGGCGAGTGCCATCCGGAAGCCCTTGCTGGCGCCATAGGCACCGATGTCGAAGATGTCGTCGCGGTACAAGGGCTCGCCGCCCGAGAGGATCAATACCGGTTTGGCCACCTCGGCGATCTGATCAATCAGCTCGAACGACTCGCGGGTGTTCAGTTCGACGAGCGACCGCTCGGCCTCCGGTACGGCCCTGCAATGCTGACACCGCAGGTTGCAGGCCTTCGTGGTCTCCCAGAACATGAGTCGAAGCGGGGGCACACCGGTCGGAAGCGACATCGTGAACAGTCCTCTCCTCACGCTGCAGTCGGAGGCGGAACGCCTCGTCTCCAGTCGCGGCGGATACCAATACCGGGTCCGGGGATGAGCTCGTCAGTCGGCGCCGCCGGCCGCGATCCGCTGCAGGATCCCCGGCCAGTCGGTCGCGCTGCCACCGCTCTTCTTGCCGAAGGCCACCGCGGAGGCGACATCACCGAACGCGTAGTAGTCCAGTTCCTTGGTCCGGTCGTCGATCTCGCTCTTCACGAAGACGGCCGATCGCACGTGAATCAGACGGCCCGAGCCGTAGTCGGTCACGAACACCTCGCTCGCCGACACCTGGTGTTCCTTGATGTACCTCGCCATGCAGGTCACCGTGCGGAACTTCAACGGCAGACCGCTTGGCGGCACGAGTTCCGCGGCGATCTTCGCGTTCGTGATTGGGCGGCGGCACCCATCGCAGACGTCACCCACCCTGATCGCCACGGGCTGCACCGACGCGCAGGCAACGAGCAGGAAGAGGCCGACACCGAGCGCGACCAGCGTTCTCATATGACCCTCCGGTTGAAGACCAGACCGAGTTGGCCACGAATCGAACACCCGCCTCGAGAACACCGCTCCGGGAGTGAAGAAGCTCCGCTCCCGGGTATCAGTCGTCGCCCTCAACCAGGATCGAACGAGCCACAGCGGGCTCCACGGCCAGTTCCGTCTGATCGCACTCGAATACGAACCCCGGAAACCGCTGGAGCAGCCTGACGCGCGCGCCCGGCGTGACGCCGAGGGCCTTCAGCCGCTCGGCCCGCGCGGGGTCGTCGCGCAGCACGCGCGCCACGACTCCCCGCTCACCCACCCGGAGCGACGCCAGGCGTCGCCCGCGCTCAAAATCCGACACCGAAGATCCGGAAGACATAGTGTAGAGCCGTTCCCGTCGATAGCGCCACAACAGTGACGAAGGACAGGATCGCGATTCCCGCCTTGGCGCCCTGCTCTCGAACGATCATCAGGAAGTTGGCGACGCACGGGACGAACAACGTCATCACCGTCAGCGCAACCACCGCCTGGACGCCGCTCAGCCGTCCTGCGTGCGCCAGTTGGAACAACCCGGCCGCGCCGTAGTCGCGCCGCAGGAACCCCATGACGAAGACCTGTGCGCTCTCTTCGGGAAGGCCCAGCAGCCCGGTCACCACCGGCTTGCCCGCCGCGATCACCACACGCAGCAGCCCAGTCCGATCCAAAACGAACAGTAGCGCCGTTCCGATCAGGAACAGCGGGACGGCTTCGGCCAGGTACCAGCGGATCCGCAACAGGGTCTTCGACATCAGGTTCCGCATCCCCGGCAACCGCATCGGCGGCAGCTCGAGGATGAAGTCGGACCGCTCGCCGGGCAGCACGCGTGCCGCGAGGAAGCCCACGAAGAACATCTGCAGGATTACGACGCCGAACAGCGTCAGCAGGGCCGCGAACGAAATGCCGCCGAGAATGCCCAGGATCGTCGCGAGCTGCGCCGAGCAGGGAATACCCAGGGCCAACAGCAGCACCGCGATGAGCCGCTCCTTCGGTGTGCCGAGGATTCGCGTGGTCATCGTCGCCATGGTGTCGCAGCCCAGCCCCAGCACCATCGGCAGCACGGCCTTGCCGTTCAACCCCATCACGCGGAAGATCCGATCGGCGAAGATGGCCAGACGCGGGATGTAGCCGCTGTCCTCGAGCCATCCGAAGACCAGGAAGAAGGTGGCGACCACCGGCAGCACGATGGCGATCGCGTAGGTGATCCCCATCGTGATCACGCCGTACTGCCCGACCAGGAAGTCCCGCGCGAAGGCGAAGGGAACGAACCGGGTGACCAGAGCGGTGGCCGCGGGGTTCACATAGCCCTCGAAGACGCCGTGCTCGATCAGGTTGACGAGCGTCTGCGCGCCGAACACCCCGACGAACAGGTAGACGACGTAGAGAACGAGCGCCAGGATGGGCAACCCCGTCAACGGGCGGCGGACGGCCTGCCCGAGGTATTCCTGGAATCGACCGATGGAGGCCGGCCGGAGGCGCCGGAACCGCGTCGCGGTCTCGTGCGCCCAGGCGGCGTGATCGCGCGAGGCTTCAAACGGGATCCTCGCGACGGCCGCATCCGGCAGCGCCTGCTTGACCTCGTCGAGGCCCCGACCTTCGACGGCCACCGTCTCGATGACCGGGATGCCCAGTTCGATCGAGAGCCGGCGCGCATCGACCTCGACACCGCGCCGCCGGGCCTCGTCCACCATGTTGAGGACGAGCAGCATCGGCAACTGGAACGTCGCGATCTGTGCGGTCAGCATCAGCGCGCGCCGCAGGTTCCGCGCGTCGGCTACCTGGACGACGAGGTCGGCTTCGCGGTTCGCGAGCAGCCGGCGCGTGACGTGCTCGTCCTCACTGAGCACGCCGTCGAGCGCGTTGACGCCCGGACTGTCCACGACGTCGCAGACCTGCGCGCCGACGAGCGCGCGCCCCGACGTGATGCCGACGGTCGTGCCCGGGTAGTTGGAGACGGTGGCGTACCGGCCCGTGAGGCGACCGAAGATGACGCTCTTGCCAACGTTGGGGTTACCGACGAGAACGAGCTTCAGCGGCCGGGATCGGAGCTGCAACAACGAGGGCCGCAGTGCCGCGCGATCGGCCGCAACGTGACAGGACATGGCGGTTCAAGACCAGGAATCAGGAATGACACCGAAACGAATTTGCGAATCATTCTCAATGTTATCGCAAGTCGGACTGCCGGGCGAGCGAAATCGCCGCCGCCGCGATCCACTCACAGCCTCAGAAGACGGAAGATCCTGGGGAATCAAGGAGGGACAACGGCCGGGCGGCACGAAGCCGCCCGGCCCATTCTGAGGCGAACGCTAGAACAGGTAGAACACGCGCACGAAGCCGGTCTGCCCCGTGTACGGCCGGTTGCCGTACCCGGTCGTGATGGAGCCGAGCCAGTTGTTCCGCAGCGTGTCGGTCTGCGACCCGAGGCTGGCCACCGGCAGCGTCGCCGGTCCCGCGGTGTTGATCGTCGCGAAGTCGGCCACCGCGAACTTCTCGTACCAGTACGAGAAGCCGATGCCGACCTTCGGCGACAGGAGGTACTTGAGGTCGAACGTGAGGTGGTTCCACTTGTTGGTCACGTTCGGCAACGCGATGAACGTGCCGAGCGTCGACAGGGCGGCGATGCGCGGCCCGCCGTGCAGGAATCCCTGATCCGAATCGCTGTAGTCGTAGCCGACCCGGATGTCGGTCTTCGCCAGCGCCTTGACCAGGTTGAGATACAGCGAGAAGGTATTCACCTTCTCGTCGTTCGTCAGGGTCCAGTTCCGATTCGGGTCGGTCCACGACGCGTCCGGAGCCGGGTTGGCGTTGCGCGACTGCTGGACCGAGTTGAAGGTCTCGCGGGCGTAATCAGCGCCCAGGTTCACCTTTGCGCTCGGCGCGAAGTTGACGCCCACGCCGTACGACGTGTTCTTGTTGTTCAGCAAGCCGAACGTCTGGCTCGCGTCCGCCCCCTGGTAGTCGTCCTTGCCGGAGGCCAGCGAGAAGTTGAGGCCAACCGTCGACACCGGGGTGAACTCGACGATGAACGTTCCCCGGTTGCGCGTCCGTGACGCCTCGTCGTAGAAACGCAGCGCCGGCTGCCCGCCGGACCCGACGATGTCGTCGACGTTCAGGCCGATCGACTCACGCTTGGTGTGCTCGAAGAGCGCGCGCAGTGTCACGTACTGGTTGCCCACCGTGTCGAACGACACCCTGGCGGTATTGTCCTTCCAACCATCGGTCGCTCGCGTGGTGTGCTCCCACTTGTCGAACCCGTACCCGACGCGGACGGCGCTGTACGGAATCGGCGTGAACGACGCGTTGACGTCGAACGTGTTGCGGTTGATGTTGAACGGCTCGGACTCCCCGCCCGTCTCCTCGGGCACCGCGTCGAATCGCACGTACTCGATCCCCTCGAACCGCCGCGTGAAGTCGTTGCGGCTGTTGAAGCGATACCGTGCCGTCAGCGTGACGTACTTGCTGGGCCGCGAGTTCAGATTCATCGTCCCGGACGCGTAGTTCACGGTCATGTCGGCCGTGTTGCGCGGCAGCGCCGCGAGGCCCGGGAACGTCGCGTACACCTTCGCGTTGGCAATCACGGCGTTGGTGGTCCAGGGGATGAGCGCCGCATCCTGCCGGTTCGCCCCCATGGCGAACGTGGCGTTCGCCGTCGTGTGGCCGGGCAGCTTGACCATGCCCAACCAGCTGAACGTATCGAGCGTGTTCGTCGGCGGCTGCGCCATGCGGCCCGTCGCCGGCCCGTTGCCGTTCGAATAGCCGCTCGGGTCGTAGCCCGTGCCCGGCGCCTTGTTGTAGTCGGTCGCGAAGTTCGGGTTGTCGAACGTGAAGGACGGCACCGACTGGTCGAACTTCGAGTGCTCGTAGGCCACGCGGAACATGCCCTGGTGGCTCGCCCACTCCATGCCGACCGTCATCTCGGTCTCCCGGTTGTCCACCACGATCGGCAGTTCGGCGGCCACGCTGAACGCGAATGCGGCACCGAACGGCATGTTGCCCGAACGCTTGTAGGTGTTGACGCCGAACGTGAAGTCGAGGTTGTCGGTCGCCGAGAACCGCGCGTCCGCGGCGAACGTGTCCCGCCGCGACTGCAGGTCGAACTGCTTGGAGATCGAGTTGTAAATCGAACCGCTGGTCAGGGTCGCGATGGACGACGGCACCCCGACCGCCGTCTTCGCCTGGACCTGGGCCCGCAGCCCGGCATCGAGCGAGCAGTTGCCCGCCGTGCAGGTGTACGGTGTCCTCGTGTCGTAGCTGTAGTTGAGCGGCGTCGAATCGAACAACACCGAGAACTGCACCCGCCGGCTCTTGAAGTTCGCGGCGTACCGGCCGTCGCGGTACCCGAGATTGGTCGCCCTCACGTCGAACGTCCAGTTCGACGTCTCCTTGTTGAACAGCACGTTGACGTTGGCGCCGTTGCGCAGGTCACGGTACCGTTCGAACCGGGCCTGGTCACCACTCGTGGAGGTGAACCGCCCACCGATGTCGATGGCCCCGCTGGTCGAGGCCGTTGTGTTCCCCTGCGGCTTGTCCTGCGCCCACGCGAATGTTGCGGAGGCAAGCAAGAGCGCCGCAGTGCAAATCATCAATCTGTTGCGCATCGCAATCCTCCTCACCTAGCGCAGGAAAGCCTTGCCCGACGGGGCGTTCGACCCATGAACCTGCTGATGGCAGACCATACACGACCGCCCGTAGATCTTGTTGCCGTTGGTCGAGTTGTTCAGCAGGTAGCCCTCGTACACCGTTGGAGGATGACGCGAGGTCACATGGCAGCGCTGGCAGAGGAACGGCTGCTTGGCTACCAGCATGCGGTCGTTGTTCGAACCGTGCGGATCGTGGCAGGTCGCGCAGTTCTCGGTCACCGGCGCATGCTCCCAGAGTACCGGGCCGCGCTTCTCGGCGTGGCAGGTGACGCACGACTCGCTGACGGTGGTCCCCGCCTTGAGCAGCTTCACGTTCGAGGCGCCGTGCACGTTGTGGCAGGACGAGCACCCGAGCTTGCCCTCGCGCACCGGCATGTGGTTGAACTTGAGCTGCTTGTTGACAATCGCCCGGTGGCACGGCGCGCACAGTTCGGTCTCGCTCGCCGTCTTCAACTGCTTCTCGCCCTTCGCGGCGTGGATGCTGTGGCACGTGGTGCAGCCCACGTTCCGCTGATCGTGCTGGCTGCCGCCCCAGAGCGCGTGCTTGGTCCGGAAGTGGCAGCTCACACACGTGTCGCTGGCGTCCTTCGGCGAGAGTGACGCGAAGAGGCGGATCTTGGTCTTGTCGCCGCCGGCATCCGCGTGCGCCTTGCCCGGGCCGTGGCAACCCTCGCAGCCCATCGCGGCTTTCGTCTCTCCATGGCAGGCCTGGCACCCGAACGGCGCCATCGGCGTGCCCGCCCGGAATGCGTGCGAATGCGGGCCCTGCTTGAGCGCAGCGCCGCGATCCTCATGGCAGCTCAGGCACGTCGCCGTGCCCGCGTAAGCGCCGTGAGGAGCCTGGACCGGTGGTGCCTTCACCGCCGCCTGGCCCGGCGTGGAGGCCGCGGCCGTCCCGGCCACGGCGAGCCACCCGATCGCCAACGCGGCGAGCAGGCCCCCACGGACCAGGGTGTTCCTAGATGAATCCATGGCTTGCTCCTTCGGTGTGTAACAACGAACTCTCAAGGGGTTGGGTCGAGAATGCCCGAGAGTGCCGGCAACCGTCCGCCGCAGCACCGCCCGACGACTGACGATCAATTGCCCACGCCGCACTGTGCAATGGAGGTGCCGTGCGGCTAAGTTGGGGGGCGTGACGACAAATACGGCATTTGTCGAGTACTTCGACAAGGCGACTCCATAAACACCGGTGAAGTTCTTGACAGCACTAACGGGACCTCGGCACGCACTGCGGCCGGCTTGCGGATTCCCGTCAGAACTAGAGGGGAGAAAATTCAACAATACGGATCTGTGGATCCTGAAATCCGGATCTTGTGACGTTCGGCACAATGCCAGGCGGCGCTTGTGAACGTAGACACAAAGAGTTTGAATATCCCGTCCCAGGGCCCTATTCCGTCTTGTGACAAAGGTCACAATCCTGCTTGATTGGTCGCCCGTCCGACGACTTGTGGGCATCGTCGTGGCAGCGGAAGCAGCCTGGGAAGTCCACGTGCCCCAGGTTGTTCGGGTAGGTGCCCCAGCTCACGTTCATCGCCGGAAAGACGTTGCGGCCATAGATGGCCTGTGTGACCGAGACGGCGCGGTTCACGTCGGCCGTCCTGCCCGGG
The DNA here is from genome assembly GCA_036504215.1 of Vicinamibacterales bacterium. NCBI lineage: Bacteria > Pseudomonadati > Acidobacteriota > Vicinamibacteria > Vicinamibacterales > Vicinamibacterales bacterium. Next base: position 220,781 of record DASXVO010000035.1, on the reverse strand, counting down.
TACTCCGATCCCAGCTGGGTCCGGTAGAACTCGGTCAGGCGCTTGGCGATCGCCGGTGCGGCCGCCTCCTGCGACCGATACGCCTGCTTCAGAGCGGCCACCGATTCCCGGCGCACGAACGGCAGCGTCCTTGGGATCAGCCCGTTGGCCAGCGCCTCGTTGACGGCACGCTCCGGCGTTGCGTCGAACCGGTGGCTGGGACGGTTGTGGCAGTCCATGCAGTCCATCTGGCGCAGCTCGCCGTTCTTGATCTGCTGGTCCGTCACGCCATCGCCCCTGAACTCGCGCACGCCGTTTCTGTCTTCGACCTTCACGTAGATGATCGTCTGGCGCTTCGCGTCCGTCGTGACGTAGGCCACCCGGGTGGACGGCGACATGTGCCAGTGGATCCCGTTGGCGCCGAGCGTCGCGCTCCCGCTCCCGACGTGCAGTTGCAGTGTGCTGGTTGCCTCGGTGTTCGCCTCGTCATCCGCGAACTCGCGCACCGCTCGCACGCGGTCGCCCGTGAACTTTTCGGGCCAGTGGCACTCTTCGCACGTATCGCGCGCCGGCCGCAGGTTCATGACCGGCGACGGGATCGGCGTGGGGTAGGTCTTCAGCGCCACGGCGAACAGCTGGCGCGTGCCAGACAGCTTCGATTTCACGAACCACGGCGCACCGGGACCAATGTGGCACGCGACGCACGCGACGCGTGCGTGCGGACCGTTCTGGTAGGCCGTGAACTCCGGCCTCATCACCGTATGACACACCTGGCCGCAGAAGGTCGGCGAGTCCATGTACTCGATGCCCCGATACGCCGCCAGCGAGATCACGATGACGTTGATGAGCGTGGCCACGAGGAGGAACGACGCCATGTGCCGCTGGTGCGGCTGGTTGAGGTCGACAATCGGCCAATTCACCAACTGCATCGGCTTGCCGAGTCGTTCGCGCCGTCTCGACACCAGGATGCCCAGCGGAATCAGCACGAGCCCCAGGACGAAGAAACCCGGCAGCACGAGAAAGAAGATGATCCCGATGTACGGGTTCGTGTGCAGGCCGAACAGGTCCGCGAAAAAGACCACGAGGAACAGGATCGCGCTCACGCTGGTCAGCCAGACGCCGAACAACGTCAGCGGATTTCGCGCATGCCGAAACCGGGACTGCACCGCCATGGTTCCCTCCGATGTCGATTCTCCGCCTCCGCGGCAGTCCCACCGTGCGCCGCTTCGGCGCCGGGCCCGCATCGCGGCTCTCCCACCGGGCGCCGCCACGGCGTGGCAAGCCCGCCTGACCGCCTGGCCGCCTTCTTCTAGAGCCGCGCGAACAGCACGGCGTACAGAATCAGGGCGACCATGATCAGGCCCAGGGTCACGGCGACAATCGCGACCGCCTTGGCAAGCGTGGGCACCCACGAAGCTCCCGGCCCGACCTCGTGTTCGTCCAGTCGGCGCTCGCGGCACAGCCGCTCGTACTCGTCCGAGCGTTCCTCTCGCAGTTCGCGCTCGCTGATCCGGCCGGTGAAGATCACCGGATCCATCGGGAACTTCTCCGGCCTCAGGTGGCTGTTGAAGAAGTGGATCGTGAAGATGAACCCGACGGCCAGCAACCCCTCCTCGCCGTGAACGAGCAGCGCGATGTTGAACCACGAGCCGGGAAGCACCCGCGAGAAGAACTCGGGGAACCACAGCACCAGGCCGGAGCCGCCGATGACGCCCATGCCCCAGAACACCGCCCAGTAGTCGAACTTCTCCCAATAGGTGAAGTGGTCGAAGCTCGGCCGGGGTCCGAGCCGCAGGAACCACCGCAAATGGGCGATCATCTCCGCCACGTCGCGCGGCTGCGGCGTCATTGACGCCGGCCCCCACAGAATCTCGAGTTCCTTCTTCACGAACAACCGGTGCATCAGCCGCCACACGTGCAGCGTGAAACACGAGATCATCAGAGATGCGAAGAGCCGGTGGAGGATCCCGGCCGACCGCCCGCCCCCCAGCAACCCTGCCAGGCGCACGGCCCACGGAGCATCGCTGAACAGCAGCGGCATCCCGGTGAAGGCCAGGCCGAGGAAGCTGAACATCAGCAGGCCGTGAAGCAGCCGGTTGTACGTGTCGAAGCGCAGGTATGCCGTCCGTTCGCCCGGTGTGGGCTGCGTCTGTTCCATCGGGCTACTCCTGCGTGCGGGCGTGATGGCTGCGGACCGAGCGCGAGGCCCAGAGCGCGGTGTGGATTCCGAAGAAGCCGAAGACGCCGATCAGCAGCGCCTCCATGAATCGCGCAGCCCAGAACAACAGCGGATTTCGCATGCGGTTGTGACGGTCGGCGTGCGGATCGTACTTCGCGAAGCTGGCGCTCACCTGCGCGTGGCACCTCCTGCACGTGCCGACGATGCGGGCCGCAGAAACGGTGGAGCGGGCATCGGCCTTGGGGAAAATGTCGTGCGCACCATGACAGTCGGCGCAGGCCGCGACGCGCATGTACCCGAGTTGCGTCTGCTGACCGTGGAACGTGTCGCGGTAGGTCCGTACCGACTCGGCGTGGCACGATCCGCACTCGAGCAACGCCTGCTGCTTCCACGACGCGCCTTCGGCCCGCTGGATGTTGTGCGCCGTGTGGCAGGTCACGCAGACCGGGGCGATCGGATTGCCCTTCGCGACGGCCGCGGCGTGGACGCCAGCCTGGTAGAGGCGCTGCACGCCCTCGTGGCACTTGCCGCACGTGGCCGGCACGGTCGTCCGGTACACCGAACTGCTCGGATCGCTCTTGCGCTTGATGTCGTGGGCGCTGTGGCAGTCCTTGCAGTCGGGCGCGACCATCAGGCCGCTCCTGCTCAACGCCCGGCCGTGGATGCTGTCCTGGAACTGCACCATCACGTTGCCGATCGCAATCTTGCCGCGCTTGATGACGTCGGCGTTGCCGTGGCAGCGTCCGCACGTCGCGGGGAGATTCAGGTGATACGTGGACGAATCAGGGTCCTTCGACGCGCGGATCTCGTGCGTCCCGTGGCAGTCCTTGCACGCCGCGGCCACGCTCTGGGCTGACGCCCGCCGCGCCCCGGCGTGGACGCTCGTGTCGTACTTCGCGGCCGAGTCCCCGTGGCACGTCGCGCAGTCGACGGGCGCCAGTTTCTCGGCATGCGGAAACTCCGTGGCGGTGGCGAGGTCCCGGTGGCAGTCCACGCACGCCTGTCCACCCTGTCCGTGGATCGACGCGCTGTATTTCTCGGGAGCCACCGCGACCGACCGGCCATTCGCGCCGGTCGCAGACGCGTCGCCATGACACGCCAGACAGTCGTCGTTGGTCGGAGCCTTTGGCGCAACCGCTGTCGTGGGTTTCTGCGCCAGCGCAGGCCAGGCGGCCAGACACCAAGCCGTCAGCACGAATGCCGGGAGGGAACGCGTCAGTGTCATGAGTTCAATCGTCGCGGCAGTTACGCCTCATACGGGCCAGCCGGAGGCCCCGGGTCCAAATGCAGTGTGAGAGCCCGCATTGTAAACGGCGCTGCCGCCAAGACGCAATCGGCGATCGCTCAGCGTGCTGAAAATGGAGCCTTCGACCCTCGGACCTGCACGAATCAGACGGGGCCGTGCGGCGGCCCCCTTGTCCTGCCCAACCTGTTGCCCGGTGCGGCCGCCCTGTGGAAAAAGGGTCTGGAAGGATGAAGTAATGCAGCTCGACACGACCGGCCGTTTCATGGGCTGACCGGCCGCGGCAGGTCTATAGTGGATACAAACGCGCGACCTCACCGGGCACAGATTCTCGCTTCCGCGAGCAAGCTCTGACGAGGACCACTAGGTGCTCGTCTCAAAGTCCTCTGAACGCAAACCAAGTGCCAGCCTGGAGCTGGTCGAAACTCAGGAGAAACCGCACGTCCGACCGATGGATTTGCGGGGGGGCGGCACTTCTACGTCTGGGATGCCGGGAAGCCGGCATAGCAGCCGACTACCCATCGGAAGTCCAGGCTGAGAGATGATGCCCCAGAGTATAGGCCAGGGAGCCGCAAAAAGAAAGTCCGTGGGCAGGGTCGGCGGCGGACCTATTCGACGTCCAACGTTCGTCGGCGGAAGACGAGAAACTGGGCGCCCCGCCGGGCCTCCTCGGCCAGATAACAGATCTCGCTGCACTGCACCGAAAAGTGATAGCCCAACTCCGGCTCGTGGCCAGTCACATCCTCCCACTCGTCGTCGAGGCCGACGATGGCATTGGCCGCGGCGGCCACCTGGTCCGTGGTCGAACCTGGGAACCGTTTGTGGAGGACAGCGAGGACCTTTTCTCGATCGATCATAGGTCGGCGGAAACCGGGGACAACTGGCGGGGAGAAGCCGGTGCTGCCGTCCGAGCCAGATGCATGCGGGCCCCCATCCGCATACGCCTGAACCCGATCGGCAACACCGACGAACGCAATTCAAGATCGCAAGGCGGATGCCACGCGGGTCATCGGTGGAAATACACGTAAATCACTCGTGTGCTGCATCCCCAGACGGCTGTGGCTTGCTCGATCCTTGCGGGATCTCGCCGTCCCCGCCGGGATCTCGTCGAGGCCCGGGACGCATCCGCCGGGCAAACGCCGGACGGGCGGCAACGCGAATCGCGCGTCGAAACGCCTCGAAGGCGAAGAAGCCCGCCGTCCTCGGCGCCAGCATGGCCGCGTCGTCAGGGTTCACGACGATGCTGACCTCGATGTTCGGCGCGGCGCCGATGGGTATCCAGTTGCGGCGGCACGCCTGGTACATGTGCTCCATCACGCGCCGCATGTCCTCGTAACCAGGCGAGGCCCACGTCTCCATGTCCGACCCGACCGTCGGCCGAAAAATGCACACGGTGGGAAACGCGCCGTGGTCGGCGATCCAGTCGATGCCCTTCAGTGTCTGCTCGATCGGCTCCACGCCGGCGATGATCTCGCCAGATACCGCGCCCTTCGGCATCTGTCTGGCGCAGTACTCGATCGCGTCGAAGAAGACCTGCTGACCGAGCACCCGCTCCTTCCCCGGGCAGAGCTTCGCGAACCACGCGGGATCGATGAACTCGAGGCAGAACGACAGGTGGTCGACGCCGAGACCGATGAGGCGATCGTATTGCGACCGGTCCTTCTGAGGCGCAAGTTGCGCCCCGACGAGCGTGCCCACCCGCTCCTTCAGCGCCGTGATGTACGGCTCGGCGAACTGCACGCCGCGGCTTCCCTGGAAGCCGGCGTTCAGGTGCACGAACGTGACGCCCGATTCTTCGCGCGCGGCGCGCGCGACCTCGACGACGTCCTCGACCGCCTTGTCCACGACCTCATGCTCGCCGACGTTGGTTCCTGTCGTGCAGAACCGGCAGTTCAGCGACGGTGAGTAGTTCCAGAAGGCGCAGACGTTGTTGATGTAGATCCCGAGGTACGTCCCCTGCAGCACGCCGACGCGGTTCATCGGGATCCCGCGCGTCGTCGTGCGTGCATACCACACCGGTTCGGGCGGAATCTCGATGTCGTATCGTGTCTGGCTGCGCTCGTCGCGCACCCGATACCCGTCACGCGGAGACCCTTCGAGCACGTACGGCGACTGTTGCGCGAACGACTCCTGGACCGGCACGTTGACCCAGATGCGGTCCTTCATCCAACTCCCGCCGGGGATGACGATCTCCAAGCCGGACCCCAGTCCGGCCCGCGTGCGGGAGATGCCCCGCGCGCCGTCCAGCGGTATGTCGCCCGGAATCCGGATCCCCCGACAGAACAGGTCAATCTCGAGCTCGCACGCGTTGAGAGCCATGGTCCTTCCGCCCCTCTGTACACGGTTTCAGGCGGGTCGACGGTGCTGCCCGCGCCATGTTCCAGGTCGCTGACAAGTCTATCGCATCCTGGGCGCCATCCATGAGTGATGCGGGCTAGGCCCGGGCACGGTCGAGCACCTTCCGCACGAGGCGCGCCAGCGCCGCCGAACTGAAGGGCTTCTGCAGGAAGGGCGTGCCTGGCGCCATTCCACCTCGCCTCAGCAGTGCGTCGTCCGCGTATCCCGAGAGATAGAGCACGGGAATATCCGGACGAGACTGCCGGATGCGCTCGACGAACGCTGGCCCGTCCATGTGGGGCATGACGACATCGGTGATCACGAGGTGGACCCGCGCCCCCTGCTCCTCCCAGACCTGCAGCGCCGCCTCCCCATCCGTCGCCTCGACCACGCTGTAGCCGAGACGTTCGAGGGTTGCACGGATCAGGCGACGCACGGCCTCCTCGTCCTCGACGACCAGAATCGTCTCGGTGCCGGACACTGTCTCGACGAGCGTGCGGGCGGCCGGCGCCTCGCTGGCCGCGTCGTCCACGCGCGGCAGCCAGATACGGAAGGTCGTTCCGCTCCCAAGGGCGGTGTGCACCGTGACGAATCCGCCACTCTGCTGAACGATGCCGTATACCGTTGAGAGCCCAAGGCCCGTGCCCTTCCCCTGGCCCTTGGTCGTGAAGAACGGCTCGAACAGCCGCGCCGCCGTCGTCGCGTCCATCCCGATGCCGGTGTCGGTCATGCTGAAGGTGGCAAACGGGCCCGGCTCGACTCCCGGACGATCCTGCACGTCCTGGGCGCTGAGATCGGCCGACGCCGTCTCGATGGTCACCGTCCCGCCGCGCGGCATCGCGTCGCGGGCGTTGACGATCAGGTTCATCACCACCTGTTCCATCTGCGTCGGATCGACCTTGACGTTGCCCGCGCCGCCGGTGACCACGCGCAACTCGAGATCCTCGCCAATCAGGCGACGGAGCATCGGCGCCAATTCCTCCAGCACGGCGTCGAGCGCGAGCACCTTCGGCGCGAGCACCTGCTTGCGACCGAACGCCAGCAGCTTGCGTGTCAGGCTCGCCGCCCGCTCGCCCGCGCGCCTGATTTCCTCGACGCGCGCGGCCATCGGATCGTCCGGCGCGAGCCGGTTGAGGATCAGATCCGAGTAGCCGAGGATGGCGGTCAGGAGGTTGTTGAAATCGTGTGCGATGCCGCCCGCCAGGCGGCCGACCGCCTCCATCTTCTGGGCCTGGCGCAGTTGCTCGGCGCTCTCATGAAGTTCGTCTTCGGCCCGCTTGCGGTCGGTCACATCGGCGATGAAGCCTTCCAGCGTGATGGCCTCGCTGTCAGACGACTGCGCCGCCCGTCCCTGCTCCCACACCCAGCGCGTCTTGCCGCCGGCCGTGATCAGGCGATAGGTGAGACGAAAGGGCCGACCCTCGGCGACCGCCTGCCTGACCCCCGTCTCCACCATCTCGCGGTCGTCTTCGTGGATCAGGCTGCCGTACGAAACGGTGTGATTCCCGACGAGGTCGCTCGGCTCGTACCCGGTCAGTTCGCGACACCCTTCGCTGACCAACAGCATCGTCCATTCGGGATCCAGGCAGCACTGGTACGCCATGCCGGGCAGGTTGCTCATCAGTGTCGCCAGCACACGCTGGCTCTCGCGGAGTTCCTGTTCCGCACGCCGCCAGGCGGTGACGTCCACCCCATGCACCAGCAGGCAGTCTTCTCCGCCCATCGACAGGGGGACGATCGAGAGCATGGCATCCAGGTATGCGCCAGACCGCCGGCGCAGGCGGACCTCCAGGTTGTGCAGCACGCCGTGTTCGTCGAGCAGCCGCAGCATGCCGTCTCGGGTGACCGGGGCGACCCACAGGTTGAGCTCCTCGAACGTTCGGCCCACCGCCTCCTCACGCGAGTAGCCCAACTCACGGACGAAGGCGTCGTTGACGTCGAAGCAGCGACCGTCCGAGCGCGTGCTGATCCCCATGATTTCCGGCGCCGATCGGAACACGCGCTCGAAGCGCGCTTCCGATTCGCGCAAGGCGGCCTCAGCCCGCGTGCGTTCGGTCACGTCGGTGGCCGACACCAGGACTCGCGACCACGTCGTCTCGGCACCCGGCGCAAGCGACCACTCCAGCGCCACCGAAATGGGGTCGCCGTCGAGCGTGTAGTTCACACCCTGGCTCGCCCACGACCGCTCGCCATTGGCCAGCGCGACGATCGATCGGCGGAAGACGTCGTGCCCGTCCTGCCCGACGATGCGGTCCAGCCCGGCGAGCACCTGTGACTTGTTCTCGGCCCCGTAGAGCGCCAGCGTCGCACGGTTCACGTCGACCACCCGCACCGACTCGACACAATCCGCCAGTTCCTCCGGGTGCGTCCTGAGGTGCTCGTCGAGGTCGGCCACGCCGAGCGCGCCCAATCGCTCGATATGACGCTTGATCCCCGAGAAGTCCTCCTCCCACAGCGACACGGGACTGTCGTCGAAGAGCGTCCGATAGCGCTCTTCGCTCTCGCGAATGCGCGCTTCGGCCTCGTGTGCGGCGGTCACGTCGTGGAGGATGCAATGCGTCCGGAGGCGTCCCTGCGCATCGCGTCCGAGGCGCGCGTCGACCGAGACCGTGACCTGGCGATCGCCCGGACAGGCAAGCGTGACTTCGAGGTTGTGGGCCTCGCCCGACTGGATGTCACGGAGGAACTGGTCCCGGAACACCCCGCGGCTCTCCGAGACCAGCATGTCCACGAACTGACGGCCGCACGCGTCCTCCCGTCGGAACCCGGTCAGCGCCGTCCACGCATCGTTGACGAGCACGAGGGTCCCGTCTTCGCCGAGCGACTGATACGCAAGCGGCAGGTACTGGTAGAGCAGGCGGAACCGCTCCTCGCTCTCACGCAGGGCCAACTCCGCGGCACGGCGACCGCCAACGTCGCGCACGACGGCCTGAATCCCTCCGCCCTCGAGCTTCCGGACGCTGACCTCCGTGTAGAGCACCCGACCGTCCTTGCCACGCAGGCGCCGCTCCGACACCACATCCTGCCCCTGCCGCAACTCGTCCAGTCGCAGCGGCGTGGATGCAAGCTCCGCCGGGTCCAGCATGTCGATGATGGACCGCTGCAGCAGTTCCTCGCGCGAGTAGCCGGTCAGCCGGCAGGTCGCCGAGTTCACCGCGACGAAGCGGTATCGCTCGTCCGTCATGACGATCGCGTCGGTGGCCTGTTCCACCAACTGGGTGTAGCGCCGCTCGGAGCGTCCCAACGCCTCCTGGATCTCGCGCCACTCGGTCAGGTCGAGCGACATCGTCCCGAGCAGGCCGCGCCCCTGGCCATCGACAAGCGGAAATGTCACCGCCAGCCAGTAGCGGCGCCGGCCGTCGGAGAGCACGACGTCGTCCACTGACTGCTGCATCTCGCCGGTGGAGACGACCCGCAGGGCCTCCGCGTGGAACCGCGCAGCCGACTCGGGGGACCAGAAACGATCCGCAACCCAGCCCCGCCACTCGCCCGGCTGCAGACCGAAGTACCGTTCGAGCGTCGCGTTCGCATAGACGATGCCGCCGGCGTCGTCTCTCACGAATGCGATGACCGGGCTGTTGTCCATGAACCCGCGGAACCGCGCCTCGCTCTCGCGCAACGAGTTCTCGGCGCGGTCGCGCTCGGCCTGGCGTGCCTCGAGAGCGCCCGCCATGTCGTCGAAGGCCCGCGCGAGATCGCCCAGTTCGCTGTGGGAGTATGGCTGCGCCGTGCGGGCGGCGCGATCCCCGGCTGCGAGCTTGCGTGTCGCGTCGAGCAGCACCGACACGCGGCGCAGCACGAACCGCTCGGCGCCGAACCATGACGCGACCAGCGTGAGCACCATGACCATCACCAGCCCCATCAAATGGCGGCGCTGGAGCCGGTCGATCGCGCCGTACGCGATGTCGTGCGGGATGCCGATGGCCAGGCGAAGCCCGGTATCGACCCGCCCGCGAATCGGTGTGAACGCGTAGGTGCGCGGCATGCCGTCCGCGCCGGTCAGGTCGATGGTGCCTTCGTCCTGCGCCGCGAGCCGCGCCATCAGCGCGGAGTCCGGCAGGCCCCGGCCGAGCGTCCCGGGCAGGTCGGGGTGTCGGGCGACGACCACACCCTGTCGGTCGACGAGGACGAGGACGGCGCCCGGAGGCAGCTGGGCGGTCGCGGCAATCTGGTTGAGCCAGGTGATGTCGAGAGCGGCGGTGATGATCGACACGACGCGCCCGGAGTCGTCCGCAGCCGGCCAGGCTGCCACCAGCACGCGCTTTCCCGTGAGTTGCCCGACCTGGTATTCGCCGACCGAGAAGTCGCGCGTGGAGAGCGCCCGCTGGAACCACGGGCGATCCGAGAAGTTCATCGGCTCGTCCGCCGCAGGGAGACTGACGAGCACGCGCCCGTCCGGCGCCATGACCGAGAAGCTGGCGTACCCGCGGTACTGTTTCATCAGCAGCGCGAAGAACGTCCGGCTCTTCGACGGGTCTCCCGTGCGCACCTCGGCCACGCCCGCCAGGTCGGACAGGATTTGGCGGGTGCCATCGATGATCCGTTCCTGGTCGTTCGCGACGATCCGCGCCAGGCGGACCGAGTCCTCGGCCACCTCGGCGAGTTGTCGCTGATGATCGCGGACGCCCGTGTAGATCGTCAGGGCAAACGCCGGCACCACCGCCAAAGACACAAGAAGGAGCAGACGCCCCCGGAGACCTGACAGGAATGGACGTGGCACAAAGATCAACCTTCCCAACCGGCCCCGAACTTGCGAAGATGACAGAGAGTCATGCTACCGCTCCAGGAAGGTCTCGTCTACGGTCCAGTCCGTTCGCGGCGCCTCGGTTACTCCCTCGGCATCAACATTTTGCCGCGGCATACGAAGCTCTGTACGTTCAACTGCACCTATTGCCAGTACGGCTGGACGAAGTCCATCGTCCGGGACGGGCGCGAATCGACCGAACCCTGGCCGTCGTCCGCGGCCGTCGTGAAGGCCGTGACCCTGCGGCTGAAGCGGCTGCTGGCCGCAGGTGACCCGATCGACCGCCTGACGCTCGCCGGCAACGGCGAGCCCACGCTGCACCCTCAGTTCCCTGCCGTCGTGCGCGACCTGCTGGCCACGCGTGACGCCGTCGCTCCCGGCCTGCCCCTCGCCGCCCTGTCGAATTCGAGCACGCTCGACCTTCCTGGCGTCGTCGGTGCATTGAACGCGCTGGACGAGCGCTACATGAAGCTGGATGCCGGCGAGCCGACCATCCTGCGCCGCATCAACGCCGCCCAGATCCCGCTCGATCAGATCGTCGCCGGTCTTGGCCGCCTGAAGCCGTTCACGGTCCAGGCGATGTTCGTGCGCGACCGGCTCGGACGCATCGACAACGCCAGCGACCTGGCGGTCGCCCTCTGGATCGGGACGCTGCAGGCGCTCCATCCGATGGCCGTGCAGATCTACTCAATCGACCGCGCGCCGGCCTGGCCGTACCTGCAGGCGATTCCGCCCGCACGGCTCGAGGAAATCTCGCGCCGCGCCTGCGCGGCCGGCCTGACCGCCCGTGCGTTCGGCGCCGGCGGGGCGGCCATCGAACCCAATCCTCGCTGATCACCTGTTCCGCGAGACTGGTCCCGAACGAACGCCGGGCATGTGCGGTGGGGGCAACGGGGCACCTACGCGGGGAAGGTCTTCTCGAACCAGCTGCCGGCGCAGCCTTCCGCGATGGTGACGTACCCGCGGCTGCGGAGGAGTGGCCCGGCGACCGCCGCTCGAGGCAGGAGGACGAGGCGCCGACCGCCTCCAGCCAGGCAGGCGATTTCGAGCGCGTCGAGCAGCGTAGCGGCAATCTGATCGAGCGCACACGATGCCGAGCCGTCCACACCGAACTCGTGCACGCGAAGCTCGCCGTCGGCGCGATCGTAGGCCGCCACACCGACGACGCGGGACCCATAGGTGGCCACCACGCGGCCGGAATCCGCGAGGCGTTGCCGGCGGGCCGGCGTGAGGCGGCGACCGCGGAACAGCCGCCGAAGGTCGGTCGGCGTCAGGCACGCGGCATCTGGACCGACCACCCGCACCTGCATGGCGGGCAGCGTTTGAGACGGTGGGGCCACTTCTGTCAGCGTTGGCACAAACGAGTGAGGGAGCAACCCGGGTGCCAGATCACCCGAAGAGCATCAGGCGTTTTTGTTGGCGTTTCTGAGGATTATGCCGGATGAGCTCGCGGAAATCCGGCATATCCGGCACAGCTCGCCGATCTCTCGTCACCGCTGAGCTTGTCAGGACGCAGGGCTGGCCGGCGCGTGCGGCACCTCACGGTCACTCCTGATCCGCCCGTCCACGAGCTCGATCACCCGGTCGCAGCGCTCGGCAAGACGGGAGTCGTGGGTGACGATCAGGAACGCCGTCCCCTGTTCCCGGTTGAACTGACGGAGCAGCTCGAAAACCTGGTTCCCGCTCTGGGTATCGAGATTACCGGTCGGCTCGTCGGCGAGGACGAGCGCGGGGTTCATCGCCAGCGATCGCGCGACTGCGACGCGCTGCTGCTGCCCGCCCGAGAGGTCCGTGACGCGATCCTCCAGCCGGTCGCCAAGGCCCACACGTTCGAGCAGGTGCCGGGCTCGCTGCCGCATCTCGTCGTCGGGCCGGCCTCGGTCGGCGAGCAGCGGCATCATCACGTTCTCGGCCGCCGTGAACGCCGGCAGCAGGTGATGGAACTGGAACACGAACCCGATCGTGTGACCACGGAACCGCCCGAGCGCGCGCGATCCCAGCTGTCCCGTATCACATTCGCGGAGGAAGATCCTGCCGGCGGTCGGCCGATCCAGCAGGCCCAGGAGATGGAGCAGCGTGCTCTTGCCGGACCCCGAGGGGCCTATCAGCGCCGTGAAATCGCCCGCGGCGAGCGAGAACGAAATGCCGTGGAGCACCCGGGTGACGACGCGTTCGCCGTACTCCTTGACCACGCCTTCGAGCCGGAGCAGAGGACTATCCATAGCGGATCACCTGGACGGGGTCGAGACGCGCCGCCCGGTGCGCAGGCGCCGCGGCCGCCACGATCCCGGTCACCGTCGCGACGGCCGACGCGCGCAGGAACAGGGCGAGCGTGAGATCGACGGGAAACGTCGGCGATCCGTCGGGATTTGTGACCAGGCCGGCGAAGAAGATCGCGAGCCCGGCCCCAAGGGCGACGCCCAGGATCGACCCGGCCAGGCCCACGACCGCGCCTTCGATGAGGAAGACGCGGATGATGCGGCGGGTAGGCGTCCCCATCGCTTTCAGGATGCCGATCTCGCGCGACTTCTGCACAACCGACACGACGAGGACGCTCGCGATGCCGAGCGCGACGGCGATGATGACGAACGTCTGGATCATGTAGCTCGAGCTGCTCTGCGATCGGAGACCGACGAGCAGTTGCGTGTTCGTCTTCATCCAGCTGTCGGCCTCGAGGCCGGTCCGCGCGGTCAACTGCCCGGCAATGTCCTCCGCCGTGAAGATCTCAGCCACCTTGACCTCGATCGTCGAGACACCGCCGACCAGATCGAGCAGCGTCTGCGCGGATCGCAGCGACACGAACACCCAGCGCTCGTTGGCGTCCTTGTTGCCAATGTCGAAGATGCCGCGGACGGTGTACACCTCGGTCCGATCATCGGCCGCACTGAGGCGCAGCTTGTCGCCCACGGTCAGGCCCAGGGCGTTCGCCAGCTCCGTGCCAATGACCGCGTCCGTTCCGGACACATCGAATCGCCCGGTCGTGAGCCTGGAACGGACATCGATGATCCGCTGAAAGCCACCGGGATCGATCCCGCGGACGAGAATCGCTCGGTTGGCGGTCCCTTGCCGCGCGAACGCGGAGCCCGTCACGGTGGGAGTACGCGCTGAAACGCCGGGCACCGCGCCAATCGTCTCCAACATCTGCTGCCACTGGAGGATCGATCGCAGTCGCTGCGCGGGGCGCTCCGTGTAGGCGGTGACGCCTGTCGTCCCGTCGCGAGCGAGCAGCGCGCGAGGCATTTCGTCGGCGCGGCGCAGCACGATGTGGGCTTGAGTTCCGAGCGTGCGTTCGATCAGGCTCACCTGGAGTCCGCTGATGAGCGCGGACAGGAAGACGATCACGCCGACCCCGACCGCGACGCCGGCCAGGATCAGCAGCGACTGCGTCCGACCCTCGCGAAGGTAGCGGATAGCGACCATCCATTCGAACGGCATACTCACCTCCCCGACCGCACACCGGATAGACGCGTTCCCGGCTCCGGCACACCCGCGGATGCCGGGATGACCAGTTCGCCGTCACCGACGCCGCTGAGGATTTCGATCAGGGTGTCGCCGCGCAGTCCGATCCGGACGGCACGCCGCTCCACGCGGCCGCCCGCGAGCGCCAGCACCCACGGGGCACGGCCCGTGACGTCGCGTACGCAGTCGGAGGGCACCACCAGCGCCTCATCACGCCGCCCGGCCTGCAGTTCGACCGACACGGTCATGTCGGGACGAAGCGTCGCCGGCGGCGACGGCACGGTCAGCCTGACCTCCAGCGTCCCGCGCTGCGGATCCACGGCGGCGCCCATGAAGCTGACCGTCGCAGGAAACGTCTGACCTGGATAGGCATCGGCCGACGCGAGCGCCTGCTGCCCCATCGAAATCGCGGCGAGGTTCTTCTCGTCAGGGTCGATGGTGAGCCATGTCGGGCCGTCCACGGCCAGCACCAGCAGGGTTTGCCCCGCCTGGACGACATCGCCGGCCTCGACGCTGCGCGCGATGATGACGCCATCGGCGGGCGCCCGGATGAGGAACTGCGACAGCCTGGTCTCGGCGAGCGCTTCGGCGGCGCGAGCCTGGTCGAGCGCGGCCCGCGCGGCGCGATCCTCCGCCCCGCTCGGGCCACTCCCGGCCTGTTGGACACTCGTTGTCTGGACCTGGCTCCTCGCGATCTCGACGGCTTTCTTCGCATCCTCGAGCTGCACGGCGGTCACGATGCCCGATTCGTCGAGCGCTCGAAGTCGCTTCAGTTCGCGCTCGGCCCCGTCGAGCGTGATCTTCGCCTGGAGGAGCGCCTCGGATGCCACCGGCAGCAACACACTCCGGAGCTGCTCGATCCGAGCGGCCGCCTGGCGAGACGCTGCCCGTCCCTGGTCGAACGTGGCGTGCGCTTCCGCCTCGTCGAGGCGGAGCAGGACCTCCCCCGACCGCACGCGCCGCCCCTCCTCGACGAGGCGCTGGGCCACCCTGCCCGCCACCACTGACCCGATGTTCACGCGGACCGGCGGCATGACCCGTCCGCTGACGACCAGGGTCTGCGTGAGCGCCTGGCGCTTCACGGGGACGACGAGGATTGTGGCGGGCCGTGTCAGCCACAGCCCGGCCGCGGTACAGGCCACCAGGATGGGGATCCCGCCTGCCAGCCAACGCCGAGCGGTCTTGCTCACGGATTCCTCCGCCCGTTGTGGTACACTGCTGTCGAGAGTTCAAACATGAACTCGTGAGTTCATTGTTGACATGATGCATTCAAAAAGTCAAGATCCACGCCCCTCCGCTCGCCCGCGCGTTCAGAGGCGCCGGGCCGAGGCGCGACAGCGCATCATGGCGTGCGCAGGCCGGTGTTTCGCGGAAGCCGGACCGGACGCTGTGCGCCTCGACGAGATCGCCGAGGCGGCGGACGTCGCTCGCGGCACGCTCTACAGTCACTTTCGCACGAAGGACGCGCTGCTCCACGCCATCATCGAACCGGTGCTGAAGACGGCGGTCCGGAAGACGGCGGCGCTCGGCCGTCTGGACGCAAGGGAGAGCATCGATCGTCTGCTCGAGCTCTACCTCGAGCTCTGGCACACCTTCCCTGACGCCCTCCGGATTGCGGACAAGGCGCAGGACATCCCGCTCGGCGATCTCGGCGCCTTGCACACGAGCTTTCTGAAGGGTGTGTTCCGCGTGTTCGAGCGGGCGGAACGTGCGGGCATCCTGCGGTCTGGCGACCCGATGCTGGCCGGACACGTCATGCGGCGCGTGGCCGTGCCGCTGCTCGAGCTCTACGCGCCCCACGCGGACGGCGACCGGCTGTTCATGGAAGGACTTCGGGGGCTGCTTCTACGGGACGAGCCGGCCTGATCGCGGGCCGGCCGCGTCCGCTACTCGCCCGCTTCGAGGTGGGTCAGATCGAGCTTCTTGATGCGGTCGCCGAGCGTCGAGCGCTTGATACTGAGAAGCTCGGCCGCCTTCGATTTGTTCCCGCCGCTCACCTTCAACGCCCAGCTGATCAGATTCGACTCGACCTCGCGCAGCCGGTCGTCCAGCGACACCGCTGACGGGTGCGCGTGCGTCTCCAGGATCGGCTGATGGTCCTCGGCGTACTTGTGAAACAACACACTCACCGGGACGCAGCCGAGGCGTACCGTGTCACAGGTGCAGGTCTGGGCAATCCGCTCGCAGGCGTTCTCCAGTTCCCGCACGTTTCCAGGCCACGGGTACCGCATGAACGCCTGCAGGACCGCCGGCGAGATGCTCCTCGGCTCCTCTCCGCGCTGCCGGAAGTAGCGCTTCACGAAGTGGTCGACGAGGATTGGCACGTCCTCCCGCCGTTCGCGGAGCGGGGGGAGATTCACCGGTATCACGTTGAGGCGGTAGAAGAGGTCGTCGCGGAACTTTCCCTCGGCGACCAGCGTGCGGAGGTCGCGTTTGCTGCCGGTGATCACGCGGACGTCCACCGGAATCTGCTTGGTGCCGCCGAGCCGTTCGATCACCCGCTGCTGCAGCACCCGCAGCAGCTTCACCTGCATCGACAGGGGCACGTCATCCACGTCGTCGAGGAAGATCGTCCCCCCCTGCGCGAGCTCGAAGCGGCCGGGACGATCCTTGATGGCGCCCGTGAAGGCTCCACGTTCGTGACCGAAGAGCTCCGACTCGATCAGCGTCTCGGACAGGATCGCGCAGCTGATGGGAACGAACGGCTTGTGGCGGCGGGAGCTGGACTGGTGGATCAGGTTGGCGACCAGTTCCTTCCCGGTGCCCGTCTCCCCTGTGACGAGGACGCTGCTGTCACTGTCCGCAATCACCCTGACGAAGTCGAACACGGCGCGCATGCGCGCACTCCGACCGACGACAACTGAATCTATGGCAAATGG
Source organism: Vicinamibacterales bacterium (assembly GCA_036504215.1). Classification (NCBI taxonomy): domain Bacteria; kingdom Pseudomonadati; phylum Acidobacteriota; class Vicinamibacteria; order Vicinamibacterales; species Vicinamibacterales bacterium. The sequence goes on along the minus strand of DASXVO010000035.1, from coordinate 203,961 downwards.
GGCGTTGGACATGTAGTCTGGATCTGGTGTCATCTTACCAGATGTACGCTCGGCACGCCGCAAGCCGACCGGCGGGTGCGACGGGGTTATACTGGTGGTACTGGGTCTTCCCTTTCCCGTATCAGTGGAGCTGGCATGATTTCACGCGAACGCGTGCAGGCCGTCATCGAACGGATCCGTCCCCTCATCCAGGGCGACGGTGGTGATATCGAGTTGGTGGACGTCGTGGACAACAAGGCCAAGGTCCGTCTCACCGGCAACTGCGTGGGCTGCCCAAGTGCCCAGATGACGCTGTTCATGGGCGTCGAGATGGCCATCAAGGAAGAGATTCCCGAGTTCGAAGAGTTGCTGGTCGTGTAACGTCCTCGTCCCCGTCGTTGTCGACTCGTTTCCCTCTTGACGCACCGCAGCGTCCCGGGTATCTTGTCGGTGGCGAAAACATATCGAGCGTTCGGTATTGTTTTATCCTCACGTCAGGTTCCGCGCGTCCTGCCGGATCGTTACACTGCGGGCACCCTGTGCCCGGGAGGAAGTCATGCCGAAGCGACCGCTGTTCCACTTCTCGCCGTGCCTCCGCCTGTTGCTGGGGCTCGTGCTGCTCTTCGCGCTCGTTCCCATTCCGGCGGACGCCCAAGTGAACAGCGCGGTTATCGAAGCCGTCGTCCTCGACAACACCAACCTGCCGCTTCCCGGCGTCACGGTGCGCGTGAACAACCCCGACACCGGCTTTGAAACCACGACCGTGACCGGCACCAACGGGCTCGTGCGCGTGCCCGCCCTGCCCCCCGGCAAGTACGATGTCACCTTCGAACTCCAGGGCTTCAATTCGCTCGTCCAGAAGGGCGTCGTCGTTCGCGTCGGACAGACCGTCGTCCTCAACGCGACGATGCAGGCCAGGCTGACCGAGACGGTCACCGTCACCGCCACGGCTCCCGTCGTGGACGTACACAAGCTCGACTCCTCCACCAACATCGTCCCCGAACAGATCGACACCTTGCCGGTGGCCGACCGCGACTTCCAGCGCCTCTCGTTCATCGCGCCCACGGTGCAGCGTGAGCGGGGCGCGTTCCGCTTCGTCACCGGCGGCCCGGTCATCGGTGCGGGCGGCAATGCCAGCAACGCGACGATCCTCGTGGACGGCGTCGATTTCACCGACCCGGCACTCGGCCTCGCCACCACCAGGTTCAGCCAGGACGCGATTCGCGAGTTCCGCGTGATTGCCAACCGGTTCGATTCGGAGATCGGCGGATCGGCTGGCGGCGCCCTGTCGATCGTCACGCGCTCTGGGACCAACCAGATCTCCGGCAAGCTCTTCGGCTTCTTCCGGGACAAGTCCCTCCGCTCGAAGGGCGAGCTCGAGCAGGCCAAGCCGGCATTCTCCCGCCAGCAGGTCGGCGGCGCCATCGGCGGGCCGCTCGTCAAGGACCGCACGCACTACTTCGGGGCCTTCGAGCAAATCAACGAGGACAACGTCACGCTGTTCCGCCCGCAGGGCAGCTACAAGAGTCTTGCCGCGGATCTCGGTCTGCCCACCAGGCAGTCGCTCGCCTTCCTGCGCGTCGACCACCAGATCTCGAACAGCCAGCGCCTCGCGACCAAGTTCGTGTACGAACGTTATCGGCAGGACAATTTCCGCGTGGGCGGCGTGGCCGACCAGTCGCAGGGCTTGCAGCTCAATCGGGACAACTACAACCTGAACGCCGAACACACGTGGGTGGGTGGTAACAACCGCCTGAATCAGTTCTATGTTCAGGTCGCGAGCCGCAAGTACGTCGAGCCCGCGAACAGCCCCGGCAAGATGGCCGAGTGGTTCTCGAGCGGCAACACGCTGCAGACCGGCGGCAGCATCTACGAGGGTCTGACAGGCGAGGGCACCTACGCGGAGTTCCGCGACACCTTCACGATGCACAAGGACACCAAGACCGGCGCGCACGACATCAAGGTTGGCGGCGGGTGGCAGGTCGTGAAGGATCGCTTCCTGTTCAACTCCTATCCGTTCGGCCTGATGCTGTACCTGACGGATACGCGCGCGCTGCCGCTCGCGTACGTCGGCGGCACCGGGTCGGCCGATTCGAACATCACCACGCATCGTCTGGCCGGGTTCATCCAGGACGACTGGGCTGTGCGTTCGAACGTGAAGGTGAACCTCGGTCTCAGGTACGACCTCGACACCAATGGCAACAACCCTGGCTTCACGCAGCCGACGGCCGGCTTGACCTCGGCGCGCAAGCGTGACGTCAACAACCTGCAGCCGCGCGGATCGTTCACCTGGGACATCGGTGGCACGGGACAGAACGTCATCCGTGGCGGCGGCGGCCTGTTCACCGGCCGCTTCCTGCTGGTGCCGACGCACACCGAGATCCAGCAGAACGGCCTGACGGGCCGCATCACGCAGTCTCGGTACAACGGCGCGCTCTTCGGCCTGCCGGCCTCCCTCTGGCTCAGCCCATCGGATCCGGCGCACACGGGCTGGCCGCAGAAATTCGACATCGCGCTGCTGAGCCAGGACTACGTCGCGCCTCAGTCGGCGCAGATGACGGCGGGCTGGACGAGCCGTCTCGGGAAGACCGGCTTGTTCCTCGACACCGAGTTCGTCTACGTCCACGGATACGACGAGATCGCGCTGACCGACAAGAACTGGCCGGGCAACACGAACTACAGAGGCGTGCGGCTCAATACGAATTACAACCAGATGAACGTCTACACCAACGACGGCCACTCGACGTATCTCGCCTGGGTGGCGAGCGTCAGCGGAACGATCAAGGGTGGACACCTCATCACGGCCTCCTACACGCTGGCGAGCAAGAAGAACATCAGCGACGACTTCTCGCCCGAGTTCCCGACCGGATACCCGAACGATCCGTTCAACCTCGAGGGGGAGTACGGCCGCAGCCGCAGCGACGAGCGCCACCGCCTGGTCATCACGAGCGTTGTCCGCCTGCCCTACGGGATGAGCCTCGCGCCGATCATCGAGTACGGCTCCGGCCAGCCGTGGACCAAACGCCTGGGCTACGACTACAACGGGGACGGGAAGAACTCCGATCGGCCGACGGGCGTCGGCCGGTTCACGATGGTCGGCGATTCGTTCAGCCAGGTGAGCCTGCGCTTCACGAAGGGATTCAAGCTCCCGGGACGGAACAGCGTCGAGTTCATCGCGGAAGCCTTCAACCTGTTCAACACGGTGAACTACAACATCGCGTCGATCGACGGGGCGCTCTACACCAACGGCCCGACGCTGACGAATCCCGCGACGGCGTACGTGACGAACCCGAACCATGGCAAGTACTCGGCGACGCTGCCGAGCCGCGAGATCCAGCTCGGGGTGAGGTGGTCGTTCTGATGGCTCTCCAGCCACGCTACGCGCGCTTGGTCGCCACGGGCCGGTACCTGCCGGAGATCGAGGTGACCAACGACGAACTGCGACGGCGCTTCGCGCACCTGCCGGAGTTCGTGGACAAGATGGAAGCCAGCAGCGGCATCCTCACGCGCTGGCACGCGCCGGAGGACTGGGCGACGTCCGACGTCGCCCTCCCGGCGGCCAGGCAGGCGCTCGAACGCGCCGATCTGGATCCGATGGATGTCGACATGGTCATCGTGGGGACGGATTCCCCCGACTACATCACTCCCGCCACCTCGGTGGTGCTCCAGCACAAGCTGGGCGCCAAGAACGCCGGAACGTTCGACATCGGCTGCGCGTGCGCGTCCTTCCCGACCGGGCTCGCGACGGCCGCGGGGCTCGTCGCCACCAACCCGGCGATCAAGACCGTGCTCGTGGTCGGCGTGTATCTGATGCACAAGCTGTCGAGCCCGGCGGACCCGATGGGCTTCTTCTACGGCGACGGAGCCGGCGCCGCGGTGCTCCAGGCGAGTCCGGAACCGGGATTCCTGAACGCCGCATTCATCGCCGATGGTGCGTACGCCAAGCACTGGGCGATCTTCTCGGGTGGCACCGCAGAACCCGCCACTGAGGAAAGCGTGCGCGCCGGGCGCACCAGGGTGCTCTTTGTCGAGCGGTATCCCCCGGAAATCAACCACGAGGGCTGGCCGCGTCTGGTTCGGAAGGTCGCCTGCGAGGGCGGATTCGAACTCCGGGACATCGACTTCCTGTTGTTCACGCAGGTGCGCAAGGCGTCGATCGAGCTGGTGATGCGGGACCTGGGCATCCCGCTCGAACGGACGCACACGATCATGGACAAGTGGGGCTACACTGGCTCGGCGTGCATCCCCATGGCCCTGGACGACGTACTCGAGCTTGGGAAGATCAAGCGAGGTGATCTCGTGGTCTTCGTCGGGTCCGGCGTCGGCTACAACCAGGCCGCCTGCGCATTCCGTTGGTGAAGCCAAGGAGACGACTGTGAGCATCGAAACCGGGTTGAAGGGCAAGGTCGTGATCGTGACGGGTGCGGCGGCGGGCATCGGCCGCGCCACGGCGCGCCGTTTCGCACAGGAAGGCGCCAGGATCGCGGCGTGGGACGTCGCGGACGGCCAGGCGGCCGCGGTCGTGAGCGAACTCACGTCCGCGGGCGGTGAGGCGGTGTTCCGCAAGGTCGACGTGACCGATTCGGCGGACGTTCAGCGGGCGGTGGAGGAAACGGTCGCCGCCTGGGGCCGCGTGGACGTTCTCGTGAACAACGCGGGCATCCTCCGGGACGGCATGCTCGTGAAATGGAAGGACGGGGCGCTCACCGGCCAGATGAGTGACGACCAGTTCCAGTCCGTCATCGACGTGAACCTCAAGGGCCCGTTCATCTGCACGCGCGCGGTGGTGCCGCACATGATCACGGCGGGCGGCGGCGTGGTCCTGAACGCCTCGTCGGTCGTCGGGATCTACGGCAATTTCGGACAGACCAACTACGTGGCGACGAAGGCCGGCGTCATCGGGATGACGCGGACGTGGGCGCGCGAGTTGGGCCGCCACAGGATTCGCGTCAATGCGGTGGCGCCCGGCTTCATCGCGACCGAGATGGTCAAGCAGATGCCCGAGAAGGTGCTCGCCGCGATGGTCAGCAAGGTGCCGGTCGGGCGGATCGGCAATCCCGAGGAGATCGCCGACGCGTACGTCTGGTTGGCATCCGACGCCGCCAGCTACGTGCACGGCGCGGTGATCTCGGTGGACGGCGGCTTCGTGGCTGGAACCTAACAGACTGATCGCAAACGGATTCTGACCCGTCATGTCTGCGCTTCTCATCGCGGTCCTGGTCGGCCTGGGCGCGCTGGCGGCCGCGGCGATGGCCGCGATCCGCCGGCGCCCCCTCGCACTCTACGGATGGTCGTCCCGCCGCGCGCTGACCCGGGCAGGGCTGCGGCGAGAGACCGTCATCACGCGAATTGGCGCCGAGACCGCCTGGCGCGGCGGGTCCGGCCCCGCGCTGGTGCTGCTGCACGGCGCCGGCGACCAGGCCGGCACGTGGTCGCGGACGGTGGCCCCGTTTCTCCCCACCCATCGTGTCATCGCACTGGACCTCCCAGGGCACGGCGACAGCGATCCCCGGAGCGGGCCGCTCTCCGTGGGCGTCATCGTCGACGGCGTGGAGGCGGCACTCCGAATACTCCTCGGCGCGGACCGCGCGGTACTCGTCGGCAACTCGCTCGGCGCCTGGGTTGCGCTGCTGCTGGCGCTCCGCCACCCAGAGATGGTCTCTCGGGTGGTGCTCGTCAACGGTGGAGCGCTGCGCGGCGAGCGGACCGACATCACGTTCACGCCACAGACCCGCGAGGAAGCACGCAAGACCATCGGCGCGCTGATGGGGGCCCGCGCAGCGAGGGCGCCGAACTTCGTCATCGACGATCTCATTCGCGTGTGCCGGCACGGCCCGCTCGGACGCCTGAGCGCGACTGCCGACCAGATGGATGCATTCGTCCTCGAAGGCCGGTTGCACGAGGTGCGGGTGCCGGTGGACCTGCTGTGGGGCGATCAGGACCAGGTCTTCCCGCTCGGCTACGCCGCGCGGATGATCGCCGAGCTGCCCGCGGCGCGGATGACTGTGCTCGCCGGCTGCGGCCACACCCCCCACCGCGACGCGCCGGACCGGTTCAACGAGGCGCTCGCCGAACTCCTGCGCCGTCCCGCCCCAGAGGTTCTCGATGCTGCACGCTGACCTCGTCGGAGAGCGGGCGCGGCTCACGCCGGACAAGCTCGCGCTCGTCGATCTCCGGACCGGGGGACGATGGTCATACGAAGCACTCAACCAGCGCGCGGCTCGGTGCGCCGAGGTCCTCCGGCACGTGCTCGGCCTTCGCCGCGGCGATCGCGTCGCGCTGCTCTCCGGCAACCGCCTCGAGTTCCTGGACCTGTTCTTCGGAGCCGTCAAATCCGGCATCGTGATCGTTCCGCTCGGCACGCGCCTGACCGCGCGCGAACTCGCCTTCATCCTCCGGGACTGTCAGCCGCGAGCCGTGTTCTACGACATGCCGCATGCACCGGTGGTCACCGAGCTCGCCGCGCTCGTCCAGACCGAACTCTGGATCGCGCTCGACCCGGGGACCGGATCCGGATCCGCGCAGTACGCCGACCTGGCCGACGGCGTTCGCGAGCCGGCTGCGGGGCTCCCGCCCTGCCGGCCCGAGGACACCTGCTGCCTGCTCTACACGAGCGGAACCACGGGATACCCGAAGGGCGTCATCATCCCGCACCGAATGGTCGCCTGGAACGGATACAACACCGCGGTGTCCTGGCAACTGCGCGATGACGACGTGACGCCGGTGTTCACGCCGCTCTACCACGCCGGCGGCCTCGGTGCGTTCCTGCTGCCCGTGCTGGCGATCGGCGGCACCGTCGTCCTGCACGAGGGATTCGACCCGGCCGAGGTGTGGGACACGATCGAACGCGAAGGATGCACCGTCGTGCTGGGGGTCCCGACCATCTTCAGGATCCTGATGGAGGCGCCGCAGTTCCGGACCGTCAACCTCGAACGGGTTCGCTATCTCATCAGCGGCGGGGCGCCGCTTCCGCTGCACATCATCGAGGCGTATCAGGCGCGCGGCGTCGTCTTCAAGCAAGGCTACGGGCTGACCGAGGTGGGAGTGAACTGCTTCGCGATGACGGTCGCGGACTCCGTTCGGAAAGCCGGTTCGGTGGGCAAGCCGATGATGTTCACCGAGGCGCGACTGGTCGATGGCGACGGGGCCGAGGTCGGCGTCGGCGAGGTCGGCGAGTTGCTGCTGCGCGGTCCGCACGTCTGCAACGGCTACTGGAACAACCCGGACGCGACGGCGGCAGCGCTCGACGGAGACCGCTGGTTCCACACGGGCGACCTCGCCAAGCGCGACGACGAGGGATTCTTCACCATCGCCGGGCGCAAGAAGGACATGCTCATCTCGGGTGGCGTCAACGTCTACCCTGCCGAGATCGAGGCCGCTCTCCTGCTCCACCCGGCCGTCGCCGACGCGGCTGTGGTGGGCGTCCCGCACGACGTGTGGGGAGAGGCTGGCATTGCGTTCGTGGTGAGCCGGACCTCGCCGGCGCCGAGTGACGGCGAACTGACGTCGTTCCTCGAGGGTCGTCTGGCCCGGTACAAGATCCCGAAGGCCTTTGTCGCGGTCGAGTCGCTTCCTCGAACGGCGTACGGTAAGGTGATCAAGGGAGAACTTCGCGACCAGTACCTGACCGCTCACCGACGGCTCCGGTGATCCGTTCGTCCGCCGGGCCGACGCCCCGCTGGCCCGCGGTTCGCTGTACTCGAAACCTGGAGAGTGCCATGCCAAAGCCAGTCTATATCGCTGCGTACCACCAGTCGAAGTTCGGAAAGCTGCTCGGCATGACCGTGCCGGAGATCATCACTCAGGCGGTGACGGGCGCGTGCCGCGAGATCGGCGTCGAGGCAGCCTCGATCGACGTCGGCTCGGTCGGCGCGACGTGCAACATGTCGCTGAACCGGCAGGGCCTGCTGGCCGGCCTGGTCGCGATGGTGCCCGGCCTGGAAGGCAAGCCGATCGAGTCGGTCGAGAACGCCTGCGCCTCGGGCGGACAGGCCATCCTGTCGGTGATCTACAAACTGCTGGCCGGCGACGGCGAGGTCGGAGTGGCCATCGGGTACGAGAAGATGCGCGACGCCGCGGGCAAGATGGACGGCAAGCTGATTGGCGAAGCGCTCGGCTACTTCTCGCACCCCGAGGAACGCGAGGGGAAGGTATTCGTCTTTCCGCATCTCTTCGCCGAGGTGATGGACGCCTACATGAAGCACTGGGGGGTGCCGGAGGCGGACCTCGCGCAGATTGCGGTGGCGGAGTACGCCAACGCAAAGTACAACCCGTGCGCGCAGATGCAGAAGGTCCAGATCACGCTCGAGCAGGCGATGAAGATCGAGGGGATCAATCGCTATGTCGTCGAAGGGCTGCCGCTGAAGACCTACGATTGCTCGCAGATCACCGACGGCTACGCCGCGCTCATCCTCGCCACGGACGAAGGACTTGCGCGCCTCGGCGTGAAGAGGGCGGACACGGTGCGACTGGCGGGCTACGCGCAGGCAACCGACCCGCTCAAGAAGGCGGGGCGGGACGTACTGCATCCTGCCGGCGCGCGTCGCGCGATGCAGAAGGCGTACACGATGGCGGGCGTGAAACCGGCCGACGTCAACGTCGCCGAGGTCCACGACTGCTTCACGGTCATGGCGGCGATCGGCACCGAGGTCATCGGCAAGGCGGAGCCGGGCCAGGGCGCGCGGTACTGGGTGGACGGCAAGGCGGCCCCGTCCGGCGAGTGCGGGATCAACACGTCGGGCGGGCTGATCGCCAAGGGCCATCCCATCGGCGCCACCGGCATCGCCATGGTCGGATGGTCGGCGCAGCAGCTCCTGGGCAAGGTGGCGAAGGAGCTGCAGGTGGCGAACCCGCACGCGGCGGCGACGTTCAACATTGGCGGCCCAATCTGCGCCTCGGTGTGCACCGTCCTGACTCGCGCCGACTAGCCGGATGCTGATGCACCCGTGGTGAGCGGAACACGTGGACGGGGATCCGGGACGCCGCGCCCCCCTCGCCTCCTGCTCTGCGTGTTCCGTTCTCCATCCTCCGTCCTCCGTCCACGGTGTGCCGCCCCCCCTTCAGCGACTCCGAGGACTGGCGCTCGATTGAACAGCCATGCCAACCACTACCACACCAGCGCCGGATCGATCGGGACATCTCGACGTGGACGGGTGCCGAATCCACTGGGAACGCTTCGGCACCGGCCGGCGCGAGACGGTCTGCCTGCTGAACGGTCTCGCCATGCACACGCGGGCCTGGAGTTCCTTCCTGCCGCGTCTGATGCCCGAGTTCGACATCGTGCTCTTCGACTACCCCGGCCAGGGCCAGTCGTCAGCCGAAGATGCGCCGTGCGCGATCCCGCGCCTGGGCGACTACCTGGCGATGATTCTCGACCACCTGGGCATCGACCGTCTGCACCTGATGGGCATCTCGTACGGGGGCTTCGTCGCGCTGGAGTTCGCGCGTCGAAATCAGCACCGCCTCCACACGCTGACGATCTCGGGCACCCTGCTGAGCCACGAGACCCTGTTCCAGATGTACCAGGATCTCTCGCTTCGCTTCTATCGCGGCAGCCTGGAGTTGTTCGAGGTCTACACGCACTACCTGTACGAGAAGATCTTCGGCGAGTCGTTCGCCACCGAGTCGTACGCCGCGCTCGAACCGATGCGGCAGCGCTTCTACGATCGCTACAAGGACGCGAGACACAGTCTGATCCGGCTGACGGAGGCCCAGATTCCGCTGTTTGCCGACCTCGACCTGCGGCTGCCCGAGTACGCCGCGATCCGGACGCCGACTCTGATCATGGCGGGCGCCGAGGACCGTGCGATTCCCGTGCAGGTCCAGCAGAAGATCGGTAGAATCCTCCCGCACACCCGGTTCGAGATCGTCGACCGGTGTGGACATTGCGTCCATCTCGAACGGTCCGACGTCTTCTTCGGGCAGCTTGCGGCCTTTGCCCGCGCGCACACGCTCGAGTTCGAGATTGTCGGCACTGAAGGCGAAGCATGAACCAGGAAGAACGCACGCAGAAGAGCCGGGCCCAGATTCTGGAGGCCGCGCTGAGGCTCTTTTCGCACCAGGGATATCGGGCGACAACCGTCCGCGACATCGCCGAGGCGGCTGGCGTCTCGACCGGGAACGTCTATCACCACTTCAAGGAAAAGGAGACGATCTTCCATCAACTCCTGGACCAGTACTGGGAGGCGATTGCCAGTCCGGAGTTCCCGGTCAACCGGGCGCTCGCCTCGGGTGCGTTTCCCGACAACCTCGAGGAAGTCGGAAACGCTTCCCGCGAAAGCGTCCAGCAGTGGCGCCAGCACGTCGCGTTGATCTACGTGGACGTTGTCGAGTTCGACGGCAAGCACATCCGCAAGTTCTACAAGGACATGGCGCACCGCTACGAGTCGTTTCTCGTGCATCATCGCGATCACCTCCGCCTCGACGAGAAACTCCGCCCCGGCGTCTCCCCGGTCGCAGCGGTGATGCTGGTCAGCCGGATGTTCCTGCACTACTTCTCGATTGAAATCGTGTTCGGCGTCCCGAACCACTTCGGACGAAGCTCAGATCAGTTGATTGCAGAGGTCTCGGATATGTTGCGTTACGGCATCCTGCGGCGGCCGACCGAGAAGGAGGCATCGTGCTGAGACCTCGCGCTGCACTCGCGTGGGCGATGGCGCTCGCTTCACTCGCCGCCACGCTCGCCGGTTTCCAGCCCGCGGCTTCGTACGTCGAGCTGATCCAACAGTGGCGGGATCGTCACCAGGCGGATCTGAAGGCCGACGATGGCTGGCTGACGGTGGTGGGACTTGAATGGCTGCACGACGGCGCGAACCGCGCCGGCAGCGCGCCCGGCTCGGCGGTCAGGCTGCCCGCCGACGCGCCCGCCAGCCTCGGTGTCTTCACGCTGAGTGCGGGGCGGGTGACGTTCGAGCCGGCTCCCGGTCACCCGGTGCAGATCAACGGACAGCCCGCGCCGGGCGCCAGCCGCCTGCGCCCGGACACGGAGCGGCCGTCGGACCGCCTGACGATCGGTACCCTGAGCCTGACGCTCATCGAGCGCGGCGATCGGTTCGGGATTCGCGTGCGTGACCGGCAAAGCCCCGCACGGCTGGCCTTTACCGACGAACGATGGTATCCGACCCGGGAGACGTGGCGGATTTCTGCGCGGTTCGAGCCGTACCAGCCGCCGAAGATGCTGCCGATCGTGAACGTGCTCGGCCAGGTCGAATCTCAGGCGAGCCCGGGCGCGGTCGTGTTCACCCTCGACGGCCGGGACTACCGGCTCGACCCGATTGGCCAGGGCCGTCGACTCTTCTTCAACTTCAAGGATCGGACGAGCGGCGATACCACATACCCAGCCGGCCGATTCCTCTACGCCGACCTTCCGCAGAACGGCCGTGTGGCTCTCGATTTCAACAAGGCGGAGAACCCGCCGTGCGCGTTCACCGAGTTCGCCACCTGCCCGCTGCCGCCGAAACAGAACCAACTGCCCGTCCGCGTCGAGGCCGGGGAACTCTACGGAGGGCACGGGCAGTTGTAGGGTGACCGGCTACCGGGTCCACCGCCCGTTCGGCGTCCGGACGGGGCCCGGGTGGAAGAACTTCTCGGGGGTCATTACGCCGTCCTTCTTGAACACCATCCCGTTTCGCATCACGAACTGCACGGCCTTCAGCGCGTCGATGTCGGCGAGCGGATCGCCCGGCATGGCGATCAGGTCCGCGTAGAAGCCCGGCTTGATCGGCCCGCGATCCTTGATGATGTCCGCGGCGCGGTAGCCGTTGAAGGTGATCGCCTTCAGGATGTCGGCGTTCGGAATCTTCGCGGCCTTCCAGGTCTGCAGGAAGTTCAACGTCAGCTCGCCGCGCGTCAGGTATTCGCCCGTCTTCTCTTCCCGCATCCGGTCGTTCCAATAGTCGAAGTCCGTCGAGAAGGTCAGCGGGACCTTCTTCTCCCACGCGTCCCGGAGATTGTCCACGGCCCGCTTGAACGCGACCTCCGTGCCCCGGTAATTCGTGAACGGCGTGTCGGTCCCGGCGAGGAAGATCCCCTTTTCCGCCATCTGCCGGTGATGCTCGGGTGTGAGCGGGTTGCCATGCGCGATGATGTAGATGCCGGCGTCGATCGCCCGCTGCGCGCCCTCAGGCGTCTGGACGTGGCCCTCGACCTTGCACCCGCCCTGCGCGGCCTCGCGAATCGCCAGCTTGATGTCGTCCACCGAGTACATCCACGGCTTGCAGTCGATGCAGAGCTTGATCGTCCGCGCCCCGAACAGCATGTTCTCGCGGACCGCGCGCTGGATCTCGTCCGGACTGTTCGCGTCGATGTACTCCGGGTACATGATGTTGTGGTACTTGTACATCTCGGGGGTCGGCCAGTACTGTCCGCCGGTGCTGCCGATCATCGGGCCGGACGGAATCACCGTCGGTCCCGGCAGCCACCCCTGCTCGATCGCCTGACGGACCGCCACGTCGGCGTAGAGGGCATTGTTGCCGACATCGCGCACGACGGTGAATCCGGAGTTCAACAACTGCATCGCGTTGGACGCACCCTGGATCGCGCGCAGCGGCGTCGACTCCATCACGTAGGTCAGGTAGTAGTAGTTGTTCTCCGGCTGCTCCTTGTACGTGAGCGTCATGTGCGTGTGCGCATCCACCAGGCCGGGCATGACCGTCATCCTGGCCAGATCGATCACGCTCGCATTGGCAGGGATGGCAAGGTTCGGTCCGACGGCCTTGATCTTCTCTCCCTCGATGAGGATCACCTGGTTGATTGCCACGGTGCCAGTCTCCGGGTCGAGCAGCCGACCGGCCTTGATGGCGGTAACCGGCAGACCCTTGCCCGCGGGAGCCGGTGCCTGCGCACCGGCCGTCCAGGCCATCGCCATCGTCACCAGCGCGGCCGTTGACGCAACCGCGATCCGCTTCAACATGAATGCCTCCTTGATATCCACCAGTGAACGTCACGAACCAGACGTGAACCATCGCGAGGGGGCGCCTTGCGCGCGCCGTGCCGCCCGACTCTGACGCGGATCTCCGCGGGTGTCAAGAACGGGAGCAGGGCCACGTGAGCCGACGGGATTGAAACGGGCACGGGGTGCGACCTATGATCGGAACCCAGGCTTGGACGGAACACAGGAGACATCCGTGAGCACCAAAACGTGGAATGTGGCAGTGGTCGGCGCGATCGGGATGGTCGGCACCGAGATGATCCGGACGCTCGAACGGCGTCGGTTCCCTGTGAACGAACTGCGGCCGCTCGACGTGGCCGAGCACGCCGGAACGGTGGTGTCGTTCGCCGGAACGAGCGTGCGGTGCCAGGAAGCGACAGAGGCGAACTTCGCAGGGATCGACATCGCTATCTTCTCCGCGGGCGGTGACGCCAGCCTGGACCTCGCGCCGAAAGCGGTGCGCCAGGGCGCGGTCGTCATCGACAATAGTTCTGCCTGGCGAATGGATCCCACGTGCCCGCTCGTGGTGCCCGAGGTGAATCCGCAGGACCTCGCGTGGCACAAGGGCATCATCGCCAACCCCAACTGCTCCACGATCCAAATGGTGGTCGTGCTCAAGCCACTGCACGACCGCGCACGCATCCGCCGTGTCGTCGTCTCGACCTATCAGGCGGCGGCCGGCGCCGGCAAGAACGGCGTCGATGAACTGATGCGCCAGGCGCGCGAAATCGTCGAGCACGGCACCTGCGCGGCGCCCCGGACATTCCAGTACCAGCTCGCGTTCAACCTGATCCCCCAGATCGACGTCTTCCAGGACGGCGGCTACACGAAAGAAGAGTGGAAGATGGTCCACGAGACGGTGAAGATCATGGGCGACACGGCGATCCGGGTCACCGCCACCGCCGTCCGAGTCCCCGTCGCGATCGGGCACTCGGAGTCGGTGAACATCGAAACCGAGCAGAAGATCACCGCCGACGAGACCCGCCGGATTCTCGCCGTGGCTCCGGGCATCATCGTGGTCGACGACCCCGCCATCCGCGCGTACCCGATGCCCGCCCCGTCCGCCGGCACCGATGCCGTGTTCGTCGGCCGGATCCGCGAGGACAACTCGCTCGACCGTGGACTCAATCTCTGGATCGTGGCGGACAACGTCCGCAAGGGCGCCGCCTTGAACGCCGTCCAGATCGCGGAGAAGTTGGTGGCGGACAATCTGGTCAGGGTGCCATGAGCCAGCCGACAGTCATCGTCCAGAAGTTCGGGGGCACGTCCGTCTCGACGCCCGATCGCCGCGACCTCGTCACCGGGCACGTCCGACGCGCACTGGCGGCCGGTCAGCAGGTCGCGGTGGTCATCTCGGCCATCGGCCGCCGCGGCGATCCGTACGCGACCGACACCCTCCTCGATCTGTTGCGAGCCGGCGGCGCGCCGGTGGATCCGCGCGACTACGACCTGATGTTCACGTGTGGCGAGGCGATTTCGGTGGCGCTGATGTCGCACACGTTGCGCCAGGCCGGCGTGGCGGCGGTGGGATTGACGAGCGCGCAGGCGCGCATCTACACCGACGGCCACCATGTCGAGTCGGAGATCGTCGAGATCGACACGAGCCGGCTGCACGCGCTGATGGCGGCAGGCCAGGTCCCGGTCATCACCGGGGGACAGGGCGTCGCGCCCGGCACGCTGGACTACACGACGCTCGGACGCGGTGGCAGCGACACGTCGGGCGTGGCCGTCGGCGTCGCGCTCCATGCGCACCACGTGGACATCTTCACCGACGTGGATGGCGTCGCGACGGTGGATCCGCGGATCGTGCCCACGGCGAGGATGCGCGGGCACGTCAGCTACGGAGCGATGTACGAACTGGCGCGCTTCGGCGCGAAAGTCGTCCACCCCCGTGCGCTGCTCACCGGGTGGAAGGGCCGTACGCCCGTGGTGGTGCGGTCGACGTTCTCCGACTCGCCGGGGACGACGGTGGCCGACGTGACCGATGAGGAGCCGCTTGTCGGCCTCGCGCTGCTCCCGCCGATGGACACATTCGCATTGCCGGCCGGCTGCGTGAACGACACCACGCGCGAGACCTGGGAGAGACGGCGCCTGGTGATGTCGATGACCGACAGTCGCACGGGACGGCTGCTGGTCGGGGCCACGGCCGACAAGGCGGTGGATCTGCGCGACGCCCTCGCCGAAGCGGGCACCGATCCGCTGCGCCGTGACGGTGCCTGCTGCTGGTTGTCGGTGGTTGGAGAGGCGGGAGCCCTGCGCGAACACCTTCCCCGCCTGAGCGCCCTGCTGGCGCAGCAGGCTATCGATGTCCACGGCTGCGAGGTAGGCGAGCGCCGCTGCACGTTCGTCGTCCCGGACGCGGCCCGCGACCGTGCCGCCCGGCTGGCGCACGCCGCAATCTGGCCGATGTGACGCCCCGCCTGGCAGCCCGGGCGGGCCCGGGGGCCCGATCGTCCCCTGGCCTACCAGCCCATATACGGGCTGCTACGTCTGGCGCTTTCTCCAGTAGCGCGCCAGGCCGATCCAGCAGTGATCCAGCGGGACGGCCAGGTCGTAGCGGCGCATCGCTTCTTCATCGGGCATCCGATCGCGGAGCGCGCGTCTCATCGCCTCGATGTAGCGGGCCATCCGCTGCTCTTCGTCGAGCGTCGGATCGGCAACGAGTTTCCAGGCAATGCCGCCGAACCCGCTCAGGCGTGATTCCAGCTCATCGAGGTGCGCCGCCGCGTCGTCGTGCGGACCGAAGTGCGTGAGGAACAACTGGCGGGGCTTCCACGCGCGAACACGATCGATGCTCACCGCCCATGCCTCCAGGTCGATGTCGGGCGGGGGTGTCGGCGGAACGACGAAGAGCGGATCGCCGATCCGGATGCCGCCGACATCACCGGTGAACGCCGTCCCGCTCTCGGGGTCGAAGTAGCTGACGTGATGCCACGCGTGGCCGGGCGTGTACGCGACGTCGATCTCGCCGCCGGCCGCGCGGATCCGCTCGCCACCCTTCATCGCGTGCACGTTCGCGGCGGGGACGGGGACGATTTCGCCCCAGAGCCGATCCATCTCGTCACCGTACAGCCGGGTCGCGCTCTGCACCAGTTTGGACGGATCGATGACGTGCGGTGCCCCGCGCTCGTGCACGTAGACCTGCACGCGGGGCAGCGCCCGGACGATGGCGCCGGTGGCCCCGGCGTGATCCAGATGAACGTGCGTCAGGAGGACCGTGTCGATTTCCTCGAAGGCCCGGCCCCGCGCCGCGACTCCCGTCCGGAGCCTGCTCAGGGTGGTGGTCGGCCCGGGATCGACGACGGCCAGGCTGCCTGCCCGTTCGATGAGTCCGGACGCAATCACGCGCGGACGGCCGAGGAACTCGAGGTCGATCGCGTGCACCATGTCAGTCCCCCGCAATCATGCCCGGGCTCTCGTGGTGCCGGGGCTTCCGCATCAGGAGCACGAGCGGTATCAGCAATAGGAACACCACGGCCAGGAGCTTGAACCCGTCGAGGAACGCGATCATCGCCGCCTGCTTCTGGACCATGCCGAACACGCCGGCGTACGCGCGATTCGCGGCGGTCACCGGATCCGCGCCCTTCGCAACGAAGGCCGCGGTCAGGTTCTTCAGCATCATCTGCGTCTGCATCGAGTACTGGCTGACGTGCGCGCCGATCGTGTTGAAGTGCTCCTGCCGGTCGCGCGCGAGCACGGTCTGGATGACCGCGATCCCGATGCTCCCACCGATGTTTCGGAGCAGGTTGAACACGCTCGTGGCCGGCCCCATCTCCCGGGGCGAGATCCGATCCATCGTCACGGTGGTGAGCGGCACGAAGAGCAACCCCATCCCGACGCCCTGCACGAACTG
This sequence comes from Vicinamibacterales bacterium, assembly GCA_036504215.1. NCBI lineage: Bacteria > Pseudomonadati > Acidobacteriota > Vicinamibacteria > Vicinamibacterales > Vicinamibacterales bacterium. Next base: position 187,201 of record DASXVO010000035.1, on the reverse strand, counting down.
CGGCCAGAAGATGTCCCAGAAACCCGCCTCCAGGTTCAACCACGACATCCAATAGAGCGAGACGGCGTTGACGAGGAATCCGATGACGATCAGCCGACGGGGATCGGTCCGGTTCATCAGGAGGCCGACCAGTGGCATCGCGAGCAGTGACCCGAGCCCCCGCGGCGCCATTGCATAGCCAGCTTCGAGTGACGGGTAGCCGAGCAGCGTCTGCAGCAGCACGGGCATCAGCACGAGGCTGCTGTACAGCCCGAAACTCATCGCCGTGATCAGCACGACGCCGGTCGCGTAGGTGGGTTCGCGGAACAACCGCAGATCGACCACCGGGTGCCGCGAGTGGAACGCGTGCAGGATGAAGATCCCAAGGCCGCCGGCCGCCATCACGAGCAGCACGACGATGAGGTCCGACGACAGCCAGTCCTTCTGCTGGCCCTGGTCCAACGCAATCTGCAGCGCCGCGATGCCGACGGCCAGCAGGCCGATGCCCCAATAGTCGATCCCGGCTGTCCCCCGCCGGATGTACGGCGGGTCGAACACGTACGCCCGCAGCATCAGGAACGACAAGATGCCGATCGGCAGGTTGACGTAGAACACCCACCGCCACGACCAGTTGTCGGTCAGCCAGCCGCCGAGGACGGGACCGAGCACGGGCGCCACGACAATCCCGACGCCGAAGAAGGCCATCGCCTTCCCGCGATCCCTCGGCTCGAAGGCCTCGAGCATGATTGCCTGCGACAGCGGCTGCATCACGCCGCCCGTCATCCCCTGGACGACGCGCCACAGGATCAAGATGGGCAGAGAAGTCGCGAGTCCGCACAGCAACGACGCCGTGGTGAACCCGGCCACGGAAATCAACAGCAGGCGCCGGCGGCCGAAGTAGTTCGCGAGCCAGCCGGTGATGGGCAGGATGATCGCGTTCGCCGCGAGATAGGAGGTGAGCGCCCACGTCGACTCCTCGATGGTCGACGACAGGTTCCCCGCGATGTGAGGCAACGACACGTTCACGACCGTCGTGTCGAGCACGACCATGAACGTGCCGAACATCACCGAGACGGCGATGAGCCAGGGACTGACCGGCGGCTTCGGGTCGGGCATGGGCTACCGCGTGAAGACGGTTGGCACGACCGACATCCCCGGACGGAGCAGGCGCTCCCGATCCTGCCCCTTGTCCAGCAGTATCCTGACGGGCACGCGTTGCACGACCTTGACGTAATTGCCCGATGCGTTCTCCGGCGGCAGAAGACTGAAGCGCGCCCCCGTCGCCGCCGCCACGCTGTCCACGTGACCGCGGTACGACCGCGCGTAGGCGTCGACCGCAATCGACACCGCCTGACCGGGTCGGATGTTCCGAAGCTGCGTCTCCTTGAAGTTCGCGGTGACCCAGATGTCTTCGAGCGGGACAATGGCCATCAAGGGCTGCCCGGGCTGGATCACCTGTCCGGGCTCGGCGCCTTTCTTGCTCACACGCCCGTTCGCGGGTGCCACCACGGTCGCATACGCCAGATTCATCCTCGCCTGCTCGAGGTTTGCCTGGGCCTGCTGCAGCCGGGCTCGGGCGGATTGAGCCTTGGCCTTGGCCACCGCGATCTGATCCGGGGCCGTGTGGGCCGTCCTCAACTCCGCGCGGGCCTGCGTGGTCACATTCGCCGCCTGCATGCGACGGCTCCCCGCGACCGACACGATCTCGGTCGCCTCGGTCACCGCCGCCCGCGCCGACTCGGTCGTGGCGCGCCCCGCCTCGGCAGCCGCCACGGCTGCGTCGTACTGCTGCTGGGAAATCTCGTCCTTCGCCACCAGCTGCTTCATGCGTTCGAGGTCGCGCGTCAAACGGGTCGCGTTGGCCGTCGCCTCCGCCAGGCGCGCCTGTGCGGCAGCCAGGCGAGCCCGGGCGGCCTCGACGTCGCGGTTCGTCGCTTCCTGGCCCGTCTCGGCGCGTTCCACGTTGGCGCCCGCGCTGCTCACCTGGCCCGCGGTCATCGTGGCCGTAATCGGGATGCCGGCCTCTGCGGCGGCGAGCGCGGCCTGCGCGTCGGCGAAGTCGGCCTCGGCGCGCTGCAACGCCACGCGGTAGTCCTTCGGATCGATCTCAACCAGCACGGTCCCGGCCTTCACGTCCTGGTTGTCCTCGACCCTGACGTTCAGAACCGTACCGCCCACGCGCGCAGCAATCGGGACGATGTGTCCGTCCACCTGCGCGTCGTCGGTCGCCTCACGGCCGCTGTAGTACCACCACATGACCGCCACGACGGCCACGAGGGCGACGCCGCCGACAAGCACCGTGAGCCGTGTGCGCGGCCTGCTCCTGAAGAACGATGCGACGCCATTGCCCGCGGACTCCGTGGCCCCTGACTGGAAGGATTCGCTCTTCGTGCGGTGCTCCCGCTCTCTATCAACGCTGCCGGCCATCACTTCGTGCCTCCCAGGAACTTCCTGACCCGCTCCTCGGACAGACCGATCGCGCGTGCGAGCGAGATCTTGGCGAGGTTGTGGGCGTACAACGCCGAGAGATAGTTTTCGGTGGCCGTGGCCACCACTTCCTGCGCCTGCACCACCTCGATGTTGCTGCTCACACCGGCGGTGAAGCGGTCCTGCGCCTGCACCAGTTGCTGGTCGGCCAAGTCCGCCGCGCTCCGTGCGACGCGCACTCGTTGGTCGGATGCCTCTGTGTCGAGCAGGGCCGACCGGACCTCGAACTCGATCCGCGTCCTCAGGTCCTCGACCTGCGCCCGCTGCTGGCGGGCCTGCGCATCGGCCTGGAGCACTCGCCCCCTCACTCGGCCGCCCTGGAACAGCGGCACGCGCACGGACGCCGCCACCGAGTAGGTGTTGTGGAGCGAATCCCACGCGCTCGAGCTCTCGCCGTAATCGGCGGCGAAATTGACCGTGGGGAGCGCCTCCCCGTAGATCGATTGCTTGCCAAGATCGGCCGCTTTCATCAGCGCGAGCGCGCCGTGGAGATCCTCGCGGTTGGCGTACGCCTGCTCGAGGCTCTCTTTCAGATCGAGGGTGTCGAGCGGTGTGTACCCCACGCGATCGGTCAGGTCGATCTGCTGGGCGAGCGGGATGCCGATCGCCCGCTCCAGCGAGAGCTTCTGCTTGGCGAACTCGTTCTCGTAGAAGATCAGGCGCTGTTGCTGCGTCTGCAGTTGAACCTGCGCGCGGAGCACTTCGATGCCCGCGATCACGCCCGCCTGCTTCTGCGCCACCGCCCGGTCATAGAGGGCCTGCGCCGTCTTCAACTGGGCGCGCGCCGTCTCGATCCGGCTGGCCCCGGTCACGGCCTGCAAATACAGGTTCGCGGTCACGTACACCACAATGTCACGCGAGTCCTTGAAAGCGTGCTGCGCTGCACTGGCGACCTGTCCGCCCGCCCGTGCCCGCTGAATGGCCGCGTAGTCGAACAGCGGCCCGCCGGCCATGATGTGGAGCGCCGCGACATTGAAAGGACCGATGATGGGCGACTGCCCGGGCGCCACCGGGAATCCGTACTCCTCGAGGTTGATCTCCGCGCGCGTCTCACCCAGGTGCAACGACGCGTTCGGCAGCAACCCGCTCAGGGCCTGGAGCCGCGTCCCCGATGCGGACCGCACGGACTGCTCGCCGAGGATGATCCCCAGGTTCTGCTCGAGGCCACGCGCGAGCGCATCGGTGAGCGACAGGGGCATAACACCCGGCGTCGCCTGCCCCGACGGCACGCCGCCCATGAACAGGCCGCTGCCGGCCATTGCGGCTCCTGCGGCGGCCAGCGATAGCGGCTGGCCGCCGTCTCGCGGGACCTGCGGCTCGCCGCCGGGCGCCTGGGCGCGTGCTGGCGCGGCGGCCAGCCCGGCCGCCGCCAGCAGCGCCGCGCACACTCTCAGCCTCGTGCTCATCGCTGTCCGAGTCCTTTCCACGCGAAGTCGAACGCAAACGCGATATCGTCATCGACCGATGCGCGGCTCCAGCCGCGCAGGCGCTGCGTGATGACGCCCCGGGTGATGTCGAAGACGCCAAAGGCCGCCGCATCGAGGCGCAGCGGGCGGACGACCTTGTGGCGGACACCCTGCTGCAACACCGCCTCGAGCGTGCGCACCTGCTCGAGGAACAAGTCGTCCATCTGCCGCTGGAACTGCGCGTGACGGGCCACGGACCGACCGAATTCGGAGAAGTAGATCCGAAAGAAATCCCGATGGGCTTCGAAGTAGCGCACTTTCGTGTCGATGAAGGCTCGCACCTTGTCCTCGACTCCCTGGGCCGCGTCCACCGCCCGACGCGTTTCGGCGTGGAGTTCCAGGAAGCTCCGACTGAGCGCCGCCCAATACACTTCGCGCTTCGAACGATAGTAGAGGTAGACGGTGCCCTTGCCCACGCCGGCCGCCTCGGCGATCGCGGCGATCGTCGCCTGGTCGAACCCGCGTTCGGCGAACACGTGGCCGGCAGCTTGCAGGATTGCAGCCGTCCGAAACTCGGTGACGACGTCCTTCTTGGTGCGGGGCATGCTCGCGGATCCACTCCTCGGGCGTTCGTCTGTCTGCGCGGTCAGATGAATGACTATCTGGTCATTCTACCACACGACGCGCCCCCCGCTCCCCGGCACGGCGGCACGTCGCGCCTCCTCGCGTCGCCCCCCTGCCGCCGGGAAGCCGCGGCCTTCGTCCTCCGTTCAGGGCTCAGGACGTGTTCTTCGGCATCCGATCGGGCTGGTATACTGGTGGCTACTCGCCCAGATGCCAACGCCAGGAGGATAACGGGACGCGGGCCGCTGCCCGCGTCACGACGCGGATGCCCGACGAACAGCGCAAGCGGAGTACCGAGGTCCTGGACCAGCCGGAACAGGCGGTGCAGCGCCCGGTCCTTTACCAGGTCGTGCTCCACAACGACGACTACACGACGATGGACTTCGTCGTGGAGGTGCTGGAGACCGTCTTCCTGATGCACCCGGCCCAGGCGTACCGGGTGATGCTGCAGGTGCACCAGCAGGGGAAGGGCATCTGCGGCGTGTACCCGTTCGAGATCGCCGAAACCAAGGTCGGCCTCGTGCACGGTCTGGCTCGCGAGCGAGGATTCCCGCTCCGGGCCAGCCTCGAAGAGGCGTGAAACATTCCAGGTCGCGAGGGGCGCGCCATGTTCAGTGCTGCCGTTGAGATGTTGCTCCACATTGCCTACCGGGAAGCCGTATCCCGGCGGCATACCACACTGACGCTCGAGCACCTCCTGTACGTGCTCACGCACGACCTCGAGGGAGAGCGGATCCTCGCCGCGTGCGGCGCGGACCTGCCGCGGCTTCGGCGCGAACTCGACAGTTTCCTCTCGAGTTCCGTCGAGCAGTACCCACGCGGCATGGAGAAGGAGCCGGAGCAGACGCGCGCGTTCCGCCGCGTGCTGCAGACGGCCGTCCTCCACGTGCAGAGCGCGGGCAAGCCGGAGGTCAACGCCGGAGACATCGTCGCGGCGATCCTCCAGCAGACCAACTCGTACGCCTGCCAGCTTCTCGAGGCCCAGAGCATCACGCGCCTCGACGTGCTCAACTACATCTCACACGGGATCGCGAAGGTACCGGTCGCGCCTCCACAGGCGGAGGACCCCCGTCGTCGGTCGCCGTCTCCCTCGTCCGGCGACGGCCAGCAGACCTCGCGGGATCCGCTCAGCACCTACACGCTGAACCTCACCGAGCGCGCCCGCGCCGGCGTCCTCGATCCGCTCATCGGCCGAACGACCGAACTGCAGCGAACGATGGAGATCCTGTGTCGGCGACGGAAGAACAACCCCGTGTTCGTCGGGGACGCCGGCGTGGGCAAGACCGCGCTGGCCGAGGGCCTCGCCATCCGGCTGCTCGACCAGGACGTGCCCGCGATCCTGAAGGGCGCGGAAATCTACAGCCTCGACACCGCCGCGCTGCTGGCCGGCACGCGCTTCCGCGGCGACTTCGAGGAACGGTTCAAAGCGGTATTGGCGGCCCTGAAGAGCCGGCGGCTGCCGGTACTCTTCATCGACGAGATCCATGCCACGATTGGCGCCGGCGCCACGACGGGCGGCACCATGGACCTGGCCACGCTGATCAAGCCGGTGCTCACCGCCGGCGAACTCCGCATCGTCGGATCGACGACGTTCGAGGAGTTCAAGCACATCGAGAAGGACCGGGCGCTCGCGAGGCGCCTGCAGAAGGTCGTTGTCGAGGAGCCATCGGTCGAAGAGACGATCAAGATCCTCCAGGGACTGCGCTCGCGGTACGAGGAGCATCATCACGTCGAGTACTCGGACGCGGCCCTGGAAGTGGCGGCGCGCCTGGCCAAGCGGTTCCTGCGCGACTACCGGTTGCCGGACAGTGCGATAGACATCCTCGACGAGGCCGGCGCCATGCTGCGCCTGCAGGACGTCGGCCAGGGAGCGGCGCCGGCGGCCCCCGCGCCGGCCGGAGAATCCCAGGCCAAGCCCGGCGGCGTGGTGACGCCGGCAGCCGACCACCCCGTCCAGTGGGAGCCTATCGGCCCCTTGGCGGCTTCGTCCGGCACGCTGGCCCCGCCAGCCGATGGCGCGGCCGACGAAGAACCACGGCGAGTGGTCACCCCGGTGGAAATCGAGCGCGTCGTGGGACGCATGGCGCGCATCCCAGACAAGCAGGCCTCGGCGTCCGACAAGGACCGCCTGCGCACGCTCGAAGAATCGCTGCGCCGAGTGGTCTTCGGTCAGGACGACGCGGTCCGCACTGTCACCGGGGCGATCAAGCGGTCGCGGGCCGGTCTCTCGCAGCCGGATCGCCCCGCAGGCTGCTTCCTGTTCACCGGACCGACCGGCGTCGGCAAGACCGAGCTCGCCAAGCAGCTGGCGATTCACCTTGGGAACGAGTTCCTGCGCTACGACATGAGCGAGTTCATGGAGAAGCACTCCGTCTCGCGGCTGATTGGAGCGCCCCCTGGGTACGTGGGGTTCGAGCAGGGCGGCTTGCTGGTGGACGCCGTCCGCACACATCCATACAGCGTGGTGCTGCTGGACGAGATCGAGAAGGCGCACCCTGACATCTTCAACATCCTGCTCCAGGTGATGGACCATGCGACGCTCACCGACAACAACGGGCGCCGTGCCGACTTCCGGCAGGTCGTGCTGATCATGACGTCGAATGCCGGGTCGCGTGAGATGAGCGCCGGCACGATCGGATTCACGCCGAGTGGGGTGACCGGCGACTTCGGCGAAGCCCTCGACCTGCGGGGACAGACGGCCAAGAGCCGCGCGAAATCGGCCATCGAGCGGATGTTCAGCCCCGAGTTCCGCAACCGGCTCGACGGCATCGTCACCTTCGCGCCGCTGAGCCCGTCGGTCATGGAGACGATCGTCGAGAAGTTCGTGCTGCAGCTCGAGTCGCAACTCGCCGAGCGGAAGATCGCGATCTCGCTCGAGCCGGAGGCGAGGGCGTGGCTGGCGGTGCGCGGCTACGATCCCATCTATGGCGCGCGACCGCTCGCGCGCGTCGTCCAGGCCGAGGTGCGCGACCCGCTGACCGACGAGATCTTGTTCGGCCACCTCGAGCACGGCGGCACCGTGAAGATTGGCCTCGAGGACGACCACCTGACGTTCTCCTGTCAGTCAGCGGCGCCGGCATGAGGCCTGTTCGCCGATCGCCGAATCGACGAGGCCGTCGCGATCGCGCCCGCGACCGAACCGGCACGAGACGAGACGGTCGTCAGCGTCATCCGTACAGGCGATGCAGCGGGCGACGACAGGCTGTGACTGGCAGCGATCGCGCCCGGGAGAGGGGTGGCGAGATGAACCATCCCGCCACCCCTCACAACCACTGCGCCATTGTGCGGACCGGCCAAACACGGTACTTTAGCTCTCGATGGACCTGGGCAGGCTCGGCCAGCGCATCAAGCAACAGCGTGAGAAGCGGCAACTCCGTCAAGCGGACATTGCCAGTGCGCTTCGGCTGACCGCGCAGGCGGTGTCGAAGTGGGAACGTGGCGAGAACGCGCCGGACATCGCCGTGTTGGTGGATTTGGCCCGTCTGCTCGGCGTCTCGGTGGAGTGGATCCTGACGGGCCGCCAGGAGGCGCCGGGCACGTTCCCCGCCGTCGTCTTGTGCACGAGCCTGAACGGTTTTGCCGAGCGGGCCGCGCGGGTGCCGCCTGCCGACCTCGCAGCGTGGTCGAACACGATCCACTACGCGGTCACCGAGGCCGTGCTGCGGTTCGACGGCGTGCCGGTCAAGTGCGTGGGCGACGGGTTCCTCGGGTTCTTCGCGGGCCCGGATCAGGCCGACCGCGCGCTGCACGCCGCCCGCCAGGCCAAAGGGCTCTTCGAACTGCCCGACCTCGTGGTCGTGTTGCATGCAGGAGAGATCTTCCTCGGGTCGGCCGGACATCCGGACTACGCGCGCACCGACATCATGGGCCACACGGTGAACACCGCCTTCCTGGCCATGCCATTCGTCGCGGCGCACTGCCCGGGCGGCATCGGGGTGACACAGGCGTTCGTCGATCAGCTGCCGCCGGGATCGGCCCCTGTCGAGCGCGGCCGGGCCGGCATCCCGGGGCTTGCCGAACCGTTGGCGATCTACGAGGTGAGAATTGACCGGCCAGCCGCCGGTCGCCGAGTGGCACGGGCATCCCCCGCCACCGATCGAGTGGCACGGGCGTCCCGCCGGTGAGGCGTGGCGAGTGGCACGGGCGTCCCGCCCGTGAGGCGCAAGCAGGACGGGCATCGCCCCGTCGGAGAAGGAGCATAGCGTGAAGGCTGCGACTGCCGTACGTGATTTCGTCGTGAAGGATCCGAGCCTTGCCGAATTCGGTCGGAAGGAAATGGCCCTGGCCGAGCATGAGATGCCGGGCCTGATGTCCACGCGCCGCAAGTACGGCCCGGAGAAGCCCCTCGAGGGCGCGCGCGTCATGGGCTCGCTCCACATGACGATCCAGACCGCGGTCCTCATCGAAACCCTGCAGGAACTGGGTGCGGACGTGCGGTGGGCATCGTGCAACATCTTCTCCACGCAGGATCATGCCGCCGCGGCCGTCGCCGCCGCCGGTGTTCCGGTGTTTGCCTTCAAGGGCGAGAGCCTCGAGGAGTACTGGGAGTACACGCTGAAGGCGTTGACGTGGCCTGACGGGCAGGGCCCGCAACTGATCGTGGATGACGGCGGGGACGCCACCCTGCTCATCCATCGCGGCTACGCGGCGGAAGATGACCCGTCGATTCTCGACGAGCCGACCGACAACAAAGAGCTCCAGATCGTCAACGCGCTGCTGAAGAGAACCATCGCCTCACGCCAGCGCTTCTTTCACGCCGTCGTGAGGGACCTGCGCGGGGTGTCGGAGGAGACCACGACCGGCGTGCACCGGCTCTATCAACTCCACGAGCAGGGCAAGCTGCTGTTCCCCGCGATCAACGTGAACGACTCGGTGACCAAGTCGAAGTTCGACAACGTCTACGGCTGCCGCGAATCGCTCGTCGACGGCATCCGCCGCGCGACCGACCTGATGCTCGCCGGCAAGGTCGCCGTCGTGTGCGGCTTTGGCGACGTGGGCAAGGGCTCGGCGCAGTCGCTGGCCTCGTCGAAGATGCGCGTCCACGTCACCGAAATCGACCCCATCTGCGCGCTACAGGCCTGCATGGCCGGCTACTCGGTGACGACCGTCGAGGATGCGCTGTCCATCGCCGACCTGTTCGTCACGACCACCGGCTGCTGCAATGTCATCACGATCGCGCACATGGCGAAGATGAAGAACAACGCGGTCGTCTGCAACATCGGCCATTTCGACAACGAGATCGAAGTCGAGAAGCTGATGGAGTACCCGGGCATCAAGCGGACGACAGTCAAACCGCAGGTGGACATCTTCACGTTTCCCGACGGCCACTCGATCATCCTGCTCGCCGAAGGTCGTCTCGTGAATCTCGGCTGCGCGACCGGTCATCCGAGCTTCGTGATGTCCAGCAGCTTCACGAACCAGACGCTGGCGCAGATTCGGCTCTGGAAGGCGAAACACGAGATCAATGTCTACACGCTGGACAAGAAGCTGGATGAGGAGGTGGCGCGACTCCACCTCGACCATCTCGGCGCGAAACTGACCGAGCTCACGCCGCAACAGGCCGCGTACATCAACGTGCCGGTTGAAGGGCCGTATAAGACCGATCACTACAGGTACTAGCGGATGCGGTTGCACCCGGTCTGCCGGCCGGGCATTCCCCCGTAGAAACAGAAAGGGAGGGCATCGAGCAGATGCCCTCCCTTTGGTGTCAGAGCCTGAACTGCCGCAGGCCGTCAGTCCGAGTCTACTTCTTCGGGCTGCTGTCTCCGCGGGTCGCCACGATTGCAGCCACCGTGCCGGCGCCGGCCGCCACGAGGATGAGGATGCCGGCCGTCGAGGTGAAGAACGCCCCGGCGCCGCCACCAACGGCCGCCGCTGCGGCCGCCGCACCCGCCGCACTGGCCGCAACCGCCACGCCCGTCAGGGTCGCACCAGCGCCGAGATTCAGCGCCGAACTCGTCGCGATGATCTTCCCCGTCGAATCGGTGATCTCAACGACATAGTTGCCCGTCGGCAGGCTGGCAAAGCTGAACTCGCCGGCCGCGCTCGTCTGCGTCGTTCCGCTGATTGCGCCAGTGCCCGTGTTGCGCAGGCGCACGGTGTAGTTGCCAAGCGGCGTCCCGCCTGCATCCTTCGCGATGCCCGCGATCGAGCCATTGGCCTGACGCGGCGCAGCGGCGAACGACGCCGTCGGCACTCCGAGACTCACAAGAGCAACGACAAGTGCAAGCGCAAGAACACGTTTCATCGAGTTTCCCCCTATGGAGATGACCGTACCGCGAAGATTGTGCCGCGACCGCGTGGCCGACGCCATCCGACGCGATACACGCACAGCCCGGGCGTCCCTTACTATCGGTCAGCTGGATCCGGATGTCAAGGCCCTGGCTGCATTCTGTGTATCAGATTGGAAACAGAGGGCTTCCTCCCGGACACCTAAGCCGGCTCCAGGGCCGCCTGCATGCCCATATCGAGCGCCCGCGTGTTCAGATCCAGTAACGCCGCTTTCTTCCCGGAGAGCTCGTATTTCAGCGCTTTGAGGACCGCGTCCTTGCCGACTATGGGCACGCGCGCGATCAGCCCGCCAAGCGCCACGATGTTCGCCAGCCGGGGATTCCCGAGTTCCCCCGCGAGCCCCGTGATCTCCAGGTAGCTGACCTTGATGTCCAGCCGCGTGTGCGGGATCTCGATCAACGTCTTGTTGATCAGCAGGAAACCGCCCGGCTGGATCTTCGGCTCGAACTTCTCGAGCGACGGCCGGTTCATGGCCACCAGGACGTTCGGGTGGCTCACGACCGGGGTCCCGATTTGCCGGTCGGACACAACCACCGAGCAGTTCGCCGTGCCGCCGCGCATCTCCGGCCCGTAGGACGGGATCCACGACACTTCCTTGCCGTCCATCATCCCGGCCAGCGCGATCATCTTCCCGAGGAACAGGATGCCCTGTCCGCCAAAGCCTGCGAGGACGATCTCGTAGGTCATGACTTCACCTCCGCCCCCTTCACGTCGCGGAACACGCCCAGCGGGTACTCGGGCATCATCGTGGACTCCATCCAGTCGATCGCCTCGCCCGGATCGACGCCCCAGTTGGTGGGGCACGGCGCGAGAACCTCGACGAAGGTGAAGCCCTCCCCCTTGTTCTGCAGGTCGAGCGCCTTCTTGATCGCGCGCTTCGTGCGGGTCAGGTTGGCGACGTTGTTGAGCGAGGTTCGTTCGATGTACCGCGGCGCCTTCAGCGAGGCGAGCATCTCGCTGACGTGGATGGGATGGCCGGCGAACTTGGGATCGCGACCGTACGGCGATGTCGAAGTCGCCTGGCCCACGAGCGTCGTCGGCGCCATTTGGCCGCCCGTCATGCCGTAGATCGCGTTGTTGATGAAGATGACCGTGAAGTTCTCGCCACGCGCCGCCGCGTGGATGATCTCGGCAGTGCCGGATGACGCCAGATCGCCGTCACCCTGGTACGAGATGACGATCGAATCGGGGTTTGCACGCTTCAGCCCGGTGCCGACGGCCGGCGCGCGCCCGTGTGCCGCCTGCACGTTGTCGGTTTCGAAGTACCAGTAGGCGAACACCGAGCATCCGACGGGCGAAATGAGCACGGTCCGTTCCTGCAACCCGAGCTCGTCGAGCGCTTCCGCAATCATCCGGTGGACGATGCCGTGGCCGCAGCCGGGACAGTAGTGAAACGGTCTATCGTTGAGCGACTTGGGCCGCTCGAATACCTTCTGCATGGCTCCCTCACATCCGCTGCTTGACCGCCGCCACCACTTCTGCGGGCGTCGGCACGTTGCCTCCCGACCGGCCGTAGAAGTACACCGGGCGCACGCCGTTCACCGAGAGCATCACGTCCTCGACCATCTGCCCCATCGACATCTCGCAGGCGAGGAAGAACTTCGCCTGGCGTGCCAGCCGCTGCAGCGGGGCTTTCGGGTACGGCCAGAGCGTAATCGGGCGGACCATGCCCGCCTTGATCCCGTCCTGACGCAATGACTCCACGGCACTCCGGACGACACGTGACACGATGCCGTAGGCGACGATGACAACCTCGGCATCCTCGGTCTGGAATTCCTCGAAGCGCGTCTCCTGGCGTTCGATCTCGTCGTACTTCCGATAGAGCTTGTGGACGTACTCCTCCATCTCGTCGGCATCGAGATAGATGGACGTGACCGTGTGGCCTTTGCGCCCCTTCGGGCCGGTCAGCGCCCACCCGGAATGGTCGTGCGTGCTCGGGTAGGAGTCCTGGAGCTCGACCGGCTCCATCATCTGGCCGAGGTTGCCGTCGGCCAGGACCATCACGGGATTGCGGTACTTGTCGGCCAGGTCGAAGGCGAGCACGGTCAGATCGGTCATCTCCTGCACCGATGCCGGCGCGAGGGCGATCATCCGGTAGCTGCCGTGTCCACCGCCCTTGGTCGCCTGGAAGTAGTCGGCCTGCTCCGGGTTGATGTTGCCGAGCCCCGGCCCGCCGCGCATGATGCTGACGATGACCGCCGGCAGCTCCGCCCCGGCCAGGTACGAGATCCCTTCCATCATCAGGCTGATGCCCGGAGAGGACGAACTGGTGAGCGCGCGCCGCCCCGTGCACACCGCCCCGTAGACCATGTTGATCGACGCCACTTCCGTCTCGGCCTGGATGTACGCACCGCCGGGCACCATCGGAAGGCGCCGCGACATGTACTCGCCGATCTCGTTCTGCGGCGTGATCGGATACCCGAAGTACAGGGTGGCGCCCGCGCGGATGGCGGCCTCGGAGAGCGCCTCGTTCCCTTTCATGAGCACTTTCATATAAGTGCGACTCCTGCGGCAAGGCTGAAGCCTCGCCCTACTTGAAAACCTCGATGCAGATATCCGGACAGATCAGTGCGCACGCCTTGCACGCCGTGCACTTCCCACCGGTATACGTTGCCGGGTAGAAACCCTTGACGTTCAGGTGCTTCCCCATCTCGATGACATGCGTGGGACAGACACGGACGCAGAGCGCGCATCCCTTGCACCTGTCCTCGTTGATCGCGATCATGGGCATCGCTTCCCCCTTTTTCCGGACATCATGATACCTCCAGCCTCCCACGGCTGTTTCATCTGCTTACGGATGACCTGAACCGGCACGCCCAGGTCGTCGAATTCGCCGGGCGCGTAGTACTCCTCCATCACGGCCAGACATACCAGCGGATATTGCGTGATGCCGCGGATCTGCTCGAACCCGCGGCGGATGATCTCGGACGTCGTCTCGTTGATGAGGTGAGGATTGGCGATCATGCCGGTGATGGGGAGACGCGACTTCTCCTCGATCATGGCCGCCATCTGAAGTGTCGCCTCGGCCGTCTGGTTGAAGGGGCGGTACGGGTTGACCACGAGCCAGTGGTTGGTCGGTTCGCTCGCGAACCCGCGGTGCAGGTATGCGGCGACGAGACCGCCGAGGTCGCTGCCGCCCAGGTCGAACACCACCGGCCCGTCCTTGCGGTCGAAACAGGCGTTGATCTCTGGCGAGAGGGCAGGCAGGTCGGCATTCTCCATGCCCGCGACGCTCGAGATCATCCGGATTCCCCGTTGCTCGAGGTCGTACGCCTTCTGGCGGGACCGGAAATACAGGTTGACGATGTCGAGGTCCACCAGCGTGACGATGGGATGGCCTTCCTCCCGCAGCGACAGCGCGAGGTTGATCGCGATCTCCGTCTTCCCCGTCCCGAAGGCGCCGCTGATGACGGTCAGGCGCCGATCCGCATTGACTGACACTCGCCTACTCCTACGAGATGGCCGCCGCCAGCGCGATCGAGTTGAACTTGGTCTCGTCGGAGTCGGCCCGCGACGTGAGCACGACCGGCGCGCTCGCGCCGACGATGATCGCCGCCATCGGCCAGGAGCCGAGGAGTCCCAGGGCCTTGTAGAGGACGTTGCCCGCCTCGATGTCGGGCACCACCAGAATGTCGGCGACGCCTGCCACCGGGCTCGCGATCCCCTTGTGACGCGCCGCCTCAACCGAGAGCGCGTTGTCGAGGGCCAGTGGTCCATCCACGATGCAGCCCTTGATCTGCCCGCGGTCCGCCATCTTGGCCAGGGATGCCGCGTCCACGGTGGCCGGCATCTCGGGGTTGACCGTTTCGACGGCGGCAATCGCGGCAACAGCCGGACGCTCCACGCCCAGCGCGTGCGACAGGTCGACGGCATTCTCGAGGATCTGGACCTTTTGCAGCAGGTCCGGCGCGATGTTCATGGCCGCATCGCTCATGAGCACCAGGCGCCGCGGGTCCTGTACCTCGAAGACCGCGACGTGGCTGAGGAGCGCGCGTTTGCGCAGGCCGAATTCCTTGTTCAGGATGCCCTTGAGGAAGGTGCCGGTGGACACCATCCCCTTCATCAGCATCTGAGCCTCGCCACTGCGCACCTTGCGCACCGCCACCTCGACGGCGCCCGCATCGTCTGCGCATTCGACGATGTCGGGGTTGAACCGATCGAGTTTCAGACTCTTGCAGAGCGCTTCAATCGTCGCCGGGCGGCCGATGAGCAGCGGCCGGACGACGCCGGCAGCGGCTGCCCTGTCGAGCGACATCAGGACGTCCTCGTCGTGGGGACAGGCAACGGCAATCGTGCGCGGCGTGCCCTTCCGGGCGACGGCGTGGAGATCACAGATGGAGGTCACAGGTGGCATGGCAGTCAGGGTCCTGATGAGTGCTGTCGTCAGGCGGTAATCTATCAGCCGGGTTTATGGACGCATAAATTCTGCGAATACACCGGACGCGTCGATGCGGAGACCTGGAATGTGCACCTGGAACTCCGGAGCGACGCGGGAGGGGGCTGGATTCGGAGGACGCGAGACGCCGGCCTCGGACGGCCCGGCACGAACCTTTCTAGTCTCCCTCGGGCGGCAGACCCTGTCAAGGCGGGGTCGGATGTGAGAAGCCGACTACACCGCCGTGCAATTGTGCCGATAGATCGTACGGGCAGCTTCGCCGGGAGCAACCGCCCGTCGCAACTGTCGGCGTCGATCGAGGGCGACGAAAGTGTTGATCCTGCGAAGAAGAACGTTCGTCATCAACCGCAAGCTCCAGTTCAGCATGATGGCGACGAGCCTGTGCTACGTCGGCCTCCTGGTGCTGGTGGTGTCGACGGCCCTGTTCGCGCCGCTGATCCTCCAATTGAGCCGGCCGGAGTTGAACGCCACCGACGCATCCGACGCCGCGCTTCGGATTATCTACCTCCACGAGACGTACTGGCTTCCGGTCCTGTTGACGCTGCTCGCCATCGCACTTCACTCGGTGAGCGCCAGCCACAGAATAGCCGGACCGATCTATCGCTTTCGCCGCGTGTGTGAGGCGATGGCGGCCGGAGTCGTACCGAAGCCGGTCACGCTCAGAGAGCACGACCACCTCAAGACGGAAATGGATGTCGTCAACGCCATGCTCGACCGCTGGCGGACGCTGGTTGTCCAGGCCCAGCGGGAAGCGACAAGGCTTCATGAGTCCGTCTCCACCTATCGTGATCTGTCGGCCTCCTCTCGCGACGACGCCGCAGCCGGTGCCGTCCTGGCCGACATCGTCCGCACAGAGCAGCGCCTTCACGACGCGCTCGCCGGGCTGAGTTGTGAGGCCTGGCCCGATACCGGACACGCTCCGGCGATCCCGCGCCAATGATCGCCACGAAAGACGGCGCCCCGCCCGCTTCGCGTCGGATCCGATCTTCGCGGACCGGGTTCACCCTGCTGGAACTGTTGCTCGTGGTCGGTCTCCTGGGCACGCTGGCCGCGATCTCCATTCCAACCTACTTCCGTGCCCTGGAGAGAGCCAGGGTCACCCGCGCGATCGGTGACATCAAGAACATCTCGTTGACCATCAGCGTCCGCATGGTTCAGACGGGAACCTACCCCGATTCGCTGGCCGACGCGGGCTTCGCCGATCTCCTGGACCCGTGGGGCCATTCGTACCAGTATCTGAAGCTCTTTGGGACGAAGAACCGCGGAGGGGCGAGAAAAGACAAGAACCTCGTCCCGCTCAACGATGACTTCGACCTCTACAGCATGGGGAAGGACGGGGCGAGCGCGGGTCCGCTGACCGCGAAGGCCAGCCGGGACGACGTCGTGCGCGCGAACAGCGGCGGCTTCATCGGTCTCGCCGCCGACTACTAGACATCTTCCGGGGGTCAGAGCGTGACGAATGAAGCGAGTTCGGCGGTCTGAGGCGAAGCTTCGCTGGCTACCAGGGCGCAGGACGGAGCATGGCGCTGGCATCATGACGCCGGAAAACTACTGGATCAAGTTCGGCATGCTGCGCAGCCGGGTCGCGCGGCGCATGTTCCTTCTATTCGTCGGATGCGCCCTCCTCCCTGTCGGAGTGTTGGCGCTCTTCTCGTTCCTCGACGTTCGGTCCCACCTCACCAACCTGTCCGAGGGGCGTCTGCACCAGGCCAGCAAGTCGGCCGGGATGACGATCGTCGAGCGCATCTCGTCCCTCGAGCCGGATCTGGACCTGATCTCGGTCAACCTCCTGTCTACGGGCATTGGATCGCTGGACAAGTCGACCCGCACCCTCGGAGACAGGCTCGCCAGGCGCTTTCGCAACCTGGCGGTCGTGGCCGGCGACAACCGCGTGGTCTCGTCGCTGAGTGGAGGGGACACGGTCTCTCCACGCCTGGCGAACGACCAACGCAGCCACGTCCGGTCGGGCGGGACGCTGGTGACCACCGCTCCGGCGGCCAACGGCGCGAACGCCGTCTTCATCGCCCGGCTGCTCGATCCCGCGGCGCCTGACGGGGACATGCTCGTGGGGGAAGTCAACCCGGACTATCTCTGGGGCGGAGATGGCTTCGTGTCGCCAGGCCAGGAACTGTGCGTGCTCGGACAGGCCGGGGAGACGCTCTATGCCACGCTCCCCGACAAGATGCTCGCCGGACGAGTGAAGGCGTCCATCGAGAATCACGGACCGTCGGGGCGGTTCGAGTGGACCCACGGAAGCGACCGCTACGTGGCCGGATATTGGACCGTGTTCATGCGGCCGACCTACCTCGCCTCATGGGTGCTGATCCAGAGCGAGCAGCGAAGCGCGGTGCAACAGCCGCTGCGCGAGTTCGCGTGGACGTTCTCGCTGGTCGCCCTGTGCACGTTCTGGATCGTCACATTCGCCAGTCTGCGCCAGATCCGCCGGAGAACGGTCCCGGTCGAACAGTTGCTGGAGGCGACACAGAAGCTGAAGGCAGGAGACTTCTCGCATCGGACCGGAATTGCCAGCGATGACGAGTTCGCCGTGCTGGGCGCGGCGTTCAACGACATGACGGAGAGCATGGAGGTTCATCTCAGCGTCATGAACACGGTCAACAGCATCGGCGTGTCGCTGTCGGTCGAGAGGGACGAAGCCAGACTGCTCGAGACGGTGCTCTGCGGCGCGCAGGCGGTCTTCAACGCAGACGGCGCCGCGCTGTATTTGCTGTCGAACGATGGCCGCCTCGAGTTGGCCCTCGCGCACGTGAAATCCCTCTCGTTGTGGCAGCGCGGCGCCGGCGCCGAGGCCACGCTCAGTCCGTACGGCGGCTCGCGCCACGACGCGCCTGCGATGCCGGCCATACACGAAGCGACGAAGAGGACGATCTCGACACCCGACGTCCACTCGGCGACCGGTGACGATTTCGCGGCCTTGATCGACTTCGACCGGCGGTCGGGCTATCGCTCGCGGTCCTTCCTCGGCCTGCCGCTTCGGAATCACGAGAACGCGGTCATCGGCATTCTGCATCTGATCAATGCGCAGGCAAGGACGACGGGAGCGATCGTGCCGTTCTCCGACGCGGATCAACGACTGGCGGAATCGCTGGCCTCGCAGGCGGCCGTTGCGCTGACCAAGAACAGGCTGGTTCACGAGTTCAAGAGGCTGTTCGAGGGCTTGACGGAACTCATCAGCACGGCCATCGACGAACAATCTCCCCACACGGGCGGGCACGTCAGGCGAGTCGTCGCGCTGAGCTCGATGATCGCCGAGGCGATGGCCCGGAGCCCCGACCGCACGGTGAGGGATCGGGCGCTCTCGGCCGACGAACTGTACGAACTCAGAATCGCCGCGCTGCTGCACGACTGCGGGAAACTGACGACGCCGGTCCACCTCACGGACAAGGCCACGAAGCTCGAGACCATCTTCGACCGTATCCATCTCGTCGAGGCGCGTGCGGAAATCGCCCGGCGCGAACACCGCGTGGAACTCCTGGAGCGGGCCGTCCGACAGGCTGTGCCGGAAGGAAACCGTGAACTGCTGAACCGGATCGACGCCACAACAGCCGACCATGACCTCCAACTCGAGGACGACCTGGCTGTCCTGCGAACGTGCAACGTGGGTACCGAGTACATGTCCGACGACCTGCGAGAGCGGATCCGGGAGATCGGCGCGCGGTACCGCTGGACGAACGTCAGCCATCAGAGGGAATCGCTCCTGTCGGACGACGAGATGTACCACCTCTCTGTCCGGTCGGGAACGCTGACCCCGGAGGAACGCGAGATCATCTGTGGCCACGTCGTCTCCACCATCCGAATGCTGGAGAGACTGCCCTACCCGAAGGGACTTCGCAACGTCCCTCGGTACGCGGGCTCGCACCACGAGCAGGTGAGCGGGAACGGCTATCCGCTCAAACTGGCCGGTGCCGACATCCCCATCCAGGGCCGGATCATCGGCATCGCCGACGTACTCGAGGCATTGACGGCGAGAGATCGGCCGTACCGGCGCGCCATGAGCCTCTCGGAGGCCATGCGTGTGCTTGGTGAGATGGCAGAGTCCGGGGCGATCGACGGCGATCTCTACAATCTGGTCGTGAGCGACGGCATCCCGCAGCGCTACGCCGACGAATACCTTCAGCCGATTCCACCGAGAGAATGAGCGGGAACGGCGATGGAGCTATGATGTGATCGCGCTGGAGGCGCTGCCATGACCGCTTCTGACCAGATGATCGACATTCTCCGCAAGGCCTATCAGATCGAGATTGACGGCTACACGTTCTACTCCATGACGGCGGATCGCGCCGACAAGCCCGCGGTTCAGGAACTGTTCGGCCGCCTGGCAGAGGACGAGGTGCAGCACCAGGCATTCCTCCGCAGCGTGCTGAAGAACTACGACGAGAAGGGCACCGCGGCCTTCGCGATGGGGATCGTCCTGCCCGACTTGCGCGCGTTCTCGGAGAAGGTGTTCACCGACCGCTTCCGTGAGCAGGCGGAAGGTGCGGCGTTCGAGATGGCCGCGCTCTCGGTGGGCATGACGCTCGAGAAGAACGCGATCGCCTACTTCACGGGCGCGATGCAGAACACTCCGGAGACCGAGGTGCGGGCGTTCTACGGGTTCCTCGCCGATTGGGAGCAGCAGCATCTGCGCGCGCTGCAGGGACTCTACGACAGCATCCGCAGCGACTTCTGGGAGAAGAACTCGTTCTCGCCGTTCTGAAACAGAAGCCAGGAGCCAGGAGCAGGGGCGCAACTCGCTGCGCCCTGAATCCGCTGCGAAGCGCCGGGGGGTGGACGGTGACGTACAACTTCGATCCTGATCGCTGGTACGACGACCAGTGCGCGAGGATCGACGGCCAGGTGAAATCCGGAGCACTGACGGCCGAGGCGGCCCGGCTCGCGCTCGACGACATCGAACGGCGGTACGCGACAATGGTGGCCCGGCTCGATGGCACGTTCTCTGTACAGAGGGATGACGGACGCTGCCGCCATTCGAGATGAGTCGGCGCTACCCGTCGACTCAGTGGTTTTGACCAACGTCTCGCGCAGGGAACGCCCGTTTCACACGGTGCGCAGGGCGCGAAACATGGTCAATACACGTGAACTCAGGGTTTAGTGCAGCTTGCTCGGCTTCGGGACGGTCTGCAGGTACATTCGGCTGACGGTATCCATCAAACGCTGTCCTGCCTGCTCCAGGTCGCGAATCTTCGTTGACAGCCGCTGGTGTTGCTCGGCCAACTGAATCAGTCCGAGGTCCGCCCGCGCAGCGTTCCGGTGAATCGTCGCCTCGCGCAGCGTGCACTCTTCGATGAGATCCTTGAATTGCTCCCGCTCGGAAGGCGTGAGCGTTGCGACGTAGTCTGCAATCCGACCCATTGGTATCCGTCCCCTGGAGAAAAACCAGACCCGCGGCGCCCTGATGACTCGCTCGCCTCTTTGTGGAACACCCTCAAGAATGATGCCGCAAATCGACTCAGGATGCGCCAGTTTTCTGCGCCGATCGGCAAGTAATCTGCTGCCGAGCAGACTTTTCTCTAGAAATCCGCGAAGGCGACTCCTCTTCGCCCCTCGCATCGAGGAATTCGGGCGGGGTCACCGATAGATGACGACGCCGACGAGGGCAGCGGCGAGGATCACCCACACCGGGTTGATCGCGGTGAACGTCAATACGGCAAACGACGCGAGAGCCAGCAGCACCCCGTCCCACCGCTGCACCAGCGCCTGCCCCCAGCCGGCGCTCCCAACACCGAGCACCGACCGGGCCATGTCGTAGGCCGTCCAAATCAGGAGCCCGATCACGACGGGGCGGACGGCGGTCAGCATCGACTTGATGACGGGGTTCTCCTTCACACCGAAGAACAGCACGACCATGACCAGCATGAGCACCGTGGTCGGGAATACAGTGCCGCCGGCTGCCGCGACCGCGCCCCCGGTTCCCGCGAGCTTATACCCCACGTATGCCGACACCTGTGGTGCGATTGGACCGGGAAGCGCGTTCCCGAGCGCGACCGCATCGGCAAACTCAGTCGGCGACACCCAGCCAGCTGCGGTCACCTCGCGCTGCATCAGCGCCAGCGACGCCGGCCCGCCTCCCCAGGAGAAGACGGCGACGCGCGTGAACAGGAGGAAGATGTCCCAGAGCAGCATGGGGGAAGTATAGCGGAAGGATGAAGGCCGAAGGATGAAGGCGGATCGGCGGACAGGCGGAAGGGTGAGAGCCTGGGTCAGGAGGACCATGCCCCCTGACCCCTGACTCCTGGATCCTACACGCAAGCCCCTTGACCGACCTTCTTCCCGCTCAAGCCCGGGATGGGGATCGGTTTCCGGTTGCCAATGGTCACGTACTCGCGGAGCGGCGGACCCGTGTAGATCTGGCGCGGGCGGTAGATGCGCGTGTCGCCTTCCCAGACTTCCTTCCAGTTGGCGATCCAACCGGGCATGCGGCCGATGGCGAACATGACCGTGAACATGTCGAGCGGGATGCCGATCGCCCGCATGATGATGCCGGAGTAGAAGTCGACGTTCGGGTACAGCTTCTTCTCCTTGAAGTAGTCGTCGCTGAGCGCCGCTTCCTCGAGCGCACGGGCGAGATCGAGCATCGGGTCGTGGATCTGCAGCTTGTTGAGGACGCGGTCGGCGGCCTGCTTGATGATCTTGGCGCGCGGGTCGTAGTTCTTGTAGACCCGATGGCCGAAGCCCATCAGCTTGATGTGCGACGTCTTGTCCTTCACGCGCGCCACGTAGTCCTTCACCGAGATGCCGCTGTCGTGGATGTACTGCAGCATCTCGATCACCGCCGCGTTCGCGCCACCGTGGAGCGGCCCCCACAGCGCGCAGACGCCGGCCGCGCAGCTCGCGAACAGGTTGGCGCCGCTCGATGCGACCATCCGGACGGTGCTCGTCGAGCAGTTCTGCTCGTGGTCCGCGTGCAGCACGAGAATCAACTGCAGCGCCTGCACGATGTCAGGATCCGGTTCGTACTCTTCGAACGGGATCGAGAACATCATGTGAAGGAAGTTCGCGCAGTAGTCGAGGTGGGGCTTGGGATACACCAGCGGCTGACCGATCGACGCCTTGTAGGCCGCCGCGGCAATCGTCCGGGTCTTGCTCAGCAGGCGCGCCGCCGCGCTCTGGAAGGTCTCCGGACTCTCCATCTTGACGATCTCGGGGTTGTAGCAGCTCGCGGCGTTGATCATCGCGGAGAGGATCGCCATCGGGTGGCTCTGCGAGGGAAAGCCGTCGTAGTGCTTGTACAGGCCCTCGTGCAGCATCTCATGCTTGGTGAGTAGATTGCTCCAGCACTCGAGCTGCTGGGCCGTCGGCAGTTCGCCGTAGATGAGCAGCCAGGCGGTCTCGGGGAACGTGCTGTGTTCGGCAACCTGTTCGATGGGAATGCCGCGGTAGCGCAGGATGCCCTGTTCGCCGTCGATGAACGTGATCGCCGATCGGCACGAACCCGTGTTGCTGTAGCCGTCATCAAGGGTGATGACGCCGGACTCGGCGCGCAGCTTGGTGATGTCGATTGCGACTTCGTGCTCGCTTCCGGTCACCACCGGAAGGCTGTACGACTTCCCCTGCACCTGGAGCGTGGCAGTCTCGGGCATAGGCGTCTTCCTGTTCGGTTGATTGTGGTTGCACCCAACGGATACAACATTCTAAACCGAAATCGTCGCCTTCACATCCCGAACGATCGAACGGCCATCTCGGCGATCGTCTGACCGATGCTGATCGACGCGGTGGCGGCCGGCGACGGCGCATTCAGCACATGAATCATGCGTCTGGCTTCCGCGATGCGGAAATCGTCGAGCAGCCCGCCCTTCGGATCGAGGGCTTGCGCACGAACGCCCGCACCGCCCGGATGGACGTCCTCGTCGCGAAGCTCTGGCACCAGTGCCTGCAGCGCACGGACGAATGCCGCCTTGCTGAAGGATCGGTGGAATTCGCCGAGACCCATCCGCCAGTACTTCGCCCCCATCCGCCAGAAGCCGGGGTAGGCGAGCAGGTCGAGCGTGTCGCCCAACGAGAAGCTCGTGCGCGTGTAGCCCTCTCGGCGGAAGGCCAGCACGGCATTCGGCCCGGCTTCGACGCCGCCGCGAATCATGCGGGTGAAATGAACGCCGAGGAAGGGAAAGCGCGGATCGGGCACCGGGTACACGAGATTCCGAACGAGCGACTGGCGCGCCGGCGCCAACTCGTAGTACTCGCCACGGAACGGAACAATCTTCACGCCGGGCTCGACGCCGCACAGCCGCGCCACCCGGTCCGACTGGAGACCCGCACAGTTGATCAGCGTGCGTGCCTCGACGGCGCCGCTCGTCGTCTCGATCGCCAGCGTGTCCGTGCCACAGACGACGCGGGTCACACGCGCGCCGGTCCGGACCTCGCCACCTCGCTCGCGGACCACCTGGGCGAAGGCGTTGGTGACCGCCTCATAGTCCACAATCCCGGTCTCGAGGACGTGAAGGCCCGCGATCCCGGCGACGGCGGGCTCATACTCCGTCAGTTCCCCGGCCGTGAGTCGGCGCAGCCCCTGCAAGCCGTTGGCCCGGCCGCGCCGCTCGAGCTCTTCGAGCGCTGGAAGCTGCGACGGGTCGGTGGCCACCACCAGCTTGCCGCATCGATCGTGCGGGATCTGGTGCTCCTGACAAAACCGGTACATGGCCTCGCGACCCGTCACGCAGTTGCCCGCCTTGAGCGAGCCGGGCTTGTAGTAGAGCCCGGAGTGGATGACCCCGCTGTTGTTCCCGGTCTGGTGGGCCGCCAGTTTCCGCTCCGCCTCGAGCACGACGACGCTGACCTTCGGGCGGCCGACGAGCGCCATTGCCGTCGCCGTGCCGACAATGCCGCCACCGATGATCGCCACGTCCCATGTTCTGCTCATCACCCGCGTCGTCCTTCCAGGGGGCCATCGGTCTGTCGCCGCAGACGCTCCGCGACGCTCACCGGCCCCGGCAGCCCGCAGGCCGCGCCGATCTTCTGCAGAGCCGCCAGCACGTTCTCGGCGAGCGGAATACCCGACCGCTCGTGGAACTGGGTCCGCCGCTGCTCCTTCTCGCCGTGGATGAAGATCTCGGTGCGATCCAGCGCTTTCCTCGAGTGCTTCAGCACCCCGAACAACTCCGCCAGGCGCTGACGGAACTCCATGATCGGCATGAACCGGCCGATGTCCAGCGCGAGGAAGAAATGCCCCACACGCGGGGCCACGACCTCACCCGGCTCCGGAGCCCGGTGCAGGTTGTCGACATCGGGGCCGAACGCCGAGCCAGCCAGGACCCCGCACAGCACATCCACCATCAGCGCGAGGCCGTAGCCCTTGTAGCCGCCGAACTCATCGCCGCGGCCGCCGAGCGGCAGAATCCCGCCGCCCAGTCGCTTCACGAGATTCGCAAGCACGAATCCCGGATTCTGCGAGTCGTAACCGTGCGCGTCCACCGCCCAGCCGACAGGCATCTGCTTCCGGTTGCGATCGTACACCTCGAGCTTGCCTCGCGGGACGACGCTCGTCGCCATGTCCAGGACGAAATCGAGATCGTCCCCTCCGGGCGCACCGAACGCGATCGGATTCGTGCCCAGGATCGCTTCCGCACCGTGCGTGGGCACGACGAGCGGCGCCGAGTTGGTGAGACAGATGCCAATCATGCCCTGCGCGATGGCCTTCTGGACGTAGTAGCCGGCGATGCCAAAGTGGTTGCTGTTCCGCACGGTCACGGCGCCTATCCCGTTCGCGGCTGCCTTGCGGATGGCCAGGTCCATGGCGCGGTCGGCGACGACCTGGCCGATGCCGTTCCTGGCGTCGATGACGCCGATGGCCGGCGCCGGTTCCCGCACGTCGAACTCGACGCCGGGCACGATGTACCCGTCCTTCAGCCCCGAGACGTACCGGCCGAGACGCGCCACGCCGTGGCTGGCGATCCCGCGCAGGTCGGCCGACACGAGGACACGCGCGGTCACGGCCGCATCGGCGGCAGGGACGCGGTGATATCCGAGCACGCTGGCCACGAACCGCTCGAGGTCCGGCCGCATCACCTTCATCTCGACGGTGCAGGCGAGACAGTCCTGGCAGCGCACCTCGTGCAGCCACTCGGCGCGCCCCGCCTCACAGGCGACGAGTTCGTTCGAAATCTCGGGCGTATGTTCCGCCACTGGGGTCCTCCCTCGCCCTGCTGGATGCCGACTTCTCTACTTTGGCACATTCGGCCGGGGTGGTCGAATGCTTGGACGCGGGCCGGTTCGCTGCAATAATGTCGGACGAATGGAGCGCCAATGATCGCCCGGCCGACGTCCTGCCTCAGCCTGCTGCCGCTCGCCATCCTGATGCTGGCGTCTGCCGAATCGGTGTCCGCCCAGGACGCTCCCGTCCGCCGCCTCGCATGCGGGGCCTACGAAGCGGTGCCCAGTGCGGTGGGCGCGGAGGGACGGCCCAGCCGTCTGAGCATTCAGAAGAACGGCCGCCTGCTCGTCAACGTCAGCGACTGGGCCATCACCGCGCTGTCGTGCGAGGACATCAACGGCGATTCGACGCTCGAACTCCTGGTCTCGACGCACAGCGGGGGCGCGCACTGCTGCGCCACACTCCACATCTGGTCGCTCGGATTGTCGCCGAAGCCCCTCCTCGACTACGAAGGCGGGAACGCCACCGATCTCGAGGTCCGCGATCTGGATGGCGACGGACGGAAGGAACTCCTGCTGGGCGACGATGGGCTCGCGTACTTCGACGATCTCTCGTACGCCAGCTCGCCGGCGTCGATTCCGCTGGTCGCCTGCTTCGCCGTCGACCGGTTCCAGGATTGTACGACGCGTTTTCCCGAGATCCTGCGCGCCCGGATGAAGATCTATTCCGGCCGGCTTCACCCGCCGACGTCCGAAGACGACGAGCAGGAGGTCAGGGGCGCGGCCCTTGGCGTCCTCGCCATCGCGGTCCTGCTGGGCGAGGAGGAGCAAAGCCTGAGCGCCGTGCTCCAGACCACGCGCAGCGACGTCGTGATGAAGTGGCTCGAACGCCTGCGGCCGAGAGTCCGCGACTGGGCAGCCGCGCGCGGGCGCAAGCTGAAGAAGGAGAAATGAGACCGACCTATGGGATTCTCGACGATCGACTACTTCGTCCTCCTCCTGTATCTGGTCGGCATCACGATCTTCGGCACGCTCTTCCGCCGGACGCAGCACACCGTCAAGGACTATTTCGTCGGTGCGAAGAATACCCACTGGCTCGTCATCAGCCTGTCGATCGTCGCGACCGAGACGAGCACGCTGACGCTGATCGGGGTGCCGGCGATGGCGTACACGACGTACGCCCGGCCCGAACAGGGCGGCCTCATGTACCTGCAGGTGGTGGTCGGTTACATCATTGCGCGGGTCATCATCAGCCTGTTGTTCATCCCGGCGTACTTCCAGGGCGATCTCCTGACGGCGTACGAGCTGCTGCTCCGGCGATTCGGGGCGCAGGCCAAGCACTTTGCCGCGTCGCTCTTCCTCGTGATGCGTGCGCTCGCCGAGGGCGTCCGCGTGTACGCGGCGTCGCTGGTGCTCGCCGCAGTGATCAGTTCCAGTCTCCCCGGGCTGCCCCATCTCTGGGCCTGGTCGATCCTCATCGTCGGGGTGCTGACGCTGATCTACACGTTCGAGGGCGGGATCGCGGCGGTGATCTGGACGGACCTGATACAGCTCGTGATCTACCTGGGAGGGTCGTTCCTCGCCGCGTGGCAACTGCTGCATCTCGTACCCGGAGGATGGCCGACCATCGCGGCGCACGCCGAAGCGGCGAACAAGTTCCAGATCATCTCCTTTTCATGGGATCTGCGGCTGCCATTCACGTTCTGGGCGGGCCTCATCGGAGGCACGTTCCTGACGATGGCCTCCCACGGCACCGATCAACTGCTGGTCCAGCGGCTGCTCACCTGCCGGAACAAGCGTGACAGCCAGAAGGCCCTGATCACGAGCGGCTTCATCGTTCTCGTGCAGTTCGCGCTGTTCCTGCTGATCGGCGTGATGCTGTTCGCGTACTACAAGCACACGCCACTGCCGCCACTCGCCAGCAACGACGAGATCTTCCCCGCCTTCATCGTGCACAGCCTCCCGCACGGGATTGCGGGTCTCGTCATTGCGGCCATTTTCGCCGCGGCGATGTCGAACCTGAGCGGTTCGCTCAACTCGCTGGCCTCGACGACCGTGCTCGATTTCTACAAACCGCTCGCCGGAGGCACTCGCAGCGACAGTTCGCTGCTCCGTCTCTCGCGGTGGTGCACTGCAGCCTGGGGCGCCGTGCTGATCGCCATCGCGTTCATCGCACGCGACTGGGGTTCGGTGTTCACCGTCGGATTGTCGATTGCCTCTCTGGTGTACGGACCGATGCTGGGCGCATTCCTGATGGGCGTCCTGACGACGCGCGCCAATCAGACCGGAGTGATGGCGGGCATTGGCGTCTCGCTGGTGTGCATGCTCGCCATCAAGATCTACACGCCGCTGGCCTGGACGTGGTACGTGGTGGTGGGCACCGCCATCTGCGTGACCGTGGGCTACACGGTGAGTTTGCTGCGGCCCGCACCCACTCGGCCGGCCGGGCAGATGGAACGGTAGCGACACATGGTCAACGCTGTGAAGTGGTTTCTCGTGCCGGGATCGATCCCGTTCCTCGTCCTCGGCCTCGTCCTCGGCGTCGGCCTCCTCTACGGCGGCCAGTCCGCTCAGCGCTGGGGTCGACGCTGGCTGACCGCGCTCCTCGCCGTGTACGGGTTGCTCGCGACTCCGATCGGCGCCGAGCTGGTTTCGGCGCCACTGGCACGGCAGTACGGGGCGCTGACGTCGCGTGAGCAGGCGAAGGACGCGACCGTGGTGGTCGTGCTCACCTCCGGGTCGGAGGTCTATCGCGCGAACGGTCGAGAGATCGTCCAGATGAGCTCGAATTCGGCGCAGAACGCGATCGAGGCCGCGCGTCTGTACTCGCTGCTCGGCGCACCAACCGTCGTGGTGTCCGGCGGCATCGTCTCGGCTGGCCAGCAGCAGCGAAGCGAAGCAGACGCGGTGGCCGACG
Source organism: Vicinamibacterales bacterium (assembly GCA_036504215.1). Lineage (NCBI taxonomy): Bacteria > Pseudomonadati > Acidobacteriota > Vicinamibacteria > Vicinamibacterales > Vicinamibacterales bacterium. The sequence continues at coordinate 158,997 of DASXVO010000035.1, read as the reverse complement.
GTCTCGTGCGGCTCGGCGTCCCGCGCGAACGAATCATCGTCGAAGGTCAATCGCGAACCACGCGGGAGAACGCGCAGTACTCCGCCGCGCTCCTGCGTCCGCGCGGTGTCCGGCGCGTGGTCCTCGTCACCAATTCCCGGCACATGCAGCGCGCCGTCGCCGAGTTTCGTGCGGAGCACATCGAGCCAATCCCGTCGGTGGCGGCCTTCGAGAGCGCCACACCGACCGGTCTCATCCACCAGATTCGTCCCAGGTACTTCGCCCTGCGGCAGAGCGACGATGCCTGCCACGAGTACCTCGCGCGGATGTACTACTTGTGGCAGGGCTGGCGCAGCGAGAACACCCAGTAGGGCGGAGGGTCACCCTGCAAGGCCGGAGGCAGTCATGTCCAATCGCTTCGAGAATGTCACCACCATCCTTCGCTGCGCCTTCGCGGCGTTCGTGTGTCTGACGGCGCAGGCTGCCTTCGGGCAGGCGCCGGCGCCCGTGGCTGGTGACTTCGTCCTTCGCGACTTCCGATTCGCGACGGGCGAGACTCTGCCAGACCTGAAGCTCCACTACATCACCCTTGGCCAGCCGCGTCGCGATGACAAGGGCGTCGTCCGGAACGCCGTCCTGATTCTCCACGGCACGGGCGGAACCGGACGGCAGTTCCTCTCGAAGAACTTCGCCGACGTCCTCTTCGGGCCCGGCCAACTGCTCGATGCCCGCACGCATTTTCTCATCCTGCCAGACGGAATCGGCCATGGGCAGAGCAGCAAACCGAGCGACGGCCTGCACGCGAAGTTCCCCCGCTATACCTACGACGACATGGTGCGAGCGCAGTACCGCCTGCTGACCGAAGGCCTTAAGGTGAACCATCTTCGCTTCGTCATGGGCACGTCCATGGGCGGCATGCACACGTGGGTGTGGGGCGAGACGTACCCTGACTTCATGGACGGCCTCGTGCCGCTCGCCAGTGTTCCGACGCAGATTGCCGGACGCAATCGGATGTGGCGCAGGATGCTCATGGACAGCATCCGGAACGACCCGGAATGGAACGGCGGCGAGTATGCGAAACAACCGCGCGGCCTCGAGGGGGCCGTGCGAATCCTGACGCTGATGGCCGGCTCCACCGTGCAGGCGCAGAGGGACGCCCCGACGCGCGACGGCGCGGATGCGCTGCTCGTCACCCAGCTTGGGTCGCGGGGCGCCGGCGTCGATGCCAACGACATGCTGTACCAGTTCGATTCGTCGCGCGAGTACGACCCCTCGGCCGGCCTCGACCGAATCACGGCACCGCTGCTCGCCATCAACTCGGCCGACGATCTGATCAACCCGCCCGAACTGGGCCTCATGGAGAAGCTGATGCCGCGCGTGGCACGAGGCCGGTACGTCCTGCTCCCCATTACGAGCGAGACGCGCGGTCACGGCACGCATTCATTCCCGGTCATCTGGCAGGAGTACTTCAGGGAGTGGCTGAAAGGGGTGACGGAGCGCTAGACATCTTCCAGAGGTCAGAGCGTGACGAATGAAGCAGGTTCTCGCGCCTCGCTTCCGCCCCTGGAAGATGTCGACGACGACGCAGGAGGCGTCGTCCAGAAACGACGTGGGCCGGCGAAGCGAGTTCGGTGGTTCGAGGCGAAGTTTCGCTAGACGCCCTCCGCTTTGCGGGGCCCACCGACAGCGTTTCTGGTTCTGGCGGCGCGGGCCGTGGGACCGTCGTTTCAAGCGAGGCAGTCCGAGGCCCGCCTCGCCAGGCACTACCCGGGCGAGACGCCCGGGCCACTCAGTGTCGGCGGAAGGCGCGGGCGACGCGGGACCAGACCGACAGCAGGACCGCGCCGAGCACCGACAGCGCCGCGAGCGAGGCGTAGTGGCCGGCAAAGACGTGTGACGGTTCCGTCACGACACACACCATCCGCCACGAGGCGTCGGACACGACACCCGCCGCCAGGCCGGCCAGCCCGCCGACGGCCGCCGGTCGCGTCAGCAGACCGCGCGCCGCGAACACGAGGAAGATCAGCAGCAGCGGGAGTCCGTCGACCAGCGAGAAGATGAAACAGCCGATCGTGAACTGACGCCAGTACTGCGGCGGCAGGCTGATCGGCTCCATGCGCCACGTGAACAACATCACGCTCGCGGCCACGGCCAATCCCACGGTGAACAGCAGCGTCAGCATGCGCACGCCACGGGCCCGTCCGGGGACCGCCTGACGGAACGCGGCCCCCGCCAGGACCACACCCGCGAGCGCCTGCGCGACGGAGAGTCCCCACGTCAGGAAGGGGCTGACGCGATCCGCGTCGGTGCGCACTGAGAACAACACCAGGGGCGCCGCGACGACGAGCAGCGCGGCAAACGGCGCGGCGGACACCGCACGCTGCCACGGGACGCGGAGCGGCCGCACCGGCCGGATATCGGCCGCGATCCGCTCGCGCAGCGCACGGGGAGCCACGTCTTCAGTCACCATCGTCCCGCCGCTTCTCGGTCAGCGCCCGTCGCAACACCGCCATTCCCCGACTCGCCCGGAGCTTCGCGGCCGCTTCGCGAATCCCGAGCTTCGCCCCGACTTCCTCGAAGCTCCAGCCCCAGACGTGATGCAACCACACCGCCCGCCGCGTGCCGGGAGTCAACTCGGCCAGGCCCCGCGACACCCGGTCGCGAGCGAGAATCGCCGTCTCGTGACCCCGGATTGACGCGTGCTCGAGTTCCTCGACCGGCCCGGCATCGAAATCGTGCTTGCGCACCCGCCCACGGCGGCTCATCAGGAACACGTGGCGCGCGATGGCAATCGACCACGGTTCAACCGGGTAGGCGGCATTGTACGTTCGGCGCGAGCGGTGAATCTGGAGGAACGTCTCCTGCAGGAGATCGTCCGTCCACGCCGCGTCCCGCGTGCGCGACAGGAGATACCGCCGCAGCACCGGCGCCAGCCCCGCATACAGCCCGTCGAAAGCCGACAGATCGCCACCCTGGTAGGCGATCATCAGGGCCGTCAGGGGCCGACCGTCGGAGGGGCGCACCTCGCGGACAGACATCCTCCGAAGTAGACGCCGGGCGCGGAGGAAAGTTCCGCGGCGGCGGCTTCACGAGGAGATGTGCCCGATAGGCGCGGAAGGTGTCACGAAACCGGCGAAGCCGATTCGTGGGCCTTCCACGGCGGCAGGACACGGATCAGCACGTAGAGAATCACCAGCGGCAGGATCAGGAGCGCCACCGCCGGCAGCAATCCTTCGCGGGTCGCAAAGGCCATCTTGTACGTCGTGAACCCGAGGAAGCTCTTCGAGAAGAGCTGGCCGCCGATCACGACGTTCCACCGCATCGCGAAGATCCCCATGACGGTCAGCAGCCCAGACGTCAGGTAGATCCGCCGGCGCGCGCGTTCGCCGAGCCGGACGAGCTGCACGAGAGCGAGCAGGGAGAGCGGTATGAGCGTGCCGATACCGATCTGCAGGACCACCTGCGAGACGAACAGGCGGGTGTGCACCATGAAGTCGAGCGCGCGAAACGACTCGTCGGCTTCGTAGATCCGGTGGATGAGGTCGAGCATCTCGAGCGAGAAGTCGATGACGAAGGCGTAGAACAAGTAGCGCGCCACCGTATCGAGACACGCCATGTCGAACGACCGGCCGCGTCGCCAGGCGGCGTACATGTAGACCAGCATCACGCCCGCGATGCCGGAGACGATGGCGGAGAACAGGAAGACGATCGGCATCAGCGGTGTCGACCACCACGGATTGGCCTTGACCGACCCGAAGATGAAGCCGACGTAGCCGTGCAGCAGGAACGCCGAGGGGACGCCGATGACGGTGATCGCCCGTCCGAGGTAGTCGTCGATCGCCAGCGCGCGCGGGCTGATGTTGTCGGACCACAGCGCCATCGCGCCGTACATCGTTCGGCGCAGGCCGGACGACTCCCGCCACATCAGCACGATGTCCTTCCGGTAGTCGAGCCAGATCTCGAGGACGAGCACGACCATCAGGTACCAGAGGTACACGAACCCGAACATCGCCATCGCGGACGCGGTGTGCGGCGTGAGATACATCTCGAGCGATCGCTCCGGGTGGCCGAGGTGCAACTGCAGCGGGAGCGGGGCGACGAGCAGAAACGCCAGGGCGGTCAGCAGCGCCAGGCGATAGGTCGGCTTGACCGCCTGCACGTTGAAGACCCGCTCGAGCGACGCGAGGATGAAGGCGCCCGCCACCAGGCCGGTGATGAACGGGTAGAGCACGATGAGGATGCTCCATTGGAGCTCCACCTCGTTCGGATACATGTAGCCCTGAACCGCCTGCAGCACGCTCTCCATGCGATGCTCCTCGAATGCTCTCGCTACCGGACCGACCCGTCGAGGCCGTTGTAGTACACCTTCGCGCCGGTCGCCATCTGCGGCTTCAGCACGTGCACGGCGTGGTCACGCAGGAACTGGTGGATCGGATCGTTCGGGTTCTTCAGATCGCCCAGCTGGCGGGCACCGGTCGGGCACGTCTCACAGCAGGCGGTCGTCAGGCCCTTGGTGATCCGGTGGTAGCACAGCGAGCACTTGTCCACGGTCTCGGTCGCGGGGTTGATGAAGCGGCAGCCGTACGGACAGGCCTGCACGCAGTAGCGGCAGCCGAGGCAGTACGCTTTGTCCACCAGCACCACGCCGTCCGGACTCTCGAACGTCGCCCCGACCGGGCACACCTGGACGCACGGCGAATGCGCGCAGTGGTTGCACAGCTTCGGCACGAAGAAGTGCTTGGCGCGCGGGTCGGCGCCTGGCTTCTCGGGGAACCCGTCGTAGCCGCCGTTGGGCGAATCCACGTGCGGGTGTTCGAGGTCGTCCGATTCGACCGTGTACCGCTCGACCCACGTCCGGAAGTAGCGCGGATCGCGTGGCACGTCGTTCTCTTCCTTGCACGCACGAACGCAGTTGCCGCAGCCGATGCACGCCTCGATGTCGATCACCATGCCCCACCAGTGATCGCTCATCTTGTAGTTGTCCGCGGTCTCCGCCCGACCGGCGAGGATCGCCTCCCACGCGGCGGCGGCAGCGGACGAGAGCACCAGCAGTTTGCCCGTCTTCAGCAGGAAGTCGCGTCGGTCACTGTTCATGGCGCCTGGCTCTCAGGAGATCTTCGGGGCGTGTGCCTTGTGACACGCGGTGCACGGGCCTTCCGCCGCATGGTCCGCAACGACGATCTGGGGGAACGTCTTCGGTTTCCAGGCGCCCGCCTGGTGACACCGCAGGCACACCGCGCGCGGGTCGGGCCGCACGGGCTTTCTCTCGCCGCCTGCCTGCACGTGCGCCATCGAAGCGCCGTGGCATGCTTCGCACCCGATCCGGGCGTGACGGCTCCCCTTCCGGGCCTCGACGACGTCGGTATGACAGTCTTCGCAGGCGGCACGGCCGGCAAAGTGAAGGGGACGAGCGCGATTGTCGTCGAGGGCACCGGCCCGGTAGTGCCCGTAGAGGCCGAACCCAGGCGGCACCAGCAGCCATCGGAGCAGCAGAAACGCGGTGATCCCGACGGCAAACAGCAGCGCCATCCGCGCCAGGTGTTCCTTGTCCTTCAGCCAACCGCTCATCGAACGCTCCTTGGCCGATTCCGCTCGAACCCAGCCACCTGGAAACGACGATCCGACAGCCGCACCGACAGAGCACTCCGGGATGACGAGGGATCGCGGCAGAGAAAGCAATCGCGCTGCCACAACGCCCGAGCCCGAGATGGTCGTTGAAATCCACGTCAAATGCTGAGGCGCCACTCCCGTCGGTTGCTGTCCCGCCCTCGCCCTTGCCGGAAATCCGGCAGCCAGCGGCGGCGCTCACGTCGGCAACGCCGCTGAAAACGCTTGACTCGCGATAGACCTCGCGGTATTCAAGCACCAATCTCATTCCGACATCGTCATACTCAGGCCCCTACGTCGGCCACCGCAGCCTCTCGAGGAGGGTCCATGTTGGATCGGCGCATCTGTGTGTTCGCGCGGCGAGGGTTTCTGGTTCTCTCGTTCGTTGGCGCTCTCGTTCTGACGGCCACTCCCTCGCTCGCCGTCACCCGCCGGGCGGCGGTCACCGGGACAGACCTGACGTCGGCCGAGGAGTGCGCTCGATGCCACGAGGACATCCATCGCTACTGGAAGGGGTCCCTCCACGCGCAGGCCGCCGACAACTCGCGCTTCCAGGCGGCGCTCGCCAAGGCACGCCAAGCCTCGTCGGGAGACCCGGGCTGCCTGTCCTGCCACGCGCCGGCCGCCGTCTACATGCGGGACGTTAAGTGGGAGAAGAAGACGAGTTGGGAGGGTGTAACCTGTGACTTCTGCCATTCTGTGCGAGCCGTCCGCATTGGAACGGACCGCCCGTTCCAGCTCGAGCCGGGCCGCGTGAAGACCGGCCCGCTGCGCGATGTGACGCCCACGGAGCACGAGGCGGCCTACTCCGACGTCTACACGTCGTCGACGCTCTGCGCACCGTGTCATCAGTACGTCAACGACAGGAAGATCGACATCCTCTCCACGTACGCCGAGTGGCAGGCCAGCCCCTATGCGGCCCGAGAGACGACGTGCCAGAGTTGCCACATGCGGGCGACAACCGGGAACGTCGTCGATCCGAAGGTGAAGCGCTCGAGCGTACTCTCCGTGAACCTCCACGAGATGCCGGGCGGACATTCGGTGACCGAGTTGAACCGCGCCCTTCAGGCCCAAATCTCCGCCGAGCGAAAGGGCGACACGCTCGATGTGTCGGTGACGGTGACGAACCGAGGCGCCGGGCACAAGGTCCCCACGGGTTCGCCGCTCCGCAGCATCGTCCTGGTCATCGAGGCTGACAACGGCGTTGGCGCCCGACAGACGGTCAGCCGCACATTCGCCCGCGTAATCGTGGATGAGACGGGCAAGGACCTCGGCGACGAGGCTGGCATGTTCATGCGGGGCGCCAAGACCGTCAGCGACACCCGGCTCGCGCCCGGTGAGCGGCGGGTCGAACGCGCGTCGTTCGCGATTCCACGAGGGACGCCTGCCCGGGCGGTCGCGCGTCTCTTCTACCGCTACGGTCCGGCGGCCGGCAGTCGCGTGGATTCCGGCCTGCCGTTCCTGTCGGTGAGCGCCTGGATCGACGCGATCCCCAGCCGCGATATCGCCGCGTCCGGGAGCGTCACCATCCGTCCCAGGTAAGCATCCTCGAGTCTCGCGGCGTATACCGCGACAGTCATTCTCTGTCCACGAACGCGTCTCCCTGAAGCGAAAGGCGCCATTGATGAAGCGAAGATTCCGAACCCAGGTTGTGACTGTCGTAGCCGCCTGCGTGTGCGTGCTCTGGATTGCGGCCTCTGCACAGGCCCCCCAGGGCGCACCCAAGCAGGCGACGACGCCCCAGGCCAAACAGACGCAGGCCGTGCAGGCCCAGAAGCCGCAGCCACCAGCCGCACAGCCGCAACCGAGGCCCGGCCAGGAGCAGGAGCGAGCCGCCGAGCCGACCCCGCCTCCCCCACCGCCGATCAATACGTCGGACGACCCGTGGCTGAAGCCATTCCGTTTCCGCTCCATCGGACCGGCGAGCATGGGCGGCCGCATCGACGATTTCGCCGTGGTGGAGAACGATCCCTCGACCATGTACGTCGGGCTCGCGACGGGCGGCGTCTGGAAGACCACCAACAACGGGACGACCTGGATGCCAATCTTCGACACGTATTCGGTCTGCTCGATCGGCGCGCTGGCCGTTGACCAGAAGAATCCGAACGTCCTGTGGGTGGGCACCGGCGAGGCGAACAACCGGCAGAGTTCGTCGTTCGGCGACGGCATCTACAAGTCCACCGACGGCGGCAAGACGTTCGTGAACATCGGGCTGAAGGAGACGCAGTCGATCGCGCGCATCGTCATCGATCCGAAGGACTCGAACGTCGTCTACGTTGCCGCGGCCGGCCACCTGTTCGGCCCGAACCCCGAGCGCGGCGTCTACAGGACGGTTGACGGCGGGAAGAACTGGACCCTCGTCAAGAGCATCGATGCCGACACGGGATTCATCGACATCACCATGGATCCGAGCGATTCGAAGACCCTCTACGCCGCGTCGTATCAGCGTCGGCGGGTGCCGTGGGGCTTCAACGGCGGCGGGCCGGGCAGCGGGATTTGGAAATCCGCCGACGCGGGAAGAACGTGGAAGCGGCTCCAGGGCGGCGGCCTGCCGGAGGGTCTGCTGGGCCGGATCGGCCTGGCCGTGTCGGCCTCGAAACCGAACGTCGTCTACGCGCAGATCGAGGTCGGAGCGAGCGCGGGCACGGGCGGCAACGTCACTGCCGACGGCAAGCCGCCGCAACCGGGCGCAGGCGGCGCGGGATTTGGAGGCGGGGGGCCGCGGCCGCAGGCCGGCCAGCCGACTCCCCCACCGGATCCGAAGAAGAGCGGCGTGTGGCGATCACAGGACAAGGGCAAGACGTGGTCGTTGGCGAGCAACAACGACGACCGGCCGATGTACTACAGCCAGATTCGTGTCGATCCGACCAACGACCAGATCGTCTACACGATGGGCGCGCCGTTCCACAAGTCCACCGACGGCGGCAAGACGTTCAAGGTGGTGCAGGGCATCGCGCACAGCGACCACCACGCGATGTGGATCGACCCCAAGAACCCGCGGCATCTCGTCCTCGGAAACGACGGTGGCCTCGACATCAGCTACGACCAGGGGGACACCTGGGAATTCGTCAACACGCTCCCGGTTGGTCAGTTCTACGCCGTGAGCGCCGACATGCGGAAGCCCTACTACGTCTACGGAGGGCTCCAGGACAACGGGACGTGGGGCGCGCCGAGTGCGGTGCGCAACCAGGCGGGCATCACCAACGCCGAGTGGTTCCGAGTGGGGGGGGGCGACGGGTTCTACACCCAGGTCGATCCGACCGACTTCAACACGGTGTACGTCGAATCGCAGGACGGCAACGTACAGCGCCTCGACCTGCGCACCGGCCGACCGGTGAACATCCGCCCACGCGCCGCTGCCGCCGCGCGACAGGCGACCGGGGCGGCGGGTGGCGAAGTGCAGCCGGGCGAACAGATGGCCGCGCTGGCTGCGCAACTCGGCTTCGGCCAGCCCCGAACGGCGAACATCGTGCCGGTGCCGCCGGAAGGCGAACAATTCCGATTCTTTTGGAACACGCCCATCCTCCTGTCGCCGCACAATCCGCGGGTCGTCTACATCGGCGCGAACCAGCTGTTCCGGTCCGTCGACCGCGGGAACACCTATACCGGATCGCCGGATCTCACGAAGAACGTGAGCCGCTTCGTGCGACCGATCATGGGCGTCGCCGGTGACGCGCCGATGGCGTCGAAGCACGACGGCGCCGGCGCCTACAGCAGCATCGTCACCATCAGCGAGTCGCCGGTCATTCCGGGCGTCATTTGGGTGGGAACCAACGACGGTAACGTCCAACTGACCCGTGACGGCAGCGCGACGTGGAAGAACGTCGGTGAGGCGGTTCCGGGCGTGCCGAAGGAAGCCCACGTCTCACGTGTCGAAGCGTCCCATTTCGACGCGGCCACCTCCTACGTGTCCTTCGACGCCCATCGCACGGACGACATGAAACCGTACGTGTTCGTCACGCGCGACTATGGCGCCACCTGGAAGGCGATCGCGAACAACCTGCCGACGGTCGGCAACGTCAACGTCATCAAGGAGGACCCGAAGAACCGGAACCTGCTCTATGTCGGCACCGAATACGGCCTGTACATCTCGCTGAACGGCGGCGCGGAGTGGAAACGGTTCATGAACGGCATGCCCATCGTCCGTGTGGACGACGTCATGGTGCATCCCCGAGAGAACGACCTCATCGTCGCCACGCACGGACGCAGCATCTACATCCTCGACGACATCACGGCACTCCAGCAGATGAACGAGAAGGTCACGCAGGCGGACGTGCATCTGTTCGACGTCCGGCCCGGCGTGCAGTGGAAGACCGATGTGACGCTGAGCCGGTCGATCGGAGGCGCGAAGCACTTCCGCGGCGCGAACCCGCTGGACGGCGCGGCGATCAGCTACTACCTGAAGTCGGCGCAGGCCGGCGACGTCAAGATCGTGATTTCCGACGTGGCGGGCAAGGTCGTTCGGTCGCTGGACGGTACGCCTGCCGCCGGACTGAACCGCGTCCAGTGGGACTTCCGCACGGCGCCGCCTGCCCGCCCGGCCGGGTCCGAGCGGATGGGCGGGGGCGGCGGCTTCGGCGGACGCCTGCTCCAGGGCCAGCCCGTCGAACCCGGTACCTATTTGGTCAAGCTGACGGTTGGCGGCAAGGATTACACGACCACGATCGTGATCGACTCCGACGAGTTCGGGACATAGACCGTTCCACGGTCACGCGCGCTGGGCGGACGTCGGCTTCGTGCCGACGTCCCGCACCAGCACGACGACCGATCGCGCCGCGACCGGTTGCGCGAGGCTCTCCAGCGTCGGCGCAGCGGACTCCTCGAGGACGTCGGCCGGAGCGGGCCGATTCGTGTCGATGACCCTGCGCCACTCTGCCGCCGCCCCTTCCTGCACGTCGAAGACGAGGTTCTCGCTGCTGCCGTTGATCATCACGTAGAGGTCCCGATCGTCCTCTGACGCGCCATGCAGACAGTAGGCGACGTCGTGCGACGTGTCGCTCCAGTCCACGGCAGGCCCCACCCCGCACCAGTGCACGTCATCGCGCCAGAAACGGCTCCGGCCGATCGACGGATGCGCCTTCCGGAACGCGATCATCGCCTTGAAGAATCGGTGGATGTCGCGGTTCCGCTCCAGCAGATCCCAGTCGAGCCAGGTCGTGAGGTTGTCCTGGTTGAACGGGTTGTTGTTGCCGCCCTGAGTCTGCATGAACTCGTCGCCCGCGCAGAACATCGGCGTGCCGTTGGCCAGGAACAGGAGAGCGCAGAAATTCTTCACTTGCTGGCGACGGAGCGCCAGCACGGCTGGCGGCGCCCCGTCGTCGCCCTCCCAGCCGCAGTTCCAGCTGAGGTTGTGGTCCATGCCATCGGCGTTGCGCTCACCGTTGGCTTCGTTATGCTTGGCGTTGTACGACACGAGATCGTACAGGCAGAACCCATCGTGCGAGGTGATCAGGTTCACGCTCTGGAATGCGTGATAGGCGTCGATCAGGTCGTCGGGGAACTGATCGCTGCTGCCGTACAGCCGCGTCATCAGGCTGCCCACCGTTCCACGATCGCCACGCACGAACGCGCGCAACTCGTCGCGGAAGCGATCGTTCCACTGATACCACTCGATGCCGGGAAAGCGGCGTCCCAGTTGATAACTTTGGAGGTCCCAGGCTTCTGCGATGAGCCGGATGTGTCTGAAGTCGGGGTCCGCATCGATGGCCGAGATCATCGGCGGATCGTCGAGGTCGATCGACCCGTCGGTCCTTCGGGTGAAGATGGACGCGAGGTCGAACCGGAAGCCGTCGACGTGCATCTCCTTCGCCCAGAAGCGCATGCTGTCCACGACCATCTTCCGGACGACCATGTTTGCCGTGTGGAGGACGTTCCCGGTGCCGGTGTCGTTCCGATAGAGCCGGCGGTCGGCGTCGAGGAGGTAGTAGGTCGTGTTGTCGATGCCGCGATAGGAATAGGTCGGGCCGATTTCGTCGGCTTCGACCGTGTGGTTGTACACGACGTCGACCACGACTTCGATGCCGGCCGCATGGAGGGCGCGCACCATCTCGCGCATCTCGGCGATGGCCCCCTCCGGTGTGCCAGCCGCCGCGTACTCGCTGTGGGGCGCGAAGAAGCAGAGGGGCATGTAGCCCCAGTAATTGCGCTCCTGGGGATCGCGTTGGGCCACCGGCAGCAACTCGACGACGGTCACGCCGAGATCCTGCAGGTACGGGATCTTCTCAATCACCCCTGCAAACGTGCCGCGGTGCTCGGGTGCCACGCCGGAGTTCGGACGGCGTGTGAACCCTCGCACGTGCATCTCGTAGAACACCGTGTCCGACGTGTGATGAGGCCGGCACGGCTCGACGAAGCCATTGACGAAGCGGCTGGCTTCGAGGACTCCGAGCGGCGCCGCGCCGGCATTCGAGCCGGGGTGCTTGGCCGCCTCGCGATCGAAGGTGGGCGGGAAGAAGACGCCGCGCGCGTATGGGTCGAGCAGGATCTTGTCCGGGTCGAATCGAAATCCCAGCTCGGCGTCGAACGGCCCTTCAACCTGGTAGGCGTAGTAGCGGGCGCCGGCGATGGAGGCCTCTGGAACCCGGCAGTGCCACACGCGTCCCGACTTGTTGAGGAGGTGGTCGAACGGAATTCGAAACAGCGGACGGGCGTGGTCCTCGGCACTGTAGACCAGCAGCGTGACCGCGGTGGCGTGCTTGGAGTAGAGGGCGAAGTTCCAGGCCCTGCTCTCCTCGATCCAACTCGCGCCGAGAGGTGAAGGCGTGCCCTCCCGCTCGCTCCACCGGTCCTGCGGACATCCAGGCTGAGGCATCTAGGCCAGCACCTTGCCGAGCTCGCGCGAGACGAGATCCTTGATCCGATCCTCGCCGATGAAGGTCTTGACGAGCGCCGGCAGGTCGGTCTCAACCAACGCGTGCTGGTCGGTGACCTCCACGGCGCCTCGAATCGTCAACCCGAACGCGTCTTTCGCGGCGGTGAACGAGAAGGTCATGCGATTGCCCTCCCAGACCTTGAGGGGGTCCTTGATGGTCAAGCCACCGGGTAGCGTCTGCTGCGCCAGCCCGTCGAGGAACTGGTCGACCCGCCCCATGGCTTCGTCCAGGCTCAACTGGTGGCCCTGTTCGATTCGCATCGTGTCTGTCGCTCCTTCCGTCCACTAACTGTAGCATTCGGGCACCCGACTGTCCTCGGGATCGAGCCCGGACGTCCGCCGGCGAGGTCGCCAGTCAGCGCCGGCTCCGGCTCGACGTGTCCAAAACGGCCCAATTCCGCACGGTCCGCCGCCAGCCCTCCTGGCACCGCGCTTGCTGGAATCGCGGTACATCCTCTTCGCGCTAGTGCGCGGCTGGTTCCCCAAGACCGGCCGCGCACCCTTTTCTCCTCGCCTGGCGCAAGCGGGCCTTCGGCATATCTTGCCACCCTCACGTCTTTGGGTCACCATGACCAGACGCGGATCTGTCCTCAAAGGAGACGTGCATGAAGGTCCTGATCATCGGCGGCACCGGCACCGTCGGTCACGCCGTGCTGGAGAAGTTGCTGGCAGACGGGCACCAACCCACGGTCATGACGCGATCGACGGAAAAGGCGGCCCGGCAGCCCGCCCCGGCGGTCGTGGCAGATCTGGAGAAGCCCGCGACGCTGTCCGCGGCGTTCACGGACGTCGAGGCGGTCTTCCTGGCCGCGACAGTCAGCCCGACTGAAACGACACAGAGCCTCGCGGCGGTGGAGGCCGCGCGAGCGGCTGGCGTCCAGCGGATCGTCTACCTCTCGGTCGCGATGCCGCCCGGCTCGGACGTCATACCGCACTTTGCCTCGAAGATCCCGGTGGAGCGATCCATCCAGGCATCGGGAATTCCGTGGACGATTCTCCGACCGAACAACTTCTTCCAGAATGATCTCTGGCTGCGCGATCCGATCGCGAAGCACGGCGTCTACCCCCAGCCGCTCGGCGGTCGCGGCTGCAACCGCGTGGACGTTCGCGATATTGCCGATGCCGCCGCCAACGCGTTTACGAAGGGCATCAGCGGCCTCTTCCCGCTCCATGGGCCTCGCGGCCTGACCGGCGACGACACGGCCCGCGTCTACAGCGAGGCGCTCGGGCGTCCGGTCCGCTACGCCGGCGACGATCTCGAGGCGTGGGCGCAGCAGGCCTCGACGATGTTCCCGCCGTGGATGGTGCACGATTTTCGAATCATGTACGACTACTTCATCACGCACGGCCTGCTGCCGAGCGGCCGCGACTTCGCGGCGCAGGAGCAGGTCCTCGGCCACGCGCCGCGGACATTCGAGCGGTTCGTCGCCGAACTGGCGCCGGACTGGAAGAAGCTGGTCCAGGCCTGACCGAGCGCCATCCCACTTGCCCGGCTCCCCTGCTCTATGCCACCTTTAGGAGCAGGGGGGCACTCCCATGCAGCAGCATCCGCTACGGCTCAGAAGCATCCACCACGTGGAGTTCTGGGTCGGGAACGCGAGACAGGCGGCCTACTTCTACCGCCGAGCCTTCGGCTTCTCGGAGTCCGCATATGCTGGCCTCGAGACCGGCCAACGCGAGCACACGTCGTACGTGCTCACGCAGGGCAGGATCCGGTTCGTCCTGACGACGCCGCTCTCCCCCGATGTGCCGGCCAGCGAGCACCTGAGGCGCCACGGCGACGGCGTGCGCGATATCGCCTTCCAGGTGGACGACGCGGATCGGGCGTTCGAGGAGGCCGTCAAGCGCGGAGCGAGGCCGGCCGTCGAGCCGCGCGACCTGCGCGACCAGCACGGTGCCGTCCGCCACGCGGCCATTCACACCTACGGCGACACGCTGCACTCGTTCATCTCGGACGAGGGGTACACGGGCCCGTTCCTCCCGGGCTTCGTCGAGCGTCATGTGCCGGGCGAGGACATCGGCCTGCTTCGGATCGACCACGTGGTCGGGAACGTCGAACTGGGCCGGATGAACGAATGGGCCGAGTGGTACCGCCGCATCCTCGGTTTCGATCGGTTCGTCAGCTTCGACGACAAGGACATCTCCACCGAATACAGCGCGCTGATGAGCGTCGTGATGTCGGATGAGTCCCAATCGATCAAGTTCCCGATCAACGAACCGGCGCCGGGCCGGAAGAAGAGCCAGATCGATGAGTACCTCGAGTACTACCGGGGGCCTGGCGTGCAGCACATCGCCTTCCAGGTGAGGGACATCTGCGATACGGTCGGCCGTCTGCGCGACAACGGCGTCGAGTTCCTGCGCGTGCCGGAGAGCTACTACGTGTCGCTACCGGAACGGGTGGGCGGCATCGCGGAATCGATGGACCAACTCCGCCAGCTGGCCATCCTCGTGGACCGCGATCAGGACGGCTACCTCCTGCAGGTGTTCACGCGACCGGTCGAGGACCGACCGACGGTGTTCTTCGAGATCATCGAGCGGAAGGGCAGCCACGGGTTCGGGAAGGGCAATTTCCGGGCACTGTTCGAGGCGATCGAACGCGAACAGGCGCTCCGCGGGAACCTCTGAATATGCCCATCTACCATCGGCTCGGACGTGTTCCACGCAAGCGCCACCTCGCCTTCCGGGGCGAGCAGGGGCAACTCCTGCCAGAGGAACTGATCGGCAACCACGGCTTCACGGGGCCGGCTTCGCTCCTCTACCATTTGCACCCGCCGACCTGCGTCGAGAGCGTCCGCCGGCTCGGTGGCCTGGACTGGAAGAGCGAACCCGACCGGCTGCTCCGCCACCGGCATTTCCGCACCGCGCGGGTGCAGGCCGGCCCCAGCCTCGTGTTCGACCGCGTCCCGATACTGTTCAACGCCGATGTCGCGTTGTCGGTGGCACGGCCGCAGCGGAACGATGACGTCTTCTATCGGAACGCGCAGGGCGACGAGATCACCTACGTCACGGAGGGCAGCGGCATTCTCGAATCACCGCTGGGCCTCCTGCCCTTCCGCAGCGGCGACTACGTGGTGGTCCCGCGCGGAATCCTCCACCGTTACCGGTTCGACGCCGGGCCGGCTTGCTGTCTGGTGATCGAGAGCGCGGGGTACGTCCGCACGCCAAAGCGCTACCGGAACGAGCACGGCCAATTGCTCGAGCACAGCCCGTTCTCCGAACGCGACATTCGGCGGCCGGAATGGACCGAGCCGTACGACGAGCGGGGCGACTTCCCCATCGTCGTCAAGAAGGACCATGAACTGGTCGAGATGGTGCTGTCGTACCATCCATTCGACATCGTGGGCTGGGACGGCTACTACTACCCGTGGGCGCTCAATATCCACGACTTCGAGCCGCGCGTCGGACGCGTGCACCTGCCGCCACCGGTGCACCAGACCTTCGAAGGCGACGGCTTCGTCGTGTGCTCCTTCTGCCCGCGGCCCTACGATTTCCATCCGGACGCGGTGCCGGCGCCGTACAACCATTCGAACGTCATGTCCGACGAGGTGCTCTACTACGCCAGCTCGGAGTTCACGAGCCGGAAGGGGATCGAGCTCGGATCGATCACGCTGCATCCGGATGGCCTGCCGCACGGTCCGCAGCCGGGCCGCGCCGAGGCCTCGATCGGGCAGGCGGGGACCGACGAACTGGCGGTGATGGTCGATACGTTCCACCCGCTCCAGGTCAGCGCCGATGCCCTGACGATTGAGGACGAGCAGTACTTCCGCTCGTGGCTGGATGACTAGACGAACCGGGACCCCGGGGGCGCTGTTGGCGCTCCTGGCCGAACTCATCGACTATGCCGGCCTGTTTCCACCGGCAGCCCTGGGCCTCGAGGAGGCGGTCGACGTGTACGCCCGCCACCGGCTGTCGCCCGACGCATGGATGGTCGGCCGGTTCGTCGTCCCATGCACCCGGCTTGGGGAGTTCGAGCAGGCGGTTGGCGCGCTCTCGCCCGAGCAACGGGGCGCGCAGGCGTGGCGCCTGGCGGTGCTCGCCGCCACGCCCCTGACAGGAGAGGTGGCGGCCGTCACCGCGTTCAACCAGCGCCACGCGGGTGGGGCGGCCTATGCGGCCCATATCGACGCGCTCGAAGTGAAGCCCTCGTCGTCGGCCGACACCCGGCGGGTCGCTGCGATGGTGCCGGACTACATCGAGCTGTTCTTCGAGTGCACGCTCGATGACAGCCTCGACGAATCGCTGGTTGCGATTCGTAATGTCGGGCGGGCAGCGAAGATTCGGACCGGCGGCGTCACGCCGGAGGCGATTCCGGACAGCGGAGCGGTCGCGCGGTTCATCAGCCGGTGCGCGGTGCTCGGGGTCCCGTTCAAGGCGACGGCGGGTCTGCATCACGCGGTGCGATCGCGTCACCCGCTGACTTATGGTCCTGCGGCACCCGTCGAGGTCATGCACGGTTTCCTCAACGTGTTCATGGCTTCCGTGCTGGCGTACGACGGTCGGCACGACATCCGCGACCTGTCGGCCGTCCTCGAGGAGATGCGTCCGGACGCGTTCGGGTTCTCCAACGCCGGCATCACGTGGCGGGACCAGGCCGCGAGCGTCACCCAGGTCGAACGCGCGCGCCATTTCGCGCGCCGGTTCGGCTCGTGTTCGATCCGGGAACCGTTGGCCGACCTCGAGGCGGTCGGCTGGCTCGGCCCGCACTCGACCCGAGAGTGAGCAAGGCATGACGACTTCCGAACACCCGATCGTGGACGAGACCCACGACCCGTCGCTCGAATCGTGGGTCGAGTCGGCCAACGATCCGGCCTGCGACTTCCCGATACAGAATCTGCCGCTCGGCGCCTTCGCCAGGCGCCACGGAGATCCGACTCCACACATCGGCATCGCCATCGGGGACCAGGCGTTCGACCTGCGTGCCGCGGCCGACGCCGGGGTGCTCGGTCACCTGCCGCCGGCAACGGTCGAGGCGGTCGGGGCTTGGACGCTCAACGGCCTGATGTCGCTCGGTCGGCGCGCTCTGCGCGAGCTTCGACGCTCGTCGAGCCGGTTGCTCCGGGCTGATGCTCCTGGCCGCGCGGGCCTCGCACCGTATCTCGTGCCGCTCCAGGACGTCGAACTGCTGCTGCCCGCGAACGTTGGCGACTACACGGACTTCTATGCATCCGTGTTCCACGCGACCAATGTCGGCAGCATGTTCCGGCCGGACAATCCGCTGTTGCCAAACTACAAGTTCGTCCCGATCGGCTATCACGGCCGCGCCTCGTCGATCGTGACGAGCGGCACCATCGTGAAGCGGCCAAGGGGACAGATCCGCGCGGACGGTGCGGACGCGCCGTCGTTCGGCCCCAGCGCGCGGCTCGACTACGAGCTGGAGGTCGGACTCTTCGTTGGCCCTGGCAACGGCATGGGGATTCCGATTCCAATGGATGAAGCCGAGGACCACGCCTTCGGCCTGTGCCTCGTCAACGACTGGTCGGCGCGCGACATCCAGCAGTGGGAGTACCAGCCGCTCGGTCCGTTCCTCGCGAAGAGCTTTGCCACGTCGCTGTCGCCGTGGGTGATCACGCTCGACGCCCTGGCACCGTTCCGGGTGCCGGCGTTCACCCGGCCGGAGGGCGATCCTGCACCGCTCGCGTACCTCGACTCGGCCGGGAACCGCGGCGCCGGCGGCCTCGACGTGACGCTCGAAGTGCTCCTGTCCAGCCAGCGGATGCGCGCATCGGCTTGCCCTCCCATCCGGCTCAGTCTCAGTTCGCTCGCGACGATGTACTGGACGTTCGGACAGATGGTTGCGCATCACACGAGCAACGGCTGCAACCTGCGGCCCGGTGATCTGCTCGCGAGCGGCACCGTCTCGGGTCCGACGGAAGATTCGCTCGGCAGCCTCCTCGAACTGACGTGGCGGGGCACGAAGCCGATCACGCTTCCGACCGGAGAGGCGCGCCGATTCCTCGAAGACGGCGACGAGGTCATCGTACGCGGTTGGTGCGCGCGTGAGGGATTCCGCCGGATCGGATTCGGGGAATGCCGGGGGATCGTGACAGCGTGATGAGGTGGGCTGGCGAAGCGCGTGTGGCGGTTTGAGGCGAAGCTTCGCTAGAATCTCTCCATGAGCTTGACGTTCGAAGTCTGCGTGGATTCGGCGGAAGCGGCCCTTGCGGCGCAAGCGGGCGGCGCCGCGCGCGTGGAATTGTGCAGCGACCTGCTCGAGGGCGGACTGACGCCGAGCCACGGCACGCTGCAGGTGGCACGGGACCGCCTCCACATCGCGATCATGGCCATGGTGCGGCCCCGCGGCGGCGACTTCTGCTACTCGGATACCGAGTTCACCGTGATGCGGCACGATCTGACGGCGGCGAAGGCTCTGGGCGCCAACGGGATTGTGTTCGGGATCCTCGCCCCTGACGGGACCGTCGATCGTCCGCGCACCGCTGAACTCGTCGCGCTGGCGCACCCGCTGCCGGTCACCTTCCACCGCGCGTTCGATGTCACGCGACATCCGTTCGAAGCACTCGAGACGCTCATCGAGCTTGGGGTGGCCCGCATTCTCACGTCCGGCCAGGAGCCGACCGTGCTCGAGGGCCTCGACCTGCTCACCCGGCTCGTGCAGCAGGCGGATGGGCGCGTCATCATCATGCCGGGCGGCGGCATCACCGAACGGACCGTGGCGCGCATCGCCGCCGCCAGCGGTGCGCGCGAACTGCACTTTGCGAGCCTCGAGTCGTCCGAGGGCCGAATGCAATACCGCAACTCGCGCGTCTTCATGGGCGGCACGCTGCGCCCGCCGGAATACTCGCGGGACGTGACGCGCCCCGAATCGGTTGCCGCCATCATCGCTGCCGCGGGGCACCTCACGTCGTCCGCCGCGCGTTGACCGCTCGTTCGATCCGCGTGAGCGCCTCGGCCAGCGTCGCGCGCGGGCAACCGAGATTGATCCGCTCGAAGCCCTGACACTCCTCGCCGAACCACGGGCCGCTGTCGAAGTACACGCCGGCCTCGCGCAGGAAGAACTCGTCGAGCGCCGCCTGCGCCATCCCCAGGCCGCGACCATCGATCAGCGCGAGATACGTCCCCTCCGGCCGGACGAAGCGGAGTTGCGGAATCCGGTCGTGAATGAAGCGATCGGCGAACGCCACGTTCGTCTCGAGATAGCGCAGCAACTCATCGAGCCACTCGGCGCCGCCGCGGTACGCCGCCTCGAGCCCGACGGTGCCGAACAGGTTCGGAATCCCGAGGCCGGAGGCCGCGAACGCCGCCTCGTACCGTGCGTGCAGCTCAGGATTGCTCGCCACGACGATGGACATCGAGAGCCCGGCTACGTTGAATGTCTTGCTCGGCGCGACGCAGGTCACCGTGCGGGCCGCGAGGTTCGGTGCGATGGACGCGAACGGCACGTGGCGACGGCCGTCGAACACGAGGTCCATGTGGATCTCGTCGGATAGCACGAGCAGGTTGTGCCGCTCGCACACCTCGCCGAGGCGTGTGAGCTCCGCCCGCGTCCACACCCGGCCCACCGGGTTGTGCGGGCTGCAGAGGATCAGCATCCGGGTCCCGGAATCGATCCGGCTCTCGAGATCGTCGAAATCCATCCGATAGGCGCCGTTCTCGTCCACGACGAGCGGATTTCTCACGAGACGACGCCCGTTGCGCGTCACCGCGCTGAAGAACGGGTAGTACACGGGCGATTGGACGATGATGGCGTCGCCTGGCTCCGTGAGCGCGTTTATGCACAAGCTCAGGGCCGGGACGACGCCCGGCGCCCGCAACAGCCAGCCGCGCTCGACATCCCAGCCGTGGCGGGTGCGGAGCCATTCGATGACCGCCTGCCAGAAGGACTCCGGAACAGAGACGTATCCGTAGGCGCCATGTGCGGCCCGGGCCTTCACGGCCTCGACCACCGCCGGCGGCGCGGCAAAATCCATATCGGCCACCCACATCGGAATCACATCGTCGAGTCCGAATTCGGTGGCGCAGTGGTCCCACTTGAGCGAGTGCGTGCGCCGGCGATCGAGCACGGCATCGAAGTCGAACAGCATGGCCCTATCGTACCTCGATCGCTCTCAACCGCGGAGCGCGCCGAGGCCGCAGAGGCCCCGCGGCGCTCAGCCAGCCAGTTGGATCAGCGACGGGTCGTAGGCGTCGGGCTTGCGGTAGCCGAGCAGCGTCAAAAGGGTCGCGGCCACGTTGCTGAGACCCGGGGAGCCGACCCGTGTCAATTCCAGGCGGTTCGCGCCCGAAAAGTCCTTGACGACCAACGGCACCGGGTTGAGGGTGTGCGCGACCATCGGCTCGCGCCGTCCCTTCTTCTCGGTGAACATGCAGTCCGCGTTGCCGTGGTCGGCCGTGACCACCAGGATGCCGCCGGCGGCCTTGATGGCCGGCAGCAGGCGCTGCAGGCCGAGGTCCACCGTTTCCACCGCGATGCGGATGGCCGGCACGATACCCGTGTGCCCCACCATGTCGCCGTTCGGATAGTTCAGCCTGATGAACTTGTGGCGCCCGGACGTCACGGCGTCGATCGTCGCATCGGTAATCTCCGCCGACTTCATCCACGGCCGCTGGTCGAATCTCACACGGTCCGACGCAATTTCGACGTACCTCTCGAGGCGCTCATCGATGTAGCCCGAGTTGTTGCCGTTCCAGAAGTACGTCACGTGGCCGAACTTCTGCGTCTCCGAGATCGCATACGACGTGACCCCGGCGGCGCACAGGTACTGCGACACCGTGCCGTCGATCGCCGGCGGCTCCACGAGGAACTGCTTCGGGATCTGCGCGTCGCCGTCGTACTGCATGATGCCGGCATAGAACACCTTCGGCGCGCGCACGCGGTCGAACTCAACGAAGTCGGCCTCTTCGAAGGCCCGCGAGATCTCGATCGCCCGATCGCCGCGGAAATTGAAGCAAACGACGGCGTCGCCATCGTTGATGGTGCCGATCGGCTTCCCGTTCTCCGCGATCACGAAGCTGTCGAGGTACTGGTCAGTGCTCGTCGGATCTTCCCGGTAGTAGGTCTCCACCGCCTCGGTGGCCGACGGAAACTGCCGGCCGATCCCGAGCACGTGCGCCTTCCACCCACGCTCGACGACGCTCCAATTCGCGCCGTACCGATCCATCGTCGTGACCATGCGCCCGCCACCCGACGCAACCCGGTAGTCGCGACCGCCCGCCGCGTTCAGCGTGGCGAGATGCGCCTCCAGCGCGCCGAGATACGTCAAGGCGCTGCGCTCACCAACGTCGCGCCCGTCGAGGAGAGGGTGGATGCGGACGCGAGTCACCCCGTCCTGCGCACACCGATCGAGAAGCGCGAAGAGGTGGCCGATGTGGCTGTGGACGTTGCCGTCCGAGAGCAGCCCGATGAAGTGCACGGTTCCGCCCGACGTCCCGCGCTCGACGACCGACCGCCATGCCGCGCCACCAAAGATCGCGCCGGTCGCAATGGCGTCGTTGACGAGCCGCGCACCCTGGGCGAACACCCGCCCCGCGCCAAGCGCGTTGTGACCGACCTCGGAATTCCCCATGTCCTCGTCGGACGGCAGGCCGACGGCCGTCCCGTGCGCCTTGAGTGTCACGAACAGCGGCTCCCGGAGCAGTTCATCGAGCGTCGGCGTGTTCGCAAGGAAGACGCCGTCCGAGTCGTCGCGCCTGCCGAGGCCGACGCCGTCCATGATGACAAGGACGACTGGACCGGAGAAGGCATGGTAGCCGGGCAGAGGTTCGAGTCGCAGGTCCATCCTCCCAGCATATCCCAGCTGCGGCATCGGAACGATCTTCGACGACACTGTTCCCGTCACCTCGACCGCGAGCGTCCGGCCGCCGGCCTGTCGGCCGTATTGGCGGGTCGAGCGCTGCCGGCCGCCCGACCACAAAGGGGCTATATTCGGTGTCTGCCATCTCACCATGTCACACTCGCCAAGGCACGGCCAATCCGGGGAATAGGGGGCAGAGAAGGCACCGGGAGAACTGGAGGACTATGCAGGCGACCCTGACAGCGACGTGGCAGCCCGTCCTGGCGCATAATGAGGCCGCGGTTGGACCGACGGCTGGGCGCCGACCGCGAGCGGAGGGCGCCGTGAGCGTGCGGGATGCGGCCGACGAGGTACTGCGATCGTCGATGCTCGGCTATCAGGCGGGCGACCGCGAGGCATTCGAGCGGCTCCACACCGAGCTGGCGCCGATCCTGCGACGGTACCTGCTTCGGCTCGCCCGCGACACCAGCCGCGTGGACGATCTCATCCAGGAGACGTTCCTCCAGATCCACCGCGCGCGGCAATCGTACGACCCCGCGTTTCCAGTCCGCCCCTGGGCGTGCGCGATCGCCCGCCACGTCTTCCTGATGGACTGCCGCTACCGCCAGCGGCGCGGCGATCTCTCCCACCGGGAACCACTCGACGATGCGACCGACCATCACGCGTCGGCTCAGGAAGAAGCGCTGATCGCCCGGTCACAGGTCCGCCACGCACTCTCTCAGCTCTCCAGCAGCACGCGGCAGAGCGTGCTGATGCACCACCTGCACGGCCTGACGTTCCAGGAGATCTCCCGCCGGCTCCGCATCCGGGGTCCGGCGCTCCGAGCCCGGGCCAGCCGCGGCATGGCGCGTCTCCGCCAAGTGCTCGAAGACGACGAGAGCCACCATGAACACGAATGAGCGCGGCTCGATCGAACAGTTGATCCTCGCCGATCTCAGGCCGGTTCGTCGTCTGGCCAGGCCGTGGCAGCGAGCCCTCGCGGTCTCGGGGCTTGCCGCGCTGGTCGCGTGGGTCGTGTATCGCCAGTTCGGTGTTCGGCCGGATGCCAAAACGCTCGGCGATGCCGTGCTGTGGGGCCTTTCCGCGCTCCAGGTCCTCTATGGCGTACTGCTGATCGTGTCGGCCCTGCGTGAGGCCGTGCCCGGGCGGATGCTCGAGCACCGGATGGCCGCCGTCCTGCTGCTGGTTGGCCTCGGCGTCGTTCTGACCGTGACGTCGGTCACGTGGAATACCCACGTGAGCCACGTCCCGATCGGCAAGGAAGCCCTCTACTGGGGCCACTGCTTCAGCACACCGATTCTCATCGGCCTGCCGTCGCTGCTCGTCACGATCGTCCTCGCCTTCCGCGCCTACCCCACGCGCCCCGCCCTCACTGGCACCCTGGCCGGTCTCGGCGCGGGTCTGCTTTCCGACGCCAGCTGGCGCACCTACTGCGAGATCACCGACCCGTTCCACGTCCTGTCATCGCACGTGGCCGCGATCGTGGTCCTGACCGTGAGTGGCATGGTCGCCGGCCTGGTGATATCGAGGGCCAGCACGAAGACGGGACAGGAGTGGTAGGCCCCCATCACGGTCGGTGCCCCTACTTCCCCGTCACCGTGATGAGCGACGCCCCGTCGCGGTTGGCTTCGACTTTTCGGAGCGTGCCGGCCAGCGGCAGGCGCGTCTCGGTCGTACGGTCGCTGATGCGGACGACCAGGTCGGTCGTCGGTCGGTCGGCGTAGTCGAGCGACACCGTCACTGGAACATCGAACAACTCGCCCACCTGGTCGAACCGCACCACGACCTCGGGTCCGCGTGACGTCTCTTCAACGTGCGAGCTGAAGATGACCGTGGGCAGGCTCGACCCGTAGATCCACCGCTCGAAGAACCGGGACAGATCGCGCCCGGACTCCTGCTCCATGGCGTGCCGCAGATCGTCGGATCCCGCCTTGTGGAACCGCCACTCGGCGTAGAAGCGACGCAGGCCGTCGAAGAACGCCTTGTCGCCGATGAACCGACGGAGCATGTGGAGCACCGCCGCGCTCTTGTTGTAGACGACGGCACGGAAGACCCGCGAGTCTCCCTTGATGTGGCCCACACGATAGCCGAGATAGATCGGACCCTGGTCCGACTTCTCCATGCCCCACTGCCGGAATCGCCGGATGATGCTGTCGAACACGTCGCGACCGCGCGCCTGCCCCGCATAGAGCGCCGCAAAGTACTGCGCGATCCCCTCGCTCAGCCACTGCTCGTGGTAGTTCTTGCCGCCGATCGCCTGCCCCCACCACTGATGCGCCAACTCGTGTGCAACGAAGAACTCCGGGTAGTTGTCGAAACACGCCGGGTCGTTTCGCCACGATACCGTCGTGGTGCCGGGGAGGGGCTGATTCAGCACCGCCATGTAGGCCGGGCTATGGCCGCCGGGCAGCCTCCACTCGACCGCCGCGACCGTTGCTCCCGGATACGGTGAATCGCCCATGAGGGTCGAATAGTACTGGAGGATTTCCCCTGCCTTGTCGGCCAGGGAACGCACCTGCGACTGCAATCTGGGGTTCGTCTTCACGTCGAGGTTGACGCTCGCGTATCGCACGCCTGCCGGATGCGCCGCCGGCTCCGTTCCATCTCGGACGCCGACCCGCAGCACACGGGACGCGACCTGGACGAGCGGCGTGATCAGACACGCGAAGTACCGCGCCGGCTGGGGCGCCACGAACGTGAACTGCCGTCCCGGCTGAGCAGACCTGCCAGTCGCGGCCGCTGCCACCGCCTCCACCAGTTCCCCGCTCGCCACGCACGAGAAGTTCTGCGGCACTCTCACCCGCAGCGTGGCCGTCGCATAGCCGCCAGACGTCCCCTGCGGGTACCAGTAGGTCTGGTTGCTGTAGAGATAGCTCTCCTCGAATCGTACGTCGGGATTCTCTTCGCCGCGCACCTGGCCGACCGTCTCTCGGTCCACGGCCTGCGGGGTAATCGCGCCCGAATACGACACGTCGAGCGTGATGCTCGATCCCTCGGCAACTGGCGCCGGCAGCGTCACCACGATGCTGTTCTGATTCCTCACGCGAACCGCCAGCAGCCGTCCGTACTCGCGGGAGATGACCGACTCGACGTCGAGCGAGTCGGCCAGCTTGAGCGACAGCGTGCTGACCGACGGCGCCAGTACCTTGAGCTTCAGGCGTGTTCGACCGTCCAGCCAGCGCCGGGCCGGGTCGAACGCGGCGTCGATGTCGTACGACGCCACCGCGTAGTCCGCCCGGTCCTCGTCGCTGAAGAACCGACCGCGACGCGCCAACTGGTCCGTCGAGGCGTAGACCGCGATATTGCGACGCGTCGTGCGGTCGAAGAGCGAGATGTCCTCGGCCTCGCTCATGGCCTTGGTGTACGTCAACTCGCCGAAACGCTTCGTCCGAATCTCGGCAAGCAGGTCGCCTGGCATCGGCAGCAGCGACCAGACGTCCCGGCTCAGATCACCGAGGTCGAGTCCGTAGGACTTCCCCACGTCCTCTCGGAAGATCTCGTTGGCGCGCGTCCACTCGTGTTGGTCAACGGGACGCCCTACCATCGTCCCGGTCACGCGGCGGGTGAATTCCTGGGGCGAGACGCGCAGGAACACGGCATCGATCGGCGTCTCGAGCACGTCGGTCCCCGCAAACAACCTGAGTTGACCGCGCTCGGACGCCGGCTCGGGCGCAAACCGCATCTGGCCCCGGCCCAGCACGACCACCCCTGTCACACCGCCGCCGGCTTCCGCCACGAACAGGCTCGCGTCGGTGAACGCCAACCGCACGTCGTCTACCGCGACGACGACATCGCGTCCGGTGAACTGTCGGCGGGGATTCAGCCCGAGACGATGCAGCGTCGGCAGGCCGCCAATCACTTTCTGGTAGACAATGCCCCACTCGCCGACGTCATCGTCTGAAGCGCGGCGGCCGATACGCTTCACATCGAGGCACCAGGTCGAAAGCTGGGCCTGTGGCCCCCGCTCGACGAGCACCTCCACCATCAACTGGTAGCCGTCCCCGGGGAGCGTCCCCTCGAGATCCGACCGGGTGCGCTCGCGCACCACGACGCGCGAGGCGCCCGGATCGACAACGGCGCTTGCGAAGGCCTCAGCCGCCTTGGCGTCCGCCACTGAGGACAGCAGGCTGCGATACGCACCAGGATTCCCGGAGCCGAGCACCTGCTCCAGGCGGGACAACAACGCGGCCACACCGTCCTGTGAAGGGGGAACAGCCGCCTGTGCACCGGCAGGCCCGAATGTCGCGAGACAGCAGGCAAGGATGAAGACTTCGCGCCACACGTCACACCTCATTCAGGCGTTTGCCGGCGCGAAGTCAAAGGTTACGGAGAGAAGGTGCCGTGACCGGAAGACCTGTCTCGGGTGTCAGGTGTGTGGGTCGGCCGGCGGCTCAGGGCCTGCCCCTGGACCCGCCTCGGGGCCGGGCGCGTCGGTGGTCGTCACCCGCTGCACCTCTATCGCGCAGTTCGTGAGCAGCGCGGCGAGCGCGCCGACGGCGGCCAGGATGGGCGCGGCGACCGTTCCGACCACGCCGATCGTCAACGGAAACTCGGCGACCGACCGATTGCCCTGCCGGATGACGATCCGCCGGACATTCCCCTCATGGATGAGCGTCTTCACCCGCTCGAGCAGGTCGCCGCCCTCAACCTTGATCGTCTCCCACCACGTTCGTTCCTCGGCCATTTCTCCCTCCATCTGCCGCGTCTCGATCGGCGTGTGCGGTCCAGGGACCGCTGTGCCCTCGACTGATCGTCCATCTTCACTCTGAATGGACGAGAGAACGGGGCGAAGAGTTCTGCGCACCAGCCACGACGGGCCGCGTCGAAATCTGCACGGAGAGTCTGGACGCGATGACCGCTCGCGGCGAAGGTGATGGTCGAGCGAGAAGGTGTCGAACAATCGGCGTCAAGACGGGAGAATACCGTCGATGCCGGCCGCTCAGAAGCTGCGGCAAGACGCGCATTGCCGCGCCTTGCCGCCTCGGTAGCCGGGGTGCAACTCAGAACGTGAACGCGGGGCCGACCACGAACCGGTAGAAGTTCCAATTGTCCATCCAGCCCCAACCGTTGTCGCTCGAGTTGGCGCCCACGCCGAGGTTGTAGCGGAAGTCCGCCCGGATGCCAACACGCTTGACGGGGTAGTACTGAAGGCCGCCGCCGACATTGACGATCCCCCGGTTGTCCGTGTTCTTGCCAAGGTTGGAGAATCCCTCGATGGTCGATCGCATCAACCCGCCACCGACCAGGACGTACGGCCTGATCCGCTGCGACCCGATGTCAATCGACGGGTTGATGACGAAGCTGCCGGTGATGGTCATCAGGTTGTTCGAGCCGAGCGTGCCCCGCTGATTGGTGAAGATGTAGGGACTGCCCACCGGTCCGAAGAAGTCCTTGTGGTACGCGAAGTCGAGCTCTCCCGACAGCATGCCCTTGCCCCAGAACCCGAGCGCGACGCCGAACACCTTCGGATTTCCCTGATCCAGGCCACCGAGCGGGGTCGCCGCCTTGAACAGCGTGCCGCCCGTGTCGAGCCCGATATAGGGCGAGATGTAGTCACGCAGCGAGTCCTTGTCGTTCTTGAACGATTGGGCCTGGGCCTGTTGGGCGTTGGTCTGCGCCCAGCTGGCGGGAACCGCCAGTGCCAGACAGAAGGTCGCCAGACCGAGAACCAGACACGTGCGCATAGTCAGCCTCCGGGGATTGAACGGTTTGAGATGCCTCGGCGAAACACGCGAACGAACGCCGATCAGTTCTTCTTTCGGCATCTCGCCTGCCGATCGGTAGGGTCTCGCTGGGGATTCTCGAGCACCGCCCGATAGGCGTCGAGCGTCGCGTCTGCGGCTCGGTCCCATGTGAAGCGGGCGAGGATCCGGTCCTTCAGTCCCGACCGAGGGGCCGCCTGGTAGGCCTCGAGCGTTGCCTGGCGAATCGACTCCACGCTGTCCGGTGAACAGTACCAAGCGTAGTCCTCGAAGTACTCGCGCGTGTAGCCGCGGTCGGTCGTCACCACATTGCAGCCGGCCAAGCCCGCCTCGAGGCTAGCCAGCCCGGTCGTCTCGCTCCAGCCCGGGAGGACGTGCACTCGGGCGTCGGCGTAGGCGTATGCCAACTGCTCCTGCGGCATGAAGTCCAGCACCCGCATCTGCGGCTGCACGCGAACGAATTCCACGAAGGCCCTGTAGTAACTCAGGTGGTTTTCGCTCTTCCTCCCGACGAAGACCACGGGAATATCCGGTCGTGCCGCCATCGCACGGGCCAGTGCCAACTGGTTCTTCACGCTGTAGAAGTTCGCAACGCACAGCACATAATTCCGTATCCCGAACTCCCGTTCGAACCGGCCGCGGGGCACGTCGGCAAACGACGGATCCACCCCATTCGGGACAATCCGGGAGGGCCGCTGCACGCCGAAGACACGCGCGACGGTCTCCGACTCCATCTGCGAATTCGGCAGCAGCATGTCGGCCGCGCGGAGCGCCCCCACCACCTGTCTTCGGTAGCCGACGGCCATCTGGTGGACGAGCGCCCGCCGCTGATGGCCGTGCGGCCGCAGCAGGCGAACCAGGCACTTGGCTCGCTCTTTGGTCTGCTCGCTCGCGTGTTCGAAGAAATGGCGGGACAGGCCGTATCGGCCCTTCCTGTCCCACTCGGCGAGGTTCGGCGTGAAGACGGTGGATAGCACCACCGGCTTCCCCTGCCGCCTGGCATTTCGAATCTGGAAGTACGACGGGTGGACCGTATTGATGTTGAAGACGTGAACGAGGTCGATGTCAGTGAGGTCCGGCTCGAGCGTCAGATCGATGGTGCCCTCGACCCCCCGGGCGGCGAGGTGCTCCATCGTCTTCTGCATCTGGACGGTGTCCCCGCCGGTGATTGCGAACGAGTCGGGCCGGTTTTGAAAGAGCACTCTCATGGTCGACAGCGGGGGCGCCTGGTCCGGCGGTGTCGCCGGTTCTCGGTCTGCGGCATCGGGCCGGACTCGTTTCGAAGCATCGATGGGCCAACTCTGTGCCGGGGGCGGGGATCGAACCCGCACGGAGCGTGAACTCCCCGGGATTTTAAGTCCCGTGCGTCTGCCAGTTTCGCCACCCCGGCCCGTCCGGGAACACGATAGCAGGAACCCCGCAGGGCGTCACGCCGCATCGCACGACCTCACCCCGGCACTGTGTCAGCGCCTCGCACCGCCGAGCACGCGCGCAGGCAGCAGCAGGATCGCGCGCAGCAGCTCGAACACGCCCTCGAACGCGATGCCCACCAGACGGAACGGCAACAGGAGGAGCCACACGATCGGATAGAGCAGTAACGCAATCAGCGCCACCGGCCAGCAGAGCACAAGCAGGATCAGCCACAGCAGGAGTCTCATCGATCCTCCGTTCTACCCTAACCAGACGAACCGCGGACCGCTGCGGTTCCCCAGAGGCCGCCGTTCCCCGAAGACAATCTCTTACCCCAATTGCCGTGCCAACTCCTCCGGCTCCGTCGTCGGCGTCTGGCACGCGAAGTTCTGACAGACGTAGGCAGTGGGACGACCGTTGCGCATGGCGTGTCCCGCGAGCGCCGGCGCCACCCGAGCGAGTTCGTCCCGTCCGCTCTCGCCGACCGGAGCGACCACGGCAAATGGGAGGAATGCCCGGTTGACGACAGCGAGCAGACCGCGTGTGGCTGCATCGGACTGGCGGCCAACGACCACGACCTCTGACACACCCGCGTGCCACGCAGACAGCGCCGCCAGCATCATCGGCACGGACCGCGACGCAAAGCGAAGTCGCGACGCGAACAGGCGGAACGTTCGATCGATCGCACCAGCCGCGTCGAGGGCGTCTGGGGCGAGGTGTGAAAGGACGGTGAGGTTCTGCACGCTCACTGAGCTTGCCGAGGGCTCTGCCCCGTCGTAAGCCTCCTTCTGCCTGATGTGCACCGAGGCGTCGCGCCCCGTCGTCCCGAACCAGCCGCCGAACTCGGCGTCCCCGAACCCTTCGTCCTGGCGCCGCTGCAGCCGCACGGCCCAATCGAGCCATGCCGGATCACCGTCAGCCTGGAAGAGTTCCAGCAGACCGAGCACCAGGCAGGCGTAGTCTTCGGCATAGGCATCGATGGCCGCCTCGCCGTCGCGATAACGGCGCAGGAGGCGGCCGGTCGATGGCTCCCACATCCTCTCGCGGATGAACGATGCGGCACGCTGGGCGCTCAGCAGATAAGTGGTCCACGGTGATCCTGGCTCTGCGGTCTCCATCTGCCCGGCGTGTTCGACACGCTTCGAGGCGAAGGCCTCGGTCACCCGGGCGCCTCGTGCGAAGGCGGCGATCATCAGGCCGTTCCACGCCGTCAGCACCTTGTCGTCGAGCTGTGGCCGGGGTCGCGCGCTGCGGACGGCCAGCAGCGTCCGACGGAACCGTTCGATGGCCTCCCGCACCTCGACAACCGATCGGTTGAACTCGGCAGCGAGTGCCTCGACGGGCCGTGCCTGGTACAGGATGTTGCGGCCTGTGAATTCACCCTGGGGATCGTTCAGCGCGTTGCCGTCGGAACCGACGCCATATGCCGCGCGGAACAGCGGCGCGTCGCGACCCAGTCGCTGGTCGATCTCGTCGGCCGACCACAGGTAGAACGCGCCCTCAGCCTTGTGCCCGGCGGCTTGGTCGGGCGGCACGCTGTCCGCGTCCTCCGCGGAGTAGAACCCACCCGCGCTGTCGGTGAGGTCGCGCTGCACGTACCGCAGCGTGTCCTCGGCCACGTGGAGGAACGTGCGATCGCCGCTCGCCTGCGCCGCCTCCAGATACACGAGCACCAGTTGGGCCTGGTCGTACAGCATCTTCTCGAAGTGCGGCACCCGCCACTGTCCGTCAACGGAATACCGGTGGAAGCCGCCGCCCACCTGATCGCGCATCCCACCGGCCGCCATCGCCGTGAGGGTGTGCGTCACCGCATCGAGCGCCGCGCGGTTGCGCGTCCGCTTGAACTCGCGGAGCAGAAACAGCGACTCGGCCGGCCGCGGGAACTTCGGCGGGCTTCCGAAGCCACCGAACCGGTGGTCGTAGCTGTCGAGAAGCTCCTGGGCGGCGTCTGCCAACGTCTCCACTCCCGGGACGTGGTCCTCGCCGCGGATCGTGGCTGCTTGCAACAGGTGGGCGACGTTGCCAGCGGCCGCTTGCAGCACCCGGTCGCGGTCGTCGTGCCAGAGCCGGTCGAGTTCGAGCAGGATGTCGATGAACCCGGGACGGCCCCACCGTGACGTCGGCGGGAAATAGGTGCCGCCGTAGAACGGTTGCAGGTCCGGCGTCAGCCAGACGCTCATCGGCCAGCCACCACCGCCGGTGGTTGCCTGCACGAAGGCCATGTACATCCGGTCCACGTCCGGACGCTCCTCGCGATCGACCTTGATCGCCACGAACCTGCCGTTCAGCACCTCGGCGACGCGGTCGCTCTCGAACGACTCGTGTGCCATCACGTGGCACCAGTGACAGGTCGAGTAGCCGACCGACAGGAAGATCGGCCGGTCCTCCCGACGCGCCGCCTCGAACGCCTCATCGCCCCAGGAATACCAGTGCACGGGATTGTCCGCGTGCTGGAGGAGATACGGACTCTTCTCGCTCGCCAGTCTGTTCATGCGTGGGAACCCACCCACGTCCATCGTAACAGGAGGAGGGGGTCCGGGGCAGGGGGTTGAAGTCACCAGGCAGATGCCAGAGGAGGCCAAAGACAGGGTTCAGGATTCGGGATTCAGGAGACTGGAGCGACGTGAGTGGCGTCGGCGCGGGCGCG
The DNA here is from genome assembly GCA_036504215.1 of Vicinamibacterales bacterium. Taxonomy (NCBI): domain Bacteria; kingdom Pseudomonadati; phylum Acidobacteriota; class Vicinamibacteria; order Vicinamibacterales; species Vicinamibacterales bacterium. The sequence continues at coordinate 127,032 of DASXVO010000035.1, read as the reverse complement.
CAGCAGTCGTGCATACGCGGCGGTGAACTGCACGCCGTACAGAAGGATGACTGCCGAGGTGTAGACCCAGACGAGGAAGACAACCACAGCCGCGACGGAACCATGGATGAGCCTGAAGCGACTCATGTCGTGCAGGTAGACCGAGAATCCCTCGAGCGCCCCCTGCCACAGCAACCCGGTGAGGATGGCGCCCGGCCACACATCGCGGAATCGTACCATCGTGTTCGGCACGAAGTAATAGATCAGCCCGACGACAACCATGAGCAGCAGCATGGTCGCGTACCGCACGACGAGGCTGCCCAGCACGCTCAGGGTTGGAAATCGCGAGACGACCTCCGATGACCACGTCGCATGCACGATCTGAAAGGCGCTGAGGAGCAGGAGCGCCACGGCCAGGACGGCGCCGGCGGCGACCAGCATGAAGAAGGAGAACAGCTTGTGCTTGAGGTAACTGCGTTGCGTCTCGACGCCCCATGCATGGTTGACTGCTGAGCTGATCGCGCTGAACACCCCGAGCGCAGCCCAGGTGAGGGCGATGGCGCCGCCAATGCCGAGCCTCACGCGCATCTGCTGCAGCGCGTCGAGTTGCGCGCTCAGGAAGTCGAAGTGCGTGGGAAAGTACTGCAGCAGGAACGTAACGATGGAGGCGCGCCGTTCGACGTCGGACGTCACGCCGGCGAGAATCGAGAAGGCCAGCAGGCAGAAGGGGAACAGCGACAGGAGGCCGTAGTATGCCACCGACGCGGCATAGGTCAGGTCGTCGCCGTTGTAGAAGGCCACGGACCCGCGCCAGAAGGCACGTCCCACGAGGCGCACCCAGTCGGCGAGCGCGCGAAACGGCAGACGCCAGGCGGCCCAGCCCCGTCCAGCCTTCATCCTTCCTCCTTCATCCTTCCTGTTTCCACCCTCCTCCTTCCTCCTTCATCCTTCATCCTTCCTCCTTCATCCTTCCTCCCTACCTACCCCTCCGCGGCCGCCTGTTGTCGGGCGGCGCGGCCCATGTCCCGGATCTCGTGCTTCTTCATCTTGCTGTAGAGCGTCGGCCGGTACAAGCCGAGGATCGCGGCTGCTTCCTGCTTGTTCCAGTTCGTCCGCTGGAGGGTCTGCATGATGGCCCGCTTCTCGATCTCGGCCAGCGTCCAGTGCGGCGGGAAGACGAACTCGGCCGGCGTGCTGGTTTCCTCGCGGAGCGATTCGGGCAGGTCGCTCGGCACGATCTCGGTCCCCTTGGTGACCAGGACGCCCCGCTCGATGGCATTCTCCAACTCGCGGACGTTGCCGGGCCAGCGGTTGCGGATGAGCACGTGATAGGCGGCCGGAGAGAACCCTCGCACCGTCTTCTGGTAGCGCAGACAGAATTTCTCGAGAAAATGCTCGCAGAGCAGCGGAATGTCCTCGGTGCGCTCCCGGAGCGGCGGCACCTTCAGCGCGATGGTGTTGATGCGGAAATAGAGGTCCTCGCGGAGTTTCCCCTCGCGCAGCGCCATGTCGAGATCGATGTTCGTCGCACAGACCAGGCGAAAGTCCACATGGACGATCCGGTCGCTGCCGATCGGCCGGTACTCGCGCTCCTGCAGCACGCGCAGCAGCTTGGTCTGCAGGTACGGCGGCATCTCGCCAATCTCATCGAGCAGCAGCGAGCCACCCTCGGCCATCTCGAGCAGGCCTTCCTTGTCCATCGTCGCGCCGGTGAACGACCCCTTCTTGTACCCGAACAGCTCGGATTCGATCAGGTCCTTCGGGATCGCCGCGCAGTTGATCTTGATGAACGGTCCCTTGGCGTGCTTGCTGTTGTAGTGGATGGCGTTGGCAATCAGCTCCTTGCCCGTCCCGTTCTCGCCCTGAATCAGGATGTTCGCGTCGCTGCCGGCCACGTTCTCGATGAGCTCGAAGAGGTCCTGCATCTTCTTGCTCTTGCCGATGATGTTCGCGAACTTGAACTTGTCTTGCAGCTTCTGCTTGAGCTGGATGTTCTCGGCCTGCAGGTCCTTCCGCTCGATGGCCTTGCCGAGGAGCGCGAGGATGCCGTCGGCGTCGATCGGTTTCTCGAGGAAATACGACGCGCCGGCCTTGATGGCGTCAACGGCCTTGGAGATCGTCGCGTGCCCGGAAATCACCACGACCTCGGTTTCCGGCTGCAATTCCTTGAACCGCTGCAGCAACTCGAGGCCGTCCACGTCCGGCAGGACCATGTCCGTCAGCACCGCATCAGGGTGCCAGCTCCGGAAGATCTCATCTCCCCGGGCTCCTATCAGCGCCGTGCGAACCTCGTAGCCCTCGTGCTCCAACAACACCTTGAGCCACTCGGTCATCGATGGTTCATCGTCAATCACGAGGACGCGTTTCTTTCTCTTCACGCTCATGCCTTCTCACCTCGAGCAGGATCCGCTCTCTGAACAGGAGTGCGATATCAGCTCTGGCAATCAGAAAAACATACACTCATTGGCCAATATGTCAATGGGCTGACAGGCTGTTCGGTTTTAGTACGGTCCAAATCCGGCCGAATTCTGAAATAATGAGGAGCTGGGTGTTCCACCTAATCTGGAGGCGGCGTAGGAATGGATGTCATTGAGACTCGCCTGCGGACCGATTCCGACCTGTACCGGACCAACCGGGCGCACCTCGAGGGGCTCGTCGCGGAGCTGCGCGAGCGCATGGCGACCGCACGCGCTGGCGGCGGCGAACGGGCCCTGGCTCGTCATCGCGAGCAGGGCAAGCTGCCCGTGCGGGAGCGCGTGGAGCGCCTCCTCGACGTCGAATCGCCGTGGCTCGAGTTGTCTGCGCTTGCCGCCTGGGGTATGTACCGTGGCGAGGCGCCGTCGGCTGGTCTTGTCACCGGCATCGGCCGGGTCAGCGGCCGCGAGGTGATGGTCGTCGCCAACGATGCCACGGTCAAAGGCGGCACGTACTTCCCGATCACGGTGAAGAAGCACCTGCGTGCCCAGCAGGTGGCGCTCGAGAACCGGCTCCCCTGTCTCTATCTGGTCGACTCCGGCGGCGCCTTTCTGCCCCTCCAGGCCGAGGTCTTCCCCGACCGCGACCACTTCGGGCGCATCTTCTACAACCAGGCGCGGATGTCGGCCGAGCGGATCCCGCAGGTGGCGATCGTCTTGGGCTCGTGCACGGCGGGCGGGGCGTACGTGCCGGCGATGTCCGATGAGACGGTCATCGTGCGCGGCAACGGCACCATCTTCCTGGGCGGCCCGCCTCTCGTCAAAGCGGCGACGGGGGAAGAGGTCACGGCCGAGGAACTCGGTGGATCGGATGTCCACACGCGCCTGTCGGGCGTCGCCGACTACCTGGCCGAAGACGACAACCACGCGCTCAGGATTGCGAGAACCATCGTCTCGACGCTGCACGGCGCGAGGCCCGCGGCGTTCGACCTCACGACGCCCGAGGATCCGCGGTACGACCCGCAGGAGCTCTACGGCGTCATCAATGCCGACATCCGCAGCTCGTACGACGTGCGCGAGGTCATCGCGCGTCTCGTGGACGGGTCGCGCTTCGACGAGTTCAAGGAGCGCTACGCGACGACCCTCGTGACCGGGTTTGCGCGGCTCCATGGGTACCTTGTCGGCCTGATCGCCAACAACGGCGTGCTCTTCTCCGAATCCGCGCTCAAGGCAACCCATTTCATCGAGGTGTGCAACCTGCGCGGGATCCCCCTCGTGTTCCTCCAGAACATCACCGGCTTCATGGTGGGCCGCGAGTACGAGCGGGCCGGGATCGCGAAGGACGGCGCGAAGATGGTCCATGCGGTCGCCAACGCCGTGGTGCCGAAGTTCACGGTCATCATCGGCGGCTCCTTCGGCGCGGGCAACTACGGCATGTGCGGTCGCGCGTACGAGCCACGGCTCTTGTGGATGTGGCCCAACGCCCGCATCTCGGTCATGGGGGGCGAGCAGGCCGCGTCCGTGCTGGTCACCGTGAAGCGTGACCAACTCGCGCGCGACGGTCGAACCCTCACGCTGGACGAGGAAGCGGACATCCGGCGGCCCATCGTGGAGAAGTACGAGCACGAAGGGTCGCCGTACTACTCGACGGCGCGGCTGTGGGACGACGGGATCCTGGATCCGGTGCGGACGAGGGACGCGCTCGGCCTGGCGCTGGCAGCAGCGCTGAACGCACCGGTCCGTGAGCCGAAGTTCGGTGTGTTCAGGATGTAGGACGACGATGGGTGGATACAGGCATCTCCTGATACGTCGCGTTGGTCCGGTCGAGCACGTCGTGCTCGACCGCCCGGACGTCCGCAACGCGTTCAACGAGGCCCTCATCGAAGACCTGCACGCCTGGGCGACGACGCGCGCGACGGGCGGAGACGAGGTGCGCGTGGCCGTACTCTCTGGCGCCGGGCGGGTCTTCTGTGCGGGCGGCGATCTCGCCTGGATGGCGGAGACCGTCGATGTGACGCGCGAGGAGAATCTTCGGAGCGCGCGGCGCATGGCGGCCATGTTCGAGGCGCTCGACGTGGTGCCCGTGCCGCTGATTGGCCGGATTCACGGGGCTGCGGTCGGAGGCGGCGCCGGCCTCGCGGCCGTCTGCGACATCGTGATCGCGACGCCCGACACGCAATTCGGCTTCACGGAGGTGAAGCTCGGACTCGTGCCCGCGGTGATTTCTCCGTACGCGCTTGCGAAGATCGGACGCTCTGCGGCGCGAGAACTGTTCCTCACCGGGGCCCGCTTCTCCGCCGCGCGGGCGCGCGAAATCGGGCTGGTGCACGACATCGTCCCGCAAGATGCTCTCGACGGCGCGGTGGATCGGTACGTCCGAGAGGTTCTCACCGCAGAACCCGCCGCCGTGGCGACGGCCAAGGAGATGATCCGCCGCGTGTGGGCCGGCACTCCGCCCGATGTCCTTCAAATCACGACCGACGCGATCGCATCGCGTCGCGTCTCGCCGGCGGGCCAGGAAGGGATGCGCGCATTCCTCGAGAAGCGCCCCGCACGCTGGGTCTCCACGACTCGGCCGCAAGAGGGAGGCGGCGAATGATCCGTCGCCTGCTGGTCGCAAACCGAGGTGAAATTGCGATTCGCATCATCCGGGCTTGCCGGGAGCTGGGAATCGAGACCATCGCGGTGTACTCGGAAGCCGATCGGCGCTCGCCCCACGCCGCGGCCGCGGACCGGGCCGTCCTCATCGGCCCCCCTCCGGCCGGCGAGAGCTACCTGGCCATCGACCGGTTGATTGATGCCGCGCGTCGCGAGGGTGCCGACGCGGTGCACCCCGGCTACGGCTTCCTGGCAGAGAACGCCGCGTTCGCGGCTCGGTGCGCCGACGCCGGGCTCGTTTTCGTCGGACCGACGCCCGAGGCGATCGAGCAGATGGGCTCGAAGATCGCCGCGCGGCACAGCGCACACGAGGCCGGGCTGGCGACCGTTCCGGGCGAAACACCTGTGACCAAGGACGCCGAGTCGCTGCGGGCAGCAGCCTCGCGCGTGGGCTATCCCCTCATCGTGAAGGCGTCGGCGGGAGGCGGCGGCAAGGGCATGCGCGTCGTGACCGACCCGTCCGCGCTCGACGAGGCGATCTCGTCGGCCCGACACGAGGCCCGAAGCGCCTTCGGCGACGACACGGTCTACTTCGAGCGGAAGCTCGAGCGGCCGCGCCACATCGAGGTGCAGGTCGTCGGGGACGCCACCGGCCGGGTCGTCCACCTCTTCGAGCGCGATTGCTCGACTCAGAGGCGTCACCAGAAGATCATCGAGGAAAGCCCTTCACCTGCGCTCACCGATGGGCTTCGCCGCCGGATGGGAGAGGCGGCGGCGGCACTCGCCCGTCACATCGGCTACCGCAATGCCGGCACGATCGAGTTCCTGGTTGAGGGTGCGGGCGAGGCGGCGGCGTTCTACTTCCTGGAGATGAACACGCGGCTGCAGGTGGAGCACCCGGTGACGGAGCTCGTGACCGGCGTCGACCTCGTGCACGCGCAACTTCGCGTTGCGTCCGGGGGAACGCTGCCCTGGATGCAATCGGACCTGGCCCAGCGTGGCCACGCGATCGAGTGCCGGATCTACGCGGAGGATCCGGCGAACGGCTTCCTGCCGCAGGCCGGACGGCTGAGCGTGTACCGCGAACCGCACGGTCCTGGCATCCGCGTGGACAGTGGCGTCGTCGAGGGTGGTGAGGTGAGCATCTACTACGACCCGATGCTCGCCAAGCTCATCGGCTATGGCGAGACCCGCGAGATCGCGCGACTCCGCCTGGTGGCTGCGCTTCGGCGATACCCGGTGCTCGGGATCCGCACCAACATCCCGTTCCTCGTCCGCGTGCTGGAAGATGAACGGTTCATCGACGGCGCGATCGATACCGCGTACCTCGAGCGCGAGGGGGCGGGACTGTGCAGCGAACGCGTCGGACCGTCGCTCGCTGCGGCCCTGGCGGGCGCCGTGGCCTTCGATCCATCGGCGACGAGCGGCACCCTCTCGCCTCCACTGGCCGTCGTTCCCGATCCATGGGATCGCCTGAAGGGATGGAGGAACTGAGGTGAAGCCGGGCACCTTCGTCGTGCGGCACCGAGGTGACGTCTATCGCGCGGTGGTGGAACACGCCACGGCCGCGACCGGCGGGTCGAGCGCGTCCAGCGACGTTCGAGTCGAGAATCCGCCCCTCACACCTCGCGCCTCGCACCCCGCACGTGATTCCTCCTTCACCGTCGTTGCCGAGTCACCATCGGAATTCCGGGTCCACGACGGTGACCGAACGCGAAGCGTGTTCATCACTGAAGCGGGGCGCACGCGCCAGGCGTTCGTGGACGGTGAAGTCTATGAATTCGAGGTCGAGGCCGAGGCGGCCGCGCCCCCACGCTTCGCGCGCTCGGCACCTGATGTGCTCGCGGCCCCGATGCCCGCGAGAGTCGTAGCCGTCGCCGTGAACGCGGGAGACCGCGTCCGAAAGGGCGACGTGGTGATCACGCTCGAGGCCATGAAGATGGAATTGCCGGTTCGCTCGCCGCGCGACGGCGTCGTTGGCAGCATCGCGTGCCGTGTGGGTGACCTGGTGCAGCCCGGTGTCAGCCTGATGGAGGTGGTGTGACGCGCGTGCGCGTCGTCGAAGTCGGCCCACGCGATGGTCTGCAGAACGAGGCCGCGATCGTCGGGACCAACGACAAGATCGCGTTCGTCAACCGCCTGTCGGCGGCGGGTCTGCCGGTCATCGAGGTATCCGCCTTCGTCAGCCCGACGTGGGTCCCCCAGATGGCCGATGCCGAGAAGGTATTCGCGGGGATTGACCGGCGGCCGGGAACGGTCTACACCGCGCTCGTGCCGAACCTCGAGGGCCTCGAGCGCGCGATGGCCTCGGGACTCCAGGAGGTCGCGGTCTTCGCCGCGGCATCCGAGACATTCAGCCGGCGGAACATCAACCAGGGAATCGACGAGTCGCTGGCCACCTACCGGCGCGTGATTGGCGTGGCCGTCGCGCATGGCATCCGGGTGCGGGGGTATCTCTCGACCTGCTTCGGGTGCCCGTACGAGGGCGATGTCCCGCCCGAGCGGGTCGCCGATCTCGCCGAACGGTTCCTGGACCTCGGCATCTTCGAAGCGGTGGTGAGCGACACGATTGGCATCGCACATCCCGGCCAGGTGCGAGCGGTGCTCGACGTGGTCGGCGGCCGAGTGGGACTCGATCGGATCGCCCTGCACTTTCACGACACGCGGGGAACGGGACTGGCGAACGTCCTGACGGGGCTCGACGGCGGCGTGCGCACGTTCGACGCATCGGCCGGCGGCCTCGGAGGGTGTCCCTACGCGCCCGGCGCATCGGGGAATCTCGCCACGGAAGATTTGATCTACATGCTCGACGGATTGGGTGTCGAGACGGGCGTCAGGCTGGCTGGCGTGCTCGCCGCCTCGCGCGACATCGCACCACTCGTCGACCACCCGCTGGTGTCCCGGGTCTATCAGGCGGAGATCTCGAACCGGTCCTGAAACCACCGATAGGAAGCCGTGCGTCCAGAGCCTGGAGGACGTCGAGGACCAGGCCGATGTGCCCGCTGCACGAGGCTGCGTACCCTGGGGGTGCCGCGATCGGTCTGAAGCTGGCCGAGGCGAAGCCCTGAGATCGGGACAATTGATACAATGAGCGGCATGTTCAACGTGCACGGTATTCGTGGCCAGTTTCCGGCGCTCTCCCAGCTTCACGACAGTCGGCCGATCGTCTTCTTCGACAATCCGGGCGGCACCCAGGTTCCCCGCGGCGTCATCGACGCCGTCTCCCACTACCTGACCTACGACAATGCGAACCACGGCGGCGCGTTCGCGACGAGCAAGCGCAGTGACGCGATGCTCGCCGACGCGCACCTGGCGATGGCGGACATGCTCGGCGCCGCGTCGCCGCGCGAGATCGTGTTCGGCGCGAACATGACCACGCTGACGTTCGCCGTCAGCCGCGCGTTGGGGCGGCTCCTGTCGCCCGGCGACGAGATTTTGGTCACGCGACTCGATCACGACGCCAACATCAGCCCCTGGGTGCTCCTCGCCGAGGACCGCGGCGCGATCGTCCGCTGGGTCGATATCCACACGGCAGACTGCACGCTCGACATGGACTCGCTGGAGCGTCAGCTCTGCGCACGCACGAAGATCGTCGCCGTCGGCTATGCGGCCAATTCCGTCGGCACCATCAACGACGTTTGTCGTGTGGTTCAGGCGGCGAAGTCGGTCGGTGCGCTGACGTTCATCGACGCCGTGCAGTATGCCCCGCACGGGTCCATCGATGTGCAGCAGCTTGGCTGCGACCTGCTCGCCTGCTCGGCGTACAAGTTCTTCGGCCCGCACGTGGGCGTGCTGTACGGCCGGCTCGACCTCCTCGAATCGCTGCGGGCCTACAAGGTGCGGCCGGCCGGCGACCAATCGCCCGAGAAGTTCGAGACCGGCACGCTCAACCACGAAGGCATTGCGGGCACGCGTGCCGCCGTTGAGCACCTTGCCAGCCTCGGAGGGCCAGCCGGAGGCCAGGTGTCCCGGCGCCAGCGGATCGTTGCCGGTCTCCACGCGGTCCACGCGCACGAACGGGAGCTCTGTGCGCGGCTGCTCGCAGGTCTGACGGCGAACAAGAAGGTGCACGTGTTCGGCATCACGGAGCCGGCGCGGCTCGACGAACGGGTGCCGACCGTGTCGTTCACGGTCGACGGTCACTCCCCGCGCGCGGTCAGCGAGCACCTCGCCGGCGCCGGCATCTTCGTCTGGGACGGACATTTCTACGCGCTGGCGATCTGCGAGCGGCTCGGGCTGCAGACCTCGGGCGGCATGGTGCGGGTGGGACTGGCCCACTACAACACCGGAGAGGAAGTGGACCGGCTGCTGAACGAGCTCGATCGGCTGGCGTAGCGGGCCGGGGTTGACCGCAGTGGCACAGCTTCGGCACTATGATGCGTCCACTTTGAAAGGGGATCGCGAATGAAGAAATTCGCCATCGGTTGTCTCGTCGCGCTGGCCATCCTGATCGTGATTGGTGGCGTCGTCGGCTATCTCGCCTACGACCGGTTCTTGAGGCCCGTCACCCAGTTCGCCGGCAGCATCAAGCAGTACTCGGAGATCGAGAAGGGCGTGAGGAATACGGGCGGCTTCACGGCGCCTGAAGGCGGAGAGCTCACGGAACAGTTGGTGGGGCGCTTCGTGAAGGTGCAGCAGGAGATGGAGACGAAGCTCGGCGCGCGCATGCAGGCCCTGAAGACGAAGTACGACAGGCTGGACCGAGAGCGGGGCGGGAATCGGGACGCCTCCGTCACCGAGGTCATGGCCCAGCTCCGGGATCTCGGTTCGCTGCTCGTGGAGGCCAAGCGCGTTCAGGTCGAGGCTTTGAACGAGGCCGGATTCTCGCTCAGGGAGTACGAGTGGGCGCGCGAGCAGGTCTACGCGGCCATCGGCATGTCGGCGGTCGGCTTCGATTTCAAGACGATGGCGGAAGAGGCGAAGGCCGGCAAGTTCGGCCCGCCCTCGCGGAACGCCGAAGTGCCCGAGACAACCGAGAAGAACAAGGAACTGGTCGCGCCGTTCGAGAAGAAGCTCAGGGACTGGGCCCCGTTCGCGTTCTTCGGCCTGTGATGCGGGGCGCGATCTTCGACCTCGACGGCACGATCGTGGACAACATGCCGATTCACCTCGAGGCGTTTGCGATCTTCGCCGAGCGTCACGGCCTCCCGCCCCTGACGATCGACGACCGCAAGCGCCTCGACGGCCGGCGCAACCGCGACATCTTTCCTGATCTGTTCCGGCGCCCGCTGTCGGACCCGGAACACCGCGCGTTCGCGGACGAGAAGGAATCGCTCTACCGCACGCTGTCGCGAGGGCGGCTGTCGCTGTCCCCAGGGTTCGAGCGGCTCCTCGCACGACTCAACGCCAGGGGGATTCCCGCGGCAATCGCGACATCGGCCCCGCCTGAGAACGTGGAGCACAGCCTCGTCGAGCTCGGCCTGACGTCGCGTCTCACCTGCATCGTCCGAAGCGACCAGGTGGCCCGCGGCAAACCGTTCCCGGACGTGTTCCTGGCGGCCGCCGACCGTCTCGGCGTCCCGCCCGCGGATTGTGTGGCGTTCGAGGATGCCCCGGCGGGCATCCAGGCCGCACGCGCCGCAGGCATGCAGACGGTTGCCATGACAACCAGCTTCGGCCCGGACGTGTTCCGCATGCCAGACGTGGCCGCCGACGTGATTGTGCACGACTTCGACGAGTACCTGGCGGGCGCGGGAGCCTCGCTCCTCGACGGGATATAGATTGGATGAGGGAGGCGAACGGCCTCCCCCACTCCTCGGTTCGCGTCCTAGAGTTCGACCGGCTCCACCGCTCCCGGTACGACCGCGGCCTGCTTGCGACCAGCCAGCTTCGCCTTGAGCACCTTCAGGAGGTCGGACGGGCGCACTTCGCGCATGCCGTCGAAGTACGAGTAGACCACCGGGGTGACCAGCAGCGTGAGCAGCAGGCAGAGCAGCTGACCGCCGATGATCGTCACCGCCATCGAGGCGCGCGATCCCGACCCCGCGCCACGCCCGAACGCGATCGGCAGCATGCCCGCCACGATCGAGATCGTGGTCATCAGGATCGGCCGCAGCCGGACGTGGTTCGCCTGGATCAACGCCGTGTGCCGATCCATGCCCTCGGCCCGCAACGTATTGGTGTAGTCCACCTGCAGGATCGAGTTCTTCTTGACGATGCCGAAGAGCATCATCAAGCCGATGGCGCTGTACACGTTGACCGTCATGCCGAACATCATCAGCGCCAGCAGACCGGCCGGCAGGCTGAGCGGCAGGGCGGTCATGATCGTCAGCGGGTGCACGAAGCTGTTGAACTGCGACGCGAGCACCATGTAGATGAACGCCACCGCGAGGATGATCGCAATCACGAAGTCGTTCGAGGCCTCGCTCAGCGTCTTCGCGGACCCGCCGAACACCACCTGATAGCCGGCCTTCAGCCCGAGGTCGCTCACCTTCTCGCGCGCCGCGACAATCGCGTCGCCGAGCGGGATCTTGTCCAGGTTGGCCGACACCGAGATCTGCCGCATCCGGTTGTAGCGATCGATCGAGGCCGGCGCGTTCCCGAGTTTCAGCGACGCCACATCGCTCACCTTCAGCACGCGCCCGCTCGTCGCGGGGATTCGCAGGTCGCCCATGGTGGCCGGGTTGCTGCGGAACTGCTCGTCGAGGCGCAGCCGTACGGTGTACTGCTCGTCGCCTTCCTTGTACTTCGACACCTCTTCGCCCCCGACCAGCGTTCGCAGACTCGACGACAGCGTGTCGATCGACACGCCGAGGTCGGCCGCGCGAGCACGGTCGATCGACAGACGAAGCTCGGGCTGCGTCGGCTCGAAGCTGGTATCCGCATCCACGACCCCAGGGATCTCCTTCACCATGTCCCTCAGCTTGTAGGCGTATCGCTGGAGTTCGTCGATGTCCGGCCCCTGGACGATCATCGCCAGCCGGTTCGTGCTCCCGCCGCCGCCGCGGCCACCCGCGCTCGACGCGCCGGAGATGTCCGTGCCGCCCGACACGCTGAGCCGCACTCCCGCGAACTTCCGCAGCCGCATCCGGGCGAGGCGCATCAGATCCTGCTGCGTCTGCTTGCGCGACTCGAGGGGCGTGAGCTGCACGTAGAAGTTGCCGCTGCCTCCATAGATTGACGTCATCACCGACGCCACCTCGGGCAGGCCCTGGACTTCCTTCTCCACCGCTCCCATGTACTCGAGCGTGCGCTGGTAGCTCGTCCCCCGGGGCAGGCGCAGGTTGACGCTGAACTCGCTCTGGTCGTCGTCGGGCACCAGTTCCTTCCCGACGTACGGGAAGAGCAGGACCACGGAGAGAACGACCGCGCCTGCGATCGCCATCATCACACCGCGGTGCGCCAGCGACCATTCGAGCATCGACCCGTACTTCCGATCGATCCACGCGTAGACGCCGCGCTGCTTGGTCCCGGACGAGTGCCCTTGCACCGCGTCCGTCGGTCGCAGCCAGTAGGCACACAGCGCCGGCGTCAGCGTGAACGACACGAACATCGAGATCAGGATCGCCGTCGCCGACGAGATCCCGAAGCTGTAGAAGTAGCGACCGACCTGCCCGGTCATGAACGCGACGGGCAGGAAGATCACGACCAGCGAGAGCGTCGTCGCCACGACGGCGGGGCCGATCTCCGAGGTCGCCTTCATCGCCGCTTCCTTCGGCGCCGCCCCCTTCTCCTCGATGTACCTGAAGATGTTCTCCAGGACGACGATCGCGTCGTCGATGACGATGCCTGTTGCCAGGGAGAGCGCGAGCATCGTCATGTTGTTGAGCGTGAAGCCGAGCGCCTTCATGGCCGTGAACGTGCCGATGATCGACGTCGGGATCGCCAGCGCGGCGATGAGCGTCACGCGCAGGTTGCGGATGAACAGGAAGACGACAAACGCCGCCAGCAGCCCGCCGATGAGCAGGTGGTGCTGAATCTCCGTGAACGATCGGCGGATGAAGCGCGACTGGTCACGAATCGTCTTCATCTTGATGTCGGGCGGCAGCGTCTGCTGGATCCGCGCCATCCGCTCGAGCACCCGATCGACGACCGACACGGTGTTGGTGCCGGACTGCTTGCGGATCGACAGCGAGATCGCGGTCATGCCGTCGAGCTTCGTCTGGCTCCGGATTTCCTCGACGGTGTCCTGGACTCGCGCGATGTCCTCGAGCTTGATCGCCGACCCGTTGTTGTACGCGATGACGATCTTCTTGAAGTCGTTGACGTTCGTCATCCGGCCCATGGTGCGGAGCGAAATCTCCGCCGGGCCCGCGATGAACGTGCCGCCCGGAATCTCGACGTTCTGCCTGGACACGGCGGTCCGCACCTGGTCCACGGTCAGCCCGTATGCGTTGATCCGATCGGCATTGAGCAGGATCTGGATCTCGCGGTGGCGGTCACCCTGCCACATCACCTCGCCGACATCCTGCACCGTCTCGAGGACCTGCTTGATCTGCTTGTCCGCGATCTCCGTGATTTCCTTCGGCGTGCGCGCGCCCGACACGACGATCGTCAGCACCGGCGCCGAGTCGGGATCGATCTTCGTCACCGTGGGCGGCAGGGTGTCGCGCGGGAACTGACCCACGATCGCCGCCACCTTGTCGCGCACGTCCTGCGTCGCCGCCTCGATCTCGCGCTCCAGGACGAAGGTGATCGTGCAGCGCGACCCTCCCTGATCCGAGCTGCACCGCAGCTCGTCGATGCCGTTGATCGTGTTCACGGCCGCTTCGACGGGCTTGGTGATCGTCGTCTCGATCTCCTCGGCGCTCGCACCGGGCAGACGCGTGCTCACCGTGACCATCGGGTAGTCGGTCTTCGGCATCAGGTCGAGACCCAGCTGGCGATAGGAGAACCAGCCCATGACGAGGAGCGCCGCGCTCATCATCACGGCGAAGACCGGTCGCTTGACGCTGATATCCGAGAGTGTCATTGCCGGACTCCTGGCTGACCGCCGCCCTGGCGCTGGCCGCGCCCGCCTCCGCCTTCACCCTGTCCTCGGCCGGCGCCCGGTCCCCGACGCCCGCTGCCAGAACCGTCCGGCTCGCCTGCCCCCAGGGCCTTCACCGCCACACCCGTCGCGAGCTGGTTCAGGTTGCTGGCCGCCAGCGTCTCGTCTCCCTTCAGGCCGTCCACCACTTCCCAGACGTTGCCCTGCCGCACACCGAGCGTCACCGTCACTTGCGCGATCTTGCCCTTGTCGACGACGTAGACCGATGAAACGCCCGCCAGCGTCGAAACCGCCGCGTCCGGCACCGCCAACACCCCGTTGTCTATTCGGGTGAAGATCGCGCCCTTCGCGAAGAACCCGGGCTTGAGCCGGTGGTCGTTGTTGTCGACCAACGCCTCGACGGTGAACGTCCGCATCGCCTGGTCGATCGCCGGGCTGACGTACGCGACCTTGCCCGTGAACACCGTGTCACCGAACGAGGCGACACGGAATTCGACCCGCTGCCCAGGCGTGACAATGCCGGCGTAGGTCTCCTGGACGCCCGTCCGCAGCTTCAGCGGGTTGGTCTGGACGATGGTCGCCACAGGCGTCCGTTCGCCGATGAACTCACCTTCCTGGACGAGCCGCTCGGAGACGCCGCCGGAGATTGGCGCCTTGACCTGCGTATCAGCGAGCTTCTTCGCAGCCAGGTCGTACGACGCGCGACGGTCCTGCAACTGGGCCTTGAGGCTTCGAACCGCATCGAACGCCGCCTGGTAGCTGGCCTCCGCCACCTTGAGCCTGGTGTCGGCCGTCTGGAGGTCCACTGGCGACAACAGTCCGCGCCCGGACAGCGTCTTCGCCCGGTCGTACGCCGCGCGAGCATCCTCGCGATTGGCCACGGCCGTCTTCACGGTCGCCACTTCTTCGTCGGGGGGCGGAGGCGTGGTCGCCCCCGGCGACGCGTGCATGCCAAGCTGCGCATAGACCTGCCGCAGCGAGCTCTCGGCGCGCGCGAGGGCCAGCTCCAACTCCCTGGGATCGAGTCTGACCAGCGGCTGGCCGGCGACGACCTCGCTGCCGATCTCCACCAGCACCTTGCGGACAACACCAGCGACCTCGGAGCTGACCTTCGCCTGGTCGGGCGAAAGCAGGGTGCCCGACAGCTCGATCTGTCTCTCGATGCTGATGCGCTGGATTGGGGTTGTGCGGACAGGGACGGTCGGTCCCGCCCCGCCCGGCCTTCTCCCGCCCGGACCTGCGGCGTTGCCGCCACTCCCACCGCACCCCGCAACACCGACGGCCGCGGCGAGCGTGGCGACCAGGGTCAACCGCACAGAAAGACGCAAAACGGGTGTCAGAACCATGAGGAAATCCGAAGTAGATGAACAGCGGGAGCGGAATCTGCCTTCGCCTGGGGCCGGACGACGGGCACAGAACGTCTTGCCAGTTTATTACGACAGGAGAGCCGGCCACGCTTACCTGCTTTTCGCGGTAAGCGGTCGGGCGGGGTGCGCCGTATACCGCATCAGGACCCGAAGCTACCCACCTCCGTAGGGGCCCCGCGCGGGGCCCCCTTTTTCCCAGCACCATCCTTCGACGCGGGCCGGCCGGCTGACGTCCGGTGCGGGTGGGGGTGCCAGCACTGGACCGAAGGGGCAGCCCCACGGCCGGCTCTGACGGATCTGCATGGGCAGTCGGAAAACAGGGGCACGCCAGCCGGAGGCGCTGGCACATTCTGCAGAGCAATGAAGGGAACCGAAACTCAGCGGACGCGGAACGTGATGATTCCCCGAACCATGTCGTAGGGGGAGACGCTGACCGTCACCCGATCGCCAGTCGTGACCTTGATGCGGAAGCGACGCATCCGGCCGCTCAATTGCGCCAGCACTTCGTGGCCGGCATCGCACTGTACCCGATAGATCCCGCCGCCGCTGACAGCGGTCACTATTCCCTGGATGTCGAGGAGGTCGTCTCTGCTCAAAATGCGCGCCTCGTTACCTCGCCGCGCACGATCGGTATCCCGCGGTGCAGCGAAGCCGTGAAAACATCGCGGAAAGAGAGGAGCGAATCAGAATGACTCGTTGCAACTCGAAACGCGGGCTCTCGATGGTGGGCCGGTGTCAAGTATACCATGGGTCCGTCAGCGGCTCATCCAGGCCAGCAGCACACGATGCTCCTCGGTGGACGCCGCACCGTCAGGCCAGGCGGTGAGCTGGCCCTCGAACAGTCGTCGTCCCCACTCGGCCACCCGAGCATCTGGCTGCTGAGACACCCAGACGCCCAGATGCTCCTGCGCGTCCGCCTGACGCCCTCGCGCCTTCGCGTCGATCGCCGTCAACAGGGTGCCGATCCCCAGGCGCCGAGCTCCTGCCGGTGCCTCGGCCGGACCCGCCAGCGGCCGGGATCTGGTGCCGACCTTGTCGAGACATCGCGCGTCGAGCCAGTCTTCGAGACGCTCGTCGACCTCCGAGGGATAGGGCCTCCCGGCGCCGAGGTTCTCCGGCCACTCGCGCGCGCTGGCAATCCGACGCCGCGCCGCGTCGACACGGCCCGCCCGGAACTCCCCCACCGCGAGCATGAGCTGCGCTTCCCGATGGAGCGCCCGTCCTTCGGTCGCACCTTCGTACGGGAGGACGCGCACCGCCGCAAGGGCGTCGCTGGCATCGGCGTACTTTCCGCTGAACAGCAGGCATTTCGCATGGAGCATGCCGAGGATGTATTGTCCGGGCAACATGCGATGGTACCGCGCGGCGACCTCGAGCGCCCGGTCGAACCGCCTGTCCGCGAGATGATGTTCGGCCAGCAGCCGGCCGTAGCGCCACTGACGTGGGTCGAGGCCGGCCGCATGTTCCAGATCCGCGAGGGCACGGTTGCGCGCTGACGCGTCCCACACCTTGGATCGCGTCGCGTAGAACGGCGCCCAGTCCGGAGCCTCACCGCAATCCCGGAGCAGGGCGCGCGCGCCGTCCAGGTCCTCGCGGCTCCAGACGAGCAGCGCCAGATAGTACTTCGGCCGCCAACTGGCGCTTTCCGTGACGGCCCACCGCAGCACCGGTGCACTCTCCGCCCGGAACGGGAAGACGAGGTCGGGGGTGGCGGCGTCGGCACGACCGAGCGCCTCGCGGAAACCGGCGTCACCCTGTTCGTGCTGGATGAAGGCGAGCCAGTACAGAGTCTCCGCTGTCGCCGGTGCCAGCGCCAGGAGTCGGGCCGCCTCCTGTGACCGTCCGAGAGCGTGGTACCACGCAGCCAGCTCGAGGTATGTCTCCTGCGGCATCTCGTTGCGGATGCCGTTCACGAACGACAGCCGGCTGGCCTCGTCACCGGCCGCCAGGTACCGCTCGAATCGGACGGCCTGGTTGAGGGGATCGAGGGCGATGGCTGACGCGAGCGCCGCGGTCGCGGCGTCGCGATCGCCGGACAGCCGCTTCGACAGGGCGAGCAGCAGGTACCCGTCCACGTTCATGGCATCCCGGGCCACGACGTCGGCCGCGTACTCCGCCGCGCGCCGCCGGTCCCCCTGGCGGAAGGACATCTTGGCGAGCTCGATCCATGCGGCCGTGCGGAGTTCCGGTGACTGCGCGGCGACTTCGAACCCGTCCATCGCGTCGATGCGCTTCCCCAGCGCAAGCGCGGCCAGTGCGTAGTAGTAGTTGGCCGCCGGATCGTAGGTGTCGATCGCGAGCGCCTTGCGCGCGAGCGTCCACGCCGCCTGGTAGTCGAGCGCCCGGTATCTCACGATGGCGAGATCGACGAGCGCGGGCGCGTAGTTCGGGTCCTTGCGCAGGCACGCCTCGAGCGCCGCCTCCGCCTGCCCGTACTCGCGCTGACGCATCCACTCCTTCCCCGTCAGGTGCAGGCCGAACACCGACGCCCAGTCGAAGTCCTTTGGCGACTCGATCGGCCTCGAGATCTCGTCGCCGCCCGTAGCGCGATAGTCGATCCGGGCGGCGCTCACGACCACCCGCAGCCGATCGACCGGGACCGACACAATTGCCTGCGACCAGGTCTGCATCGGTTTCAGCGCGAGGCGCGTCGAGTAGACCACCTTCTCGCCGTCGAACACCTCGAGCGTGTCGGTGAGGGCCTGCAACGGCGAGAACCACAGCGTCAAGGCACCGCCAGGCGCGCGCTCGACGTTCAGCGCGCCGAACTCGTTGGCCTGCACGAACCCGTGCGTGGCCTTGACCGGGAACCAGTACTCCGTCCACGCGTCCGCGGAATACGGGGCGAATCCGCGGTGCTTGAAGGGCGTTGCCGTGCTGCGCTCGGCCGCCTGGTTGAACAACCGCCCCGACTGCACCTCGACGTATTGCCCGTCGGTGTCGGTCAGCAGATGCTCCCAGATCATGCCCTGGCGCGACAGGCCCCAGATCCACGCCTTCTTCCCGAGCTTCTCGTCGCGCCTCGCATACCGGCCCATCCCGAAGTCATCGTCGTGCCAGTACGCACCGAAGAACTCCGAGTGCCGGCCGAACACGTGGTAGGACTTGTAGGAACCGAAGTCGTTCTGCTCGTAGAACGCCAGGTTCTTCCCGTTGCCGGGATGGACCGGCCATGGCGCGAATTCACCCTCGTGGCCGAGGTGGTGGGTCCCCGGGTAGATCAATTCGAGGTTGCCCGCCGCCTTGATGCCGGCGTTCATCCAGGAGTAGTACGGCTGTTCGATGGGCGTCGCGTTGTACCAGAACGATCGCGTCGTGAAGTAGGCGGTGTCGGGCCCGAGCGTCACCTCGAGGCGCCAGGGGGTGCGCGTGAGCAGGTCGAGCACGCCGATGACGGCCTGCGCGCTGCCGTCGGCCGTCGTCCGCGTGAGGTAGTCCGCCGGCGTGGCGCAGTTGGGCGTGTGGCCGATGATTCCGTAGTTCGGTTCGATGCCGCCACTCGTCCACGGGCCCCGCATGGCGATGTCGCGGAACTTGACGACGTGGTTGTTGTAGATGAAGGACCGCCCGGTGGATTTCTCGATGGCCGTCCAGATCTTTCCGCCGATCTCCGGCAGGATCATGACCTTGAGATAGTCGTTCTCGAGTTCGACGACGGTCCACTCCTTGTCGATCGGCTGGTCGGTGTAGCCATCGAAGCGGTAGTACGGATAGATGCGTCCGACCACCGCGATGGGATTCGGGTCCGAATACGGATAGGTGCGAAACACCTTCTTGTACTCGCGCACCGTGGCCTTCGCCGCCGGGGCCGCCCATCCGCTCTGGGCCGCCAACAGCGCGCCCAGAATCAGACAACCACACGCCATCGGTCTCTTCATGTCCGCTCCGTTGTCCGCCCACCCCGCTCGTCGGTGCGCCTCGGTGGCGCCGATTGTCCCCCAACGTCGCCGCGGCCGCAATCCCCCGCAGCGCCAGCGCTCGGTCCCCAGCCAATTCGGCTTGACGGCAGCCGCGGGAACGGAGAACCATCTGCGGAAGGAGAGGTATGCGATTGACACTCGCGCTGCTGTTCGCCTCCGGACCGATTCTTGCGCTCGTCGCAGGTCCGCCGTTCCTCCTGTGTTGGATCCTCGGCTGGGTCCTGGCCACCCCGGCGTTCCTTGCGATCGCTCACATGCTCCTGCTGCGGAATCGTCGCGACCACGCGGCTGACGGAGCGGGCCGATGACGACGTCGCTCGCGGTCATCGTCTTCATGGTCGTCGCCGCGACGGTTGTAGGCCTCGTGGGCCGCGGACGGGGAGAGATGAACCTCGAACGATGGAGCGTCGGCGGACGGCGCTTCGGCGTGCTGCTCGTCTGGCTGCTGATGGCCGGCGGGGTCGTCGTCGTCTCGCTCATCTGGTCGAGGCACGATCCGTTCCTGGGATTGAACGCCGGATTCGTGGCGCTGGCGGTCAACGTCATCTTGACCGTCTCGAGCCCAATGACTGCGGACCTGAACCGGGACATCGACGCGCTCGCTCCGTCGCTCGTCGACTGGCGACGCGATTTCCACCGCCATCCGGAACTGGCGTTTCAGGAACATCGCACGTCGGCCGTAATCCGGACGTTTCTCGAAGGCTGTGGAATCGACGTGCGGGCGTGCGGAGGTACCGGACTCCGCGGTGTCCTGACGGGCGGCATGCCCGGGCCGACGGTGGCGCTGCGCGCGGACATGGACGGCCTGCCGGTCGCCGAGGAGAATGAGCACGACTACCGGTCGGCCACGCCGGGTACCATGCACGCGTGCGGTCACGACGGCCACATGGCTATTCTCATGGGCGCAGCGACAACGCTCGCCGCTCATCGCGCGTCGCTCGCCGGCACCGTCGTCTTCCTATTCCAGCCGTCGGAAGAGAACCCGCCGGGCGGCGCGAGGCGAATGATCGACGAGGGCGCCCTGGAAGGCGTGGACCGCGTGTTCGGCCTGCACCTCTGGCAGCCGCTGCCCACCGGCTTGGTCGGCCTGTGCAAGGGCGCAATGATGGCGCAGTCCGACACGTTCGAGGTTGTCATCACGGGTCGCGGAGGCCACGCCTCACAGCCGCACCTGACCATCGATCCCGTCCTGGTCGCGTCCCACATCGTGGTGGCGGCCCAGTCGATCGCGAGCCGGTCCGTCGATCCGCTCCAGGCGGTTGTCGTCTCCTTCACGACGGTGCACGGCGGCACGGTGCACAACATCATCCCGAACACGGTGACGCTGACCGGCACCGTGCGCACGCTCGACCTGGCCGTGCAGCGCCTGGCAAGACAACGACTTCAGGAGGTCTGCGAGCGGACCGCTCAGGTCTTCGGCGCAACCGCAGCGTTCACCTACGTCGAAGGGTATCCCCCGCTCGTCAACGATGGTCGGATGGTCGATCTCGTCGGGCGCGTCGCGCTGCGTGAGTTCGGTGACCAACAGGTGGCCACGATGCTGCCGGTGATGGGCGGCGAGGACTTCGCCTACTACCTGCAGCACGTGCAGGGCGCATTCGTCATGCTGGGTACAGGTACCGACCGTCCCTACCCCCACCACAACGCCCGCTTCGACCTCGACGAGCGAGTGCTTCCGATAGGCGTCAGCCTGATGACGCGCGTGGCGCTGGAGATGCTGGCGACGAGCCAGTAGCACGGGCGGGACGCCCGCGCCACTCGGTCACCGCACGGGCGGGACGCCCGTGCCGCTCGGTCTGTCCGTATTCTTGATAGAATCGCCCTGCCCTCGGAGTGGCCCGCCTCGTCCATGAAGCAGCTTGCCCTATGAAAAACACTATCCATGCCCTGGTGATTGGCGTTCTGATTCTGGCGGGCGCGTCGGCCGCTACGGCGCAGACGACGCCCAGTTGGTTGCGGTATCCCGCAATCTCGCCGGATGGGAAGACCATCGTCTTCACGTACAAGGGGGATCTCTACCGCGTGCCCTCCGCCGGAGGCGCGGCCCTGCAGCTGACCACGCACGACGCCCAGGACTTCATGCCGGTGTGGAGCCACGACGGCAAGCAGATCGCGTTCGCCAGCGATCGCTTCGGGAACTTCGACGTCTTCGTGATGCCCGCCGAGGGCGGTGAAGCCCGGCGCCTCACCTTCCACTCGGCGCCAGAGTATCCCTACGCCTTCACGCCGGATGACAAGGCCATCCTGTTCGGCGCTGCCCGCATGGATACCGCCAGCAATCGCGAGTTCCCGACCGGCTCCCAGCCTGAACTCTATCGCGTGCCCGTGACGGGCGGACGCGCGGAGCAGGTGCTGACGACGCCGGCCGAGGACGTGAAGATGAGCCGCAACGGTCAGTTCCTGATCTACCAGGACAAGAAGGGCGGCGAGAACATCTGGCGCAAGCACCACACGTCGGCCATCACGCGCGACATTTGGACCTACGACCTCAAGACCGGAACGCACAAGAAGATCACGACGTTCGCTGGTGAGGACCGGAGCCCGGTACTGACCGACGGCGACACCGCGTTCTTCTACCTGAGCGAGGAGAGTGGCTCGTTCAACGTGCAGAAGATGAGCCTGGTCGGAGGCAAGTCGCAACAGGTAACGTCGTTCAAGCAGGTGCCGGTCCGCTTCCTCAGCCTGTCGGACACCGGCGTCCTGTGCTTCGGCTACGACGGCAGCGTCTACACGATGAAGACCGGCGGCCAGCCGCAGAAAGTCGCGGTGGCCATCGCGGCGGACGCCAGGGCCAACAACGAACGGGTGCTGCCGGTGAACGGCAACGCCCGTGAGATGGTGGTGGCCCCGTCCGGCAAGGAAGTGGCGTTCACCGTCCGCGGGGAGGTGTTCGTCACGAGCGTCGAGGGCAGCGTGACCAAGCGCGTCACCAACACCCCCGACCAGGAACGCAGCGTCGTCTTCTCGCCCGACGGCAAGGCCATCGTCTACGCCTCGGAACGCGGCGGCCGCTGGGGGATCTACGAAACACGACGGACCCGCGACGAGGAGCCGTACTTCTACGCGTCCACGGTGCTCGAGGAGACGCCGCTCATCGTCAACACCCACCAGAACACCCAGCCACGGTTCTCGCCGGACGGGAAGGAGGTGGCCTACGTCGAGGATCACTCGACGCTCAAGATCTACACGCTCGACACCAAGCAGACCCGGGGCCTCCTGACGAGCAACGACCTGGACGAAGGCGAGCAGTACTTCCAGTGGAGCCCCGACAGCAAGTGGATCCTGTTCGACCTGTCCGTGCCGGGCTTCGCGCCCGGCGAGGTCGGCCTCGTGCGCGCCGACGGCAAGAGCCCGGTCGTCAATCTGACCAAGAGCGGGTTCAACGACTCGCGGCCGAAGTGGATCCTCGGCGGCAAGGCGATGCTGTGGTTCAGCAATCGTGACGGCCTCAAGTCGGTGGCACAGAGCGGCGGCGCGCAGGCCGACGTCTACGGGATGTTCTTCACGCAGGAGGCGTGGGACCGATACCGCATGACGAAGGAAGAGTACGCGCTCGTCAAGGAAGCCGAGGACAAGAAGGAGAAGGAGAAGGCCGACGCGGCGAAGAAGGACGCGGCGGCGAAGGACAAGGAGCCGAAGGTCGAAGACCTGGTGATCGACCTCGACGGCATCGAGATCCGCAAGGCCCGCCTGACCGTCCACTCGTCATCGCTCGGCGACGCCCTGGCGAGCAAGGACGGCGAGACCCTGTACTACCTGGCGCGCTTCGAGAAGGGCCAGAACCTCTGGTCCACCAACCTCCGCACGCAGGAAACCAAGATGCTCGTCGCCTTGAACACCAACGGCGGCAGCCTGGCGTGGGACAAGGAGCAGAAGAACCTCTTCCTGCTCGCTGACGGCAGTATCTCGAAGATCGATCCCGCCACCGCCAAGCGCGACCCCGTGAGCATCAACGGCGAGATGGTGCTGGACCAGGCCGCCGAGCGCAAGGAGTCGTTCGATCACGTGTGGCGCACCGTGAAGGACGGGTTCTACACCGCCGGGTACCACGGCGCCGACTGGGATGCCCTGAAGACCGTCTACCAGAAATATCTGCCGCACATCGGGAACAACTTCGAATTCGCCGAGATGCTCGCGGAGATGCTGGGCGAACTGAACATCAGCCACAGCGGCGCGACCTTCACCCCGCAGGTCGCCAATGCAGACGAAACCGCGTCGCTCGGCGTGTTCTTCGATCAGACGTACCGGGGCGTCGGCTACAAGATCGAAGACGTCATCAAGGACGGCCCCTTGAACAAGGCCGACATCGTGGTACGCCCCGGGATGATCGTCGAGGCGATCGACGGGGAGACGATCGCGGCCGACAGGGACCTGGCGCGCTACCTGAACCGCAAGGCGGGCAAGAAGACCCTGGTGCGCATCGCCGACGGCGACAAGAAGTTCGACGTCGTCGTCAAACCGATCAGCCCCGGGGCGGAGAACCGGCTGCTCTACACCCGATGGGTGCGCCGCAATCAGGACGAGGTCGATCGGCTGAGCAACGGGCAACTCGGCTACATCCACGTGCCCGGCATGAACGACGGCGCGTACCGCACGGCCTACGAAGAGGTGATGGGCAAGTTCGCGCTCCGCAAGGGCATTGTCGTCGACACCCGGTTCAACGGCGGAGGCGACCTCGTCGCCGACCTGGCAATGTTCCTGAGCGGGAAGAAGTTCTTCGACTATACGAGCGACAGACGCGCCAACGGATACGAGCCGAACTTCCGCTGGACGAAGCCCAGCATCTCGCTGGCGAACGAGGCCAACTACAGCGATGGCCACTGCTACGCCTACACCGTGAAGGCACTCCATCTCGGGAAGCTGGTTGGGATGCCGACGCCGGGCACCTGCACCTTCGCCGGGTGGGAGGCGCTGGCGGACGGGCTCCGCTGGGGCGTCCCGCACACCGGCGTCAAGGATTCCACCACCGGCAAATACCTCGAGAACCAGCAGACCGAGCCGGATATCAAGCTGATGAACACCTACGAACTGGCGGCGAAGGGCAAGGACGAACAACTCGAAGCCGCCGTCGCAGCGTTGATGAAAGAGATCAAATAGCCGGAGCCGATGAGCGCATCCCTTTTGCTCGATGAAATCGCCGAACAGCCGCAACGCCTCGAGCACCTGCTCGGGGCCGCCGCGGACGACGTCGCGGCGATGGCGGAGGTGTGGCGGCAGCAGGACATCCGCCACGTCGTCATCGCCGCGCGGGGCTCGTCGGACAACGCCGCCCGCTACGCCCAGTACGTCCTGGGCGCGTTCAACCATCTGACCGTCACCCTGGCTACGCCGTCGCTGTTCACGCGGTACCTGATGCCGCCACGAATGGACGGCGCACTGGTCGTCGGCATCTCGCAGTCCGGCGAGTCCCCCGACCTCGTCGCGGTCGTCGAGGAAGGGCGGCGCCAGGGCTGCGCCACGCTGGCCATCACGAACGTGGCTGGATCGCCGCTCACGCACGTGGCCGACCACACACTCCTGCTCGGCGCCGGTGTCGAGCGAAGCGTCGCTGCGACGAAGACCTACACCGCCCAACTCTTCGCGTTGGCGATGATCTCGGTCGCACTCGCTGGCGACGAGGCCCGCCGCCGGGAACTGGCCGCCGTTCCGTCGTGCGTGGCGGAGGCGCTGAGCGTGTCCGAGTCGTCCATGACGGCGGCCGCGTCGGTCCTGAGAGACGCGGGACACGGCGTCGTCATCGGGCGTGGGTTCAACTACGCCACCGCATTCGAGATCTCACTGAAGGCCAAGGAACTGGCCTATGTCGCCGTCGAGCCCTACTCCGCGGCCGACTTCCAGCACGGTCCCATCGCGCTCATCGACACGGGCTTCGCGGCCATCGTCGTCAATGTCGTGGGAGCCGTCAGCCAGGAGGTCGAGGACCTGTTGCGCCTCATGACGACACGCGGCGCTCGACCGGTCGTGCTCTCGAACGTGGAGAGTTCGCTCGCGCTCGGCGCGGCGCCCCTTCGCCTCCCTGCTCGAATTCCAGAGTGGTTGTCGCCGATCGTTGCGATCGTGCCAGGCCAGTTGCTGGCGTTCCATCTCAGTCGGCAGCGAGGGTTCGATCCCGACAACCCGCGCGGTCTGTCCAAGGTGACGCGAACAACCTGACGAGGAGCCGCCATGCGCGCAAGAGCCGTTCGATCCGTTCTCACGTCGGCCCTTCTCGCGGTGGCGACGCTCGCCGTCCTCCTCGCCTCGCCGCTGGCGGCCCAGACGATGGCCCCGATTGCCGATGCCAAGGCCGTCGTGCTCTCCGGCCAGGTTCGCTTCACGGTCCTCGCGCCACGGCTGATACGCCTGGAATGGTCCCCGACACGACAGTTCGAGGACCGCGCGTCGCTGGTTTTCATCAACCGTCAGCAGCCGGTTCCCGCATTCAGGACCGAGACGAAGGGCGGGTGGCTCACCATCGTCACCGACGCGCTCACCGTCCGCTACCGGAAGGACAGCGGGCGCTTCGCCGCCACGAACCTCGAGGTCCGCCTCACGCTGAACGGCATCCCGGTCGTGTGGCGCCCCGGGATGGAAGACAAGGGCAACCTGAAAGGGACCACGCGGACGCTCGACGGCGTGAATGGCCCGGCGACCAAGCTCGAGCCCGGGCTGGTGTCTCGCGACGGCTGGGCGGTCGTGGACGACGCGCCGCGCCTGCTGTACGACAACAGCGACTGGCCGTGGGTCACGCCCCGCCCGGCAGGTGAGCGTCAGGACCTGTACTTCTTCGGCTACGGCCACGACTACCGTGGTGCGATGGCTGATTTCACGAAGGTGGCCGGGCGCATCCCGATGCCGCCGCGCTTCGCGTTCGGCGTGTGGTGGTCCCGGTACTGGGCCTACACGGACCAGGAGTTCAAACAACTCGTCGAGGATTTCGACGCACACACACTGCCGCTCGACGTGCTCGTCGTGGACATGGACTGGCACCGGACCTTCGGCGGGGCGTGGGGCAACGAGAAGGACGCGTCGGGACACACGAAGGGCTGGACCGGCTTCACATGGGACCGCAACTACTTCCCCGAGCCGGCGGCCTTCCTCCAGTGGACCGACGCGCACGGCCTGCGCACGCCGCTCAACCTGCACCCCGCGTCCGGCATTCAGCCGTGGGAGGAACAGTACCCGGCAATGGCAGCGGCGATGGGGCTCGACCCGGCCACGAAGCAATACGTACCGTTCGACATCGTGAACAAGAAGTTCGCACGAAATTTCTTCGACCTGGTGATCCACCCGTTCGAGAAACAGGGGATCGATTTCTGGTGGCTCGACTGGCAGCAGAACGACACGACGTCGCTCGAAGGGATCAACCCGACCTGGTGGCTGAACTATACGTTCTTCACGGACATGGAGCGCCAGGGACGCCATCGCCCGCTCATCTTCCATCGCTGGGGCGGCCTCGGAAACCACCGCTACCAGGTCGGATTCTCCGGGGACACGTACTCCACTTGGCAGTCACTCGCCTACCAGCCCTACTTCACGGCGACGGCGGCGAACGTGGGATTCGGCTACTGGAGCCACGATATCGGCGGCCACATGGAAGGGCCGGTCGAACCGGAACTGTATGCACGCTGGATCCAGTTCGGCACGTTCAGTCCGGTCCTGCGCACGCACACGACGAAGAATCCCGGCGCCGAGCGGCGCATCTGGGCGTATCCGGCCGAATACGCAAAGGCGATGCGCGACGCATTCCTTCTGCGCTATTCCCTCATCCCCTACATCTACACGGCGTCACGCCAGACCTACGACTCTGGCGTTCCGTTCCTGCGACCCACCTACTGGGATTTCCCTGAGGCCGATGAAGCCTACCGGTTCACCGAGCAGTATCTCTTCGGCGACCAGATGCTGATCGCACCAGTCGTCGCCGCGCGAAACGCGACGACGGGCCTTGCCTCGCGCACGATCTGGTTGCCACCGGGCTCCTGGGTGGAGTGGTTCAGCGGGCGCGTCTTCAAGGGACCGCTGACGGTCGATCGGCCGTTCGCCCTCGACGAGATTCCGATCTTCGTGAAGTCCGGATCCATCGTCCCGACGCAGCCTCCCGTGCGTCGCGCCGGCGCGCGGCCGGACGGTCGCATGATCCTCGACGTGTTCCCCGGCGACTCGTCCTCCATCCGCATCTACCAGGACCAGGGAGACTCGACCGCGTATCAGTCGAACGAGTGCGCCTGGACGACCGTGCGGACCACGATCGGAGCCGGCGGCAGCCGGACGATCGACATCCTGCCGGTGGAAGGCTCGTTCCCGGACATGCCGTCACGTCGCGCATTCGACATCCGCTGGCGTGGGACGTTGCCGCCGACAACCGTGGCAGTCAACGGCAGGACCGTCCCTCTCGTCGATGAGGTGACTCGCCTGCGCCGCGCGAGCACAGGTGAAACCGCCTCGGGACCCGAATGGTGGTATGACGGGGAGTCGGCCACGACCGTGATCTCCCTCGGCTTCGCCCCATCGTCGGCGGCCGCGACTGTCACGGTCACCGTGCCGACCGCGCCGGCCGAGTTCACCACGTTGCTGAATGCGCTGCCCGGCGTGATGCGGCGCCTCCGCGATCTCCACGACGTCGTCAACGGCCGCTGGCCCAAGTCGGTTCCGCCAGACGTGCTCCTGCACGCCGTGCAGACGGGCAATCGGATGTCGCTCGAACCGACCGAGGCGCAGGCCGAGCTGGCAATGCTGGCCAGAGAGCTGCCGGCCGTCATCGACGCCATCAACCGGCTGCCGCTGACGCCTGAAGCTCGTCAACGGGCCAACGCGCTCATCGCCGAACTGCAGGCCAGGTAGAACAGGCGGCCGGTCGCAAACGATCCGCACGCGGGAACCGTCCAATGAGTGGGCACCACCCTGTACTGACGCGCACGGTGCCGGCTGTCTCACGGGCGGGACGCCCGTGCCACTCAGCACTGCGGGACGCCCGTGCCACTCAGTACTGCGGGGCGCTCGGGCCACCCAGCACTGCGGGACGTGTGCCACTCAGCACTGCGGGGCGTCCGGGCCACTCAGCACTGCGGGACGCTCGGGCCATTCAATACTGCGGGACGCTCGGGCCACTCAGTGACGCCCGCTCGCTGGAGGACCAATGGCTGCCGACCTGCGAATCGCGCTACGCGCACTGGGTGCGAATCCCGTGTTCAGCGTCACCGTCGTGGCCGTGCTCGCGCTCGGCATTGGAGCCAACTCGGCGATCTTCGGCCTGATCAACCAGACACTGCTGGCTCCGCCCGGGGTATCGGACCCATCGCGCGTCGTGGCGGTCCGGGCGATGTATGCCAAGCTCAACCTGGCGAGTATCGGCCTTTCGGGCCCGGATTTTCGGGACGTGAAGGCCAGCCGCGATGTCTTCGAGCACACGGCAGCGATGGAGCCGGCCGAGCTGATCTACTCGGGTGCCGGTGAGTCGAAGATCCTGCAGGCTGCCAAGGTGTCGCTCGAATGGTTCGATGTGTTCAAGGTCCGCCCGGCGCTGGGACGCGCATTCGTCGCCGAGGAGGACCTGCCCAATGCCACCCCGGTCGTCGTGCTGTCGCATGCCGCCTGGGTTCGGATCTTCGGGGGTGACGCGAGCGTGGTCGGCCGCACAGTCACACTCGATGAACGGTCGACGAAGATCGTCGGCGTGATGCCGGAGGGCTTCCGCTGGCCGCAGGAAGTGGACGCCTGGGTGCCGCTGGCGCTGCCGGCAGCGGAATTCACCGAGGACTACCGATTCAATGAGCACCTGTTCGCTGTCGCCCGGAGCAGGCCGGGCGTGTCGCTCGCCACAGCAGATGCGAGGGTCCGGACGGTCGCGGACCGCCTCAAGGGCGGAACCGACGAGAACGCCGCCTTTGCAAAGGGATCGCGCTGGGGCATGTTCGCGATCGCGTTCACCGATTTCACCGCGGGCGACACCAGGCAGCCGATGCTGGTCCTGCTCGGCGCCGTGGGGTTCGTTCTCCTCATTGCCTGCGCCAACATCGCCGGACTGATGCTGGCGCGCACGACGGGCCGGAGCCGGGAGATCGCCGTCCGGGTGGCCCTCGGTGCCGGGCGCTGGCAACTGCTCCGCCATACCGTCGCCGAATGTCTGGTGCTCTCGATCGCGGGCACCGCGCTGGGAATCCTGCTCGCGTCCATCGTCATGCGGGTTCTGCTCGCCGTGGCGCCAAAGGGCTCCGTCGTCGGCCTGCAGGCGTCCGTCGATCTTCGCGTGCTCGGATTCGCCGCCGTCACGGCCGTCGTGGCCGCGTTCCTCTTCGCGCTGGCGCCGGCCTGGCAGGTCACGCAAGTAGCCGCCGCCGAGCAGTTGAAGGGCTCGTCGCGCACGTCGACCGGCGGGCGCGGCCGGCTCCGGTCGGTGCTCGTCGTGGCAGAGACGTCGCTCGCGATGATCCTGCTCGTCGGCGCCGCACTCCTGATCCGGAGTCTCATTCAGATCCAGCACATCGATCCTGGATTCGTGACCCGGGGCGTGGTCCTGGGCGGAGTGTCGCTCCCGGAGAAGCGCTACGCCGCGCCCGAGGAGCGCGCGGCGTTCTTCCGGGCGCTCATCGACCGGATCCGCCAGTCGCCGTCGGTGCTCACGGCCGGCGCGGGGACGCCGCTGCCCTTCAACAGCGGCGATTCGTCCTCGTCCTTCTCGATCGAAGGCGAGACGCGGCCGCCGGGCGACCCGGGACCGCACGGTCGAACGCGCGTCGTTTCTCCCGAGTACTTCACCGCTCTCGGGATCCCGGTGCGCACGGGCCGCGTGTTCACCGACGACGATCGAATCGGCACCGAGTTCGTCACGGTGATCGATGAGAACCTGGCCCGTCGCTACTGGCCCGGTCAGGATCCGATCGGTCGTCGCATTCGGAACGGCGAGAAATGGATGACGATCGTGGGCGTCGTGGGACACGTGCTGCACTCGACGCTGGTGGGAGAGACCGACAAGGGGACGTTCTACCAATGCCTGTACCAGCGGCCCCGTCTGGGTGCGTGGCTCGTCGTGCGCCTGAAGGACGGCGCCCCGGAATCGACCGCCATCGTCGAGTCGGCCGTCCGAGGCCTGGCACCGACGCTGGCCGTGCAGCGGGCGGCCACGATGAGCGAGCGCGTGAACGAGTCGCTGGCGCCGCGGCGTTTCGTCGTTCGCGTGCTGATCGCCTTTGCCCTGGTCGCGCTGCTGATGGCCGCGCTGGGTCTGTACGGGGTCGTCAGCTACGCGGTTGCGCGTCGAACGCAGGAGATCGGACTCCGGATGGCCCTCGGTGCCGATCGGGCATCGGTCCTGAAGCTGGTGCTCGGCCAGGGGCTTGGCCTGGCCGGCGCCGGCATCGCCGCGGGCGCCGCCGGTGCGGCCGTGATTAGCGCGCTGCTGGCCAATCAGCTCTACCACGTCAGTCCGTTCGACCCGGTCA
Organism: Vicinamibacterales bacterium; assembly: GCA_036504215.1. Taxonomy (NCBI): domain Bacteria; kingdom Pseudomonadati; phylum Acidobacteriota; class Vicinamibacteria; order Vicinamibacterales; species Vicinamibacterales bacterium. The sequence continues at coordinate 96,408 of DASXVO010000035.1, read as the reverse complement.
CGTTCGGCGGCATGATCGTCGTCCTCATGGCGACGGCGGCCCTGGCAACCTACATTCCGGCCCGAACGGCGAGCCGGATCGAGCCGTTGGTCGCGTTGCGGTACGAGTGACGACGAGTCCTGGGGGGCGCGTCACCAGACGCCAGATTGCGAGGCTTGCACACCATTCGACGATCGCGTGAAGCGCACGATGTACGGGCGTCGTATACTCCAGCAAGCGCCGCCTGGACGAAAGGGACTCTGCCATGATCGCCCGTCTCATCGCCGCTACACTGCTGGTTGTGTTCATCGGAAGTGCGCCCGCCGCCGCGCAGGAGGAGGGCCAGGTCGGCCTGGTGATGGGATATCCCGCCGCCGTTGGCCTGCAGTGGCAGGCATCCGATCGCGTCGCGATACGACCGGAGATCACCCTCTCGGGATCGTCGGGCGACGTGACATCCGCCACCAGAGTCTCCTCGAACAACAGTTCCTGGACGGCCGGATTCGCCGTCTCGGCGCTGTTCTACGTCGCCAGGAAGGACGGCCTGCGAACGTATGTGAGCCCGAGGTTCTCGTACGTGAGATCGAATTCGACCTCGGCGGGGCAGGGACCGCCCGCCTCCGAATCGGAGAATACGGGGGCGACCTACTCGGCAACGGGATCGTTCGGCGCGCAGTACTTGCTGGCCAAGCGGTTCAGCGTGTTCGGAGAGGTTGGATTCTCGTACGGACGCCAGACATCGTCGTTCGCCTCCACGACAGCCTACGTCATCGGGTCCGACGGCAGCGCACACACGTGGGGCACGAGAAGCACCGTCGGGGTAATCGTCTACTTCCATTGAGTGCCGCGGGCACGGCTTGCCCGGCCGCAGCCGTACGGCGAAGGCGGGAGGCCCGCGGGCACTCCCTGCCCCGTGGTCTATCGGTGCGCGACCGACAGCAGCACGCGGAGCACGCTCGGGCGCGCCAGCGCAAGAACGGCCGAGAGCAGACGTGGCCGTGCGAGCACGGCGCGGGACACACCGCCGAGCCGCAGCCTCGCCCGGTAGCGCGCACGCCACTCCCGTGAATACGACGCAGCGATGGCGTCGGCGTCAGGATGATCGGCCCAGGCAGCGAGGCTCGGCAGCAACGCCGGTCCGGTTCCGAGCGCGCGGCTGATACCCTCTCCCAGATACGGATCGCCGACCGCCGCGGCATCCCCCGCGAGCACACGTCCGGCGGAAGGCCACATCGCGCGCGAGAACGGCAAGGGACCAACACCGCGAAATGGCGTGACGCGCCGCGCTCCACTCAGCAACCGTGCAAGCACCCGCTGCCTGTCGATGGCGGCCGCGTAAACCTCATCCCACCCCGTCGCTCCGACCATGCGGTCACACGTCAGTCCGCAAACGTTCGTCGAGCCGTCGGCGAACGTCAGAACGCCAACGTAGCCGGACCGGTAGAAGTGCAGCGAGAGAGTGCCAGGGGCGGCTGGCACTCCGTTGAATAGCGCATTCCAGCCAAACCACCCGGCGACGGGTCTCGCGCGCGGGCGCCCGGAGAGCGACGAATACCGCCCGTCGGCGACGACAAGACACGCGCCGTCGAGCTCCCGTTCACTCCCCTGTTCGCGCCACGTCAGTCGCCAGCCCACCGAGACGCGGCGCGCGGCCGTCGCCCGGGCGTTCCAGCGAATCGCGCCGCCGCGACGAATGAACGCTTCGGCGAGTGTCTGCTCGAGCACCGGACGCGGCACCGCGAGGCCACCAAGACCGCCGCGGACAATTGGCACGACCGCCTCGCGGCCGTTCGGCGAGGTCACACGAGCCGCGGTCACCGGCACGGCCCCTGCCGCCACCACATCCTCCAACACCTGCAGCGACGCGAGATGCCGCGTCCCCTCGGGATTGATGAACGCGCCACACACGCGAGGCGGCGGCGACGCGTGCTGCTCGATGATGGTGGCGGCACACCCCGCGCGGAGCAGCGCGAGACCGGCGCTCAGTCCAGCGGGGCCGGCGCCGACGACGAGCACCTCACGCACGGAGCAGATCCTTCTGTCCCGAAAGGCTGACGCGGAACGGACCCTCGCGTTCGGCCGCCAGATACGTAAGCCCCGTGTTGGACGCCAGCTGTTCGAGTTCGTCCACGGTGAACGCACGCCGAACCGACAGGGGGCCATCGTGTCGGACGACGTGGTTGCCCGCGACGAGGGCCAGCGCTCCGACGGCGACGAGCGCCACGGGCGATCGCATGAGGTCGCTGATGATGACGCCCCGCACGGCCAGCCGATCGATTGCACGGAGCGCGTCCGGGGTGCGCGACGGCGGCACGTGATGGAGGAACAGGGACGCGACGACGATGTCGAACCGGCGCCCGCTCGCCGCGAGGTCGAAGAGACTGCATCGTTCGACGGTGATCTCAGGAACGCGGCTCACCCGCGCGCGAGCGGCCTCGACGATGTCCGGGGCACTGTCAATGGCCGTCACCCGCAGGTCGAGACCGAGGGGGCGTGCCCAGTTGATCAGCGCGACCGGTACGTCGGCGCCACCGGTCCCGACGTCGAGGATTCGAAGGGAGGCGGTAAATGCGCGCTGCCCGTGCCATGAGACGAACCGCCGGAGAACGACCGCGGCGCCACCAAAGCAGCGGTTCGTGAGTTCCAGGAAACGGAGCGTCTTCCGGACCACGGGCGCCGGCCACTGGTTCGAGTCCATGAGTTCTTCGCCAGTGGCCCGCGCGACGAGGTCGAGACGACGCCGGACGAACTGATCGAACCGCGCCCCGGACATTCAGTACTCGACAAGCGCCGCGTGCGCGGCAAAGCCTGCACCGAAGGCGCAGATGACGCCGAGGTCGCCGTTCTGTGGAGGATGGCGCCGCTGTTCTTCGTCGAGCACGAACAGCACCGAGGGGGACGACAGGTTGCCCGACGTGCGCATCACGGCGCGAGCGGCATCCAGCGCGTCGACCGGCAGTTCGAGGGCTCGCTCGATCGCATCGAGCACGAGGCGGCCGCCCGCGTGCACCATCCAGTGCGCCACGGTCTCAGGCGCCGTGTCGTGTTCGGCCAGCAGTTCTCCAACCAGACGTCGGCACGCGCGGCCGGCGCGGATCGGCACGTCCCGGCTGAGGACGTTGCGAAGGTGCCCGCCTTCGGTCCTGAACCGCAGCGCCTCACGCCACGCCGGCAAGGTCAGCGAACGGAATCCCACGAACCTCGGCCGCCGCTCGTCGCCGGACCGCGTCCCTCGATCGGCGCGCCGTAGAATCGCCGCCGCCGAGCCGTCGCCGAAGATCGCGTTCGAGATCACCAGCTCGGGCTCGTTGCCGAGAAACACCGCGGCGCTGCAGATCTCGGTGGAGACGACCGCGGCCGTCGCGGCCGGGTGCGCCGCCAGGAACTCGCACGCGCGCTCGAGCGCCGGGACCGCGGCGCCGCATCCCATGCCGGTCAGATCGGCGCACCGGACATCGGCACGCAGGCCGGCCTGCTCGATGATGTAGGAACTCAGGCCCGGGCAGAGATACCCCGTGCACGTGGTGGCTGCAAGGAAGTCGACGTCTGTCGGCTTCAGCGCCGCCTTGGCGAGAGCGCCGGACAGGGCTGCGGTAGACAGCCGCGTCGCCCACCGCTCGAAGCGCGCGAGCACCCGCTCGTGGTCGGTGTCGAGCAGATCGCTGAGATCGTCGAACGCGAAATGTCGCGTCCGGATCCCCTCGTCGGCCATGACCCGCGTATAGAGAGCCCGGGCCTCGTCGCTGAGCTGCACGTGATCGAGCCCCCAGGCGAGCGCGTCTCGTTGGGAGATGCAGTGTGGAGGCAGCGCGGTCCCGACCGCAATGAGGGACACCGGTGTTCCTGAGGCCGCAAGGCCGCCAGGGCGGGAACTGGGGGGCATATCCCAGTATAGGTCAGAGATTGGCCGGCGTTCGGGATGATCGAAAGGAGAACATACAGCGAAACATAGGCTATTCGCAGCGCAGTGCCTCGACCGGATTGATCCCGGCTGCACGACGCGCCGGGACGTAGGCTGCGACTCCCGCCACCGCCAGCAGCAGCGCCACCGAAGCCACGATCGTGACCGGGTCGGTCGGCTTCAGTCCGAAGAGAATCGACTCGACGAACCGGGTCGCCGCAAGCGCTGCAGCCATCCCCACGCACGCTCCCGGGACCACGACCTTCGCGCTGTCCAGCAGCACCAGGCGCAACACGGCACCCCGGCTCGCCCCGAGTGCCAGCCTGACTCCCATCTCTCCCGTCCGCCGCGCGACCGCGAAAGCGACGACGCCGTAGAGACCGACCGCCGCCAGCAGCAGGGCCACCACACCGAACGCCGACGATAGCGTCGACAGGCTCCGTTCCATCGACAGTTGCTGCGCAATCTGTTCCCGGTACGTCCTGATCCGCGTGACCGGCAGCGTCGGCTCCAGTTCGTGCACGACCCGCGTGATGTCGGCCGACAATCGTCCCGGATCCCCGGTGACCTTCATCGCAAAGGTCGGCCCCATCGGGAGCGCGTGCTGCGCGTCGGACAGGAAGGCGATGGGTGATTCGGGACGACGAAGCCGCGCGTACTTGGTGTCGCGCACCACGCCCACGATCTCGAACGCAACGGGGTCCCGTTCGAGTTCGACCGTGAACGACTGGCCGAGCGGCCTCGTGCCTCCGAGGTACTTCGCCACGAACGACTGGTTGACAATGGCGACTCTTGGCGCCGTCGCGCCGTCGCGCGCGTCGAAGGTCCGTCCCGCCACCAGCGGAACCTGCAGGGTTCGATGAAACCCCGGGCCGACGCTGAGCAGGTTGCACGGCGGTCGCTTGGCTGCCGGCTGACCCACCACCCGCACGGTGGTGTTCCAGCTGATGTTGTCCACCAGCGCGAACGTCGACCAGGTCACCGCGGTGACGTTCGGAAGCCGCGTCAGTCGGGCCGCCACTCGCTCGGTCGCCTGGGCCTTTTGCGCATCGGAGTAGCCGCCGGACGTCGGATCGAGCGAGAAGAGGACGATGCCGTCGGGATTGAAGCCGAGCGGCACTGCCTGCAGATTCCCCAGGCTGCGCACGAACAGGCCCGCCACGACCAGCAACAGCAGCGACAGCGCGATCTGCACGGCTACGAGCGGTCGGCCCAGTCCCAGCCGCTGTCTCCAGCCCGGCCGCACCGTCGTGCCCGCCCGGAGCGCGGTGGCAATCGACGATCGCGACAAGGCTATGGCCGGAGCGAGGCCGACCAGGAGCCCGGCGCCAACGGCGACGGCCAGGTTGAAGGCCAGAACCCGCCAACTGAACCCGAGGTCGAGGACGAGTGCCGACCTCTCGGGCGCGAGCGACAGCATCGCGGCGGCGAACCAGCGGGCGAAGAGGAAACCGCCGGCGCCGCTGATGAGTGCCAGCATCAGGCTCTCGGTGAGGTGCTGTCGCACCAGCCGCAGCCGCCCCGCGCCGAGCGCGAGACGCATCGCCGCCTCCTTGCGGCGGGCCGCGCCACGCGCAAGGAGAAGGTTGGCGACGTTCGAGCACGCGATCAGCAGGACCAGGACGACGAGTGTCATCAGGATCGTAAACGGCTTCACGCTGTCTGCGTTCTGAAAGGCAAATCCCCGATCGCCAGTCCGCAGTCCGAACGTCGCGTGCTGCTTCGGCTCGGTGATGAGCGGCTTGACCATCGCGGCGAACTGCGCGCCAAGCGAGGCCTTGAGTGCCGCGGTCGTCGCGCCCGGCTTGGGGCGCCCCACCAGTTGCAGCCACCAGAAGTGGTCGGTCGTCAGCGGGGATTCCTTGACGAACTCCGGCATGAGCTTCGCGATCCAGCACGCCGGAACGTAAAAGTCCGACCACCGTCCGGGCTGCATGCCGAAGAACGGCTTCGGAGCCACCCCGACGACGGTGAACGTCTGGCCGTTGACACGCATGGCGGCGCCGATGGCGCCCGGATCGCTGCCAAACACCTTCTGCCAGAACCGATGGCTGAGGACGATCGTCGGCGGCGAAGCGAGCGAGTTGTCCCCGTCGACGAACAACCGGCCGACGGCCGGCGTCACGCCGAGCACCCGGAAGAAGTTGCCCGTCACGAGCGAGCCATCCGCGGTTCCCGCCCCGCCCCGGATCAGGGTGATGGCGCTGTTCAACTCCTGGAAGCCAGCCAGGTCGACCCCTGGCGTTTTCGCGAATTGCTCGTACATCGCGTACGAGAACGACCACGAGTTGTTGTCGTCGTCGTTCGAGCCCCAGATCCCGATCTTCGGCCACTCGGTCGAGTGCCACTGCGGGACCACCAGTTCCTCGGGTCGCTGTACGGGCAGCGGCCGGATCAGCAAGCCGTCGCCAACCGCGAAGACGCCCGTCGTCCCGCCAATCGCGAGGCCAAGCGACAGGATGGCCGCGACCGTCAGGGCCGGCGAGCGACGGAGCAGTCGCAGGCCCAGCCAGAGATCCTGCCGCACGCTCTCGAGCCACGTCAGGAGGCGCGCGTCGCGCACGCGTTCCCGCATCAGCAGGGGGCTGCCGAATCGACGCAGTGCCTTGCGACGGGCGTCCGCTGGTGACAGGCCCTCACGCTCGTAGGCCTGCGCGCGCATGTCGATGTGGAAGCGCATCTCCTCGTCCAGATCGCGGTCGAGGCGGCCGAGGCGAAACGTTGCGAGCAGTCGTTGGATCCACATGGCTGTCCTACGTGACCTGGAGTACTCGAGAAATCGCACCCACGACGAGGCGCCAGTTGCGCTCTTCGTCGGCCAGTTGCCTCGATCCCGAGGCGGTGATGCCGTAGAACTTCGCGCGGCGGTTGTTCTCCGACGTCCGCCAGTTCGATCGAACCCATCCGGCCAGCTCCATCCGGTGGAGTGCCGGGTACAGCGACCCCTCCTCCATTCGCAGCACATCGCCTGATACCGACTCGACGTGGAGGGCGATGCCGTACCCGTGGAGCGGGCCGCGCGAGGCGAGGGTCTTGAGGATCAACAGGTCGAGTGCGCCTTGCAGGTTGTCGGGTTTCTTCGGCATGGAGGTCGTCGCTGAGATGTCTTACTAAGTTGTCTAGGTATATAGACGATAGCACATGGTGGGAGGTTCCTGAAAGTCGCGGTGGTCGCGGCCGCGACACTCGCCACCACTCTGGCGTGTGCGGGAAATTACGACGGGAACGGCCTCGAGCCACAATTGTCTGCCCTGAGGGCGACTTTCCAACCATGCCGCGGGTCCGGCCATCGATTGAACACCCAAATTTGTCCGATTCGGATTGGCCGACGCTGGTGTAGCATTTGCACTAGATTTGGCGCGATTTTGGCCACAGCGTGCGGGACCTCGTGGCACCACCTTGTCGGTGTGCTGTCAGCGTCGCACCCGCACAACCAGTTGCCCAAACACATCAGTTTCGAGGGGGTGTCCATGAAACGACTGTTTTGCCTGGCTCTACTCGGCGTCTTGGTTGGCAGCGCGTCCACCGGGATCCATGCCCAGTCGCAGAACGGCACGAAGCACTACTTGATCCTCGCGAAGGGACAGGGCGCGGGCAGCACCGCATTCCTCGACTCCGTCACCGCGGCCGGTGGAAAAGTGACGGGCGTACTCGAGAACATCGGCGTGGTGCTGGCCGATTCGAAGAGTCCGACGTTCCTGGCTGACATCAGGGCGGAGCATGCCGTGCAGGATGTGGCCGAGGACGTGGAAGTCCAGTGGCTCTCACCGAACGAGCATGCCGTGGAGGCGACCGACGTCGAGCAACTCGGCGTCAACAGCGAACCGCGTTCGGGCTACCAGTGGAACATGCGACAGATTCACGCCGACCTGACGGCCGCCAACGGCGACATGGGCTGGGGCGCGAAGCGCGCCAGGGTGGCAGTCCTCGACGCCGGGATCTGGAGCGGACACCCGGACATCGGGCCGAATGTCAATCTGTCGCTCAGCACGTCGTTCGTGCCGACGGAACCTGGAATCGATCCGGTCGTGTACGGTTTCAACCACGGCACCCACGTCGCCGGAATCATCGCCGCACCGATCAACAACATCGGGACTCAGGGCGTTGCTCCGCAGGCGGAGATCGTGGCCGTCAAGGTGCTCAGAAGCAGCACTGGCAGCGGATCGTTCTCGTGGATCATCAGCGGGATCATGTACGCGTCTGGCCCTGAGGTCCAAGCCGATGTCATCAACATGAGCCTGGGCGCCACGTTCGACCGCATCAACGCGGGCGGCGGCGGATCCGGACCGCTGATTGCGGCGCTCAACCGCGCCATCAACCACGCCACGGCGGTCGGCACCCTGTGCATCAGCGCGGCGGGCAATGAGGGCGTCAACCTGAACAGCCGCTTGTGGGTGATTCCGGCGCAGTCGGGCAACGGCATGGCGGTGGCGGCGACCGCGCCGTGTGCGCAAGCCAACTTCGACCAGCCGGCCTCTTACACCAACTACGGCCAGTCGGTCGTCAGCGTGGCGGCACCTGGTGGCGACTTCAACTGCGGGACGGTGCTCGATTTGGTCCTCAGTCCGGCAGGGCGCACCAGTGGCGGCACCTGGCAGTATTTCTTTGCCGCCGGCACCTCGATGGCGGCACCACACGTCTCCGGCGTGGCCGCCCTGATCGTGGGCAAGTACGGCCGCATGGCGCCGGCGCAGCTCAAGGCGCTCATTCAGAAGTCGGCCGACGACATCCTCAAGCCCGGTGCCGATCCGTACAGCGGCAAGGGGCGCATCAACGCATGGAGCGCGCTGCAGTGGTAGCCGATCGAGCCTAGACAGATTCGCAGGGGGGGGGGCACCGCCATGGTGCCCCCGCTCTTCCGCGACCTCGAACGCCACACCGACGTCTACTCGAACCTGGCCGCGGCCAGCGCCTTCCCCGTCATGCCTTATCCCGGGTACGGAACACCAACCGCCGGACGGCCACTCGATCAGGCCATTGCGGTTCTCGTGCCTGCCCTGCGCGCGGGCGGAACCAGGGTAGTGACCGCGTTGCGCTGCCACAGTGCTCCCTCTTGGAGTACCATGCCGGGGCTTGGGATCCGACGTCGCGGCTGGAACGAGATCCATCGCCAACAGTCGGATGGGTCGAGCGGCACCAAGCCGCCTCGGGCCAGCCTGTGCGCTACGAAACGAGTGTCTTTCCGGGGGCCCTATGAGACTGTCGAGCATGATTTCCGCCGTCGATCTTCACGCCTGCGGCGAGCCGGGGCGGGTGATCGTCGGCGGCGTGCGTGATGTGCCGGGTCGGACGATGTTCGAGAAGATGCAGCACCTCGCACGACACGAGGACGGGCTGCGCCTCCGGATGTTGCGCGAACCGCGAGGCTATCCGGCCGCCAACTGCAATCTCATTCTGCCGCCCACGCGGCCCGAGGCCGATGCCGGTTTCGTCATCATGGAGCAGGTCGAGTATCCCGCCATGTCGGGCACCAACACGATCTGCGTGACCACGGCCCTGCTCGAGACGGGCATGGTGCCCATGCAGGAGCCTGTGACAGACCTCGTTCTCGAAGCTCCGGCTGGCCTGGTGGGCGTCCGCGCCGAGTGCTCGAACGGCAAAGTGACGAAGGTGACGTTTCGGAACGTGCCGGCCTTTGCCGCGCACATCGACAAGGCGGTCGAGGTGCCGCACCTGGGCACCGTCGTGGTGGACGTCGCGTGGGGCGGGATGTTCTACGTGATTGCCGACGCCGCGCCGTTCGGACTGGCGCTGACGCCAGACGAAGGACGCGACATCGTGCGCATCGGCGAGATGATCAAGGCGGCCACGCAGGAACAACTGCCCGTCGTCCACCCGGAGAATCCGGACATCGTCGGGGTTTCGATCGCCCAGCTGTCCGGTCCACCCCGCCTCGCCCACGCGCACCGGAAGAACGCCGTCATCGTCTCGACCGGCCGGCTCGACTGGGAGCGCCCTGCCACGTGGACCGGTGCGATCGATCGCTCCCCGTGCGGCACCGGCACGTGCGCGAAGATGGCCGCGCTGCACGCCAAGGGTCAATTGGCGCTCGACGAGGACTTCCACCACGAGGGCATCCTCGGGACCGTCTTCACCGGGCGTCTCGTCGAGGAGACGGCCGTCGGGCCGTACAAGGCCGTGGTGCCAACCATCAGCGGTCGGGCCTGGATCACCGGCTTCGCGCAGTACGTGGTGGATGCCGAGGATCCCTTCCCCGAGGGTTTCACCGTTGGGGACATCTGGGGCGCGTGAGGAGGAGGCGGGGAGCGTCAGCCCTTCGACTCGCCTGCGGCGTCGCCACGCTCGCTCAGGGCAAAACATCTGGTGGACGGGATGGCGGTCAGCCCTTCGACTCGCCTGCGGCGTCGCCGCGCTCGCTCAGGGCAAAACATCTGGTGGACGGGGAGAGATGTTTTGGAGGCGCCGTCCGGATTTGAACCGGAGATGGAGGTTTTGCAGACCTCTGCCTTACCACTTGGCTACGGCGCCGGCGACCGACAAAAAACGCGCGGCTAGAACCGCGCGCTCGGAAGGAAAAATGGAGCGGGAAACGGGATTCGAACCCGCGACTTCGACCTTGGCAAGGTCGCACTCTACCACTGAGTTATTCCCGCTCAGCGAACACTCAAAGTACCACACGAGATGGTCTCTAGGCAAGAGCCGGCGCGGCCGATCCGAGGTCGGTCGGACGAAACACTTCGAGCCCTTCGACGCGCGCGAAATCGCCGTCCGCCGTCGCGATGGCGCTCACGCCCGCATCGCGCATCGTCGCCACGATCAGCGAGTCGTTGGTCAGCAGCCCGGTGGCGGACCTAATGTCCATCGCCCGCATGCATCGCCCGAGGTCCACCGGAAGCACCTCGATGCCCCACGTCGGGATGCACTGCACCTGCCAGACATACTCGCTCAACTGCCGGACGATGTCGGGGCGCTTCCGGAGTTTCTGCGGCACTGCCCCTCCGGCAACCAAGCCGCGACGGATCGCCTCCATCGCCATCAACCGGTGCGTCGCCTCGTTGAGCGCAATCACCGACGTGATGCCGACGACCTCGCGCCGCTCGCACCGCTCGAGCAGCCGCCGGCATTGCACGGAGTCGCGGAAGAAATGGTGGACGAAGATCGTCGCGTCGATGAGAACCCGTTCGCCGCCAGGGAGATCATCAAGACTCGAAGTACTCATCGTCGTCTTCCATGATCTCCCGGATGATCCCGGCCGGCGCCTGCATCGCTCCCCATGTTTCGGCAACGCTCCGGTACTGAGACACCGGGCCCACCGAGGGGTCGGAGAAATACCGCTCGAGCGCCTCCTCCAACAGTGCGCTCATGGGGCGCCCCTGACGCGCCGCCTCGACCTTGGCGCGGCGAAACAGCGATTCCTCCATCACCGTGCTCACCTTCCGCTTCATGTCATGATGCTATCATGCTTTCATGGTCATAGCATGACGCAACCGCGGTTCATCCTTCCTCCTTCATCCTTCATCCTTTCTCCTTCATCCTTCATCCTTGTCCTGCGTCTACCTCCACGCCACCGCGTCGAACGCCGACTGGATCACCTCCAGCCGGAGTTTCCCGTCGGGTGCGAAGATGACCCCGACGACGTCGAAGCGGCACGGCGCACCGAACAGCCCCCGGCGCGCGAGGTAGTCCTCCGCCATCGCGGTGACCTTCGCCTGCTTGTGGAGCGTGACAGCTTCGGCAGGATCGCCGTAGCGATCGGAGGTCCGCGCCTTCACTTCGATGAAGACGATGGTCGGACCGTCGCGGGCCACGATGTCGATTTCGCCAAATCGGGTGCGGTAGCGGCGGGCAAGGATTGCATAGCCCCGGCGCTCCAGCTCGCGGCAGGCCAGATCTTCCCCAGATTTTCCTAGAGAAATGCGATCAAGGAGTGGCATATGCCGGATCCCTCGTGCAAGGAGAGAGCCGGAGCGACGGGCGGGACGCCCGTGCCACTCGAGACGCCCGTGCCACGCGAGGTGCCCGTGCCACGCGAGGCGCCCGTGCCACTCGAGGTGCCCGTGCCACTCAGTTCAGCGGCGCTTCCAGCGCGTTCCGGCTGCGCTGTCTTCGAGCAGGACGCCCTTGTCGGCAAGGTCGCGGCGAATCTGGTCGGCAGCCGCGAAGTCGCGGCGGCGGCGCGCCGCCTGGCGCTCGCCGATCAGCCGCTCGATCTCCTCGGCAGGGACCTCGGTGTGCCCCTCCTCCACGTGCCGCAGGCTCAGCACGCCGAGAATCCTGTCGAAGTACGCAAACGCCTCACGAACGACGATGACATCGGGCGCACCGACCTCGTGTGCGTCGATGGCGCTGTTCAGCGCCCGCACGAGATCGAACGTGGCGCCGAGGGCGCCGGCCGTATTCAGGTCGGCCTCGATCATCTCGCCGAACGCGCGCCGCGCCACGCCGACCCGTTCGGCCACGGCCGGGTGCGCCTCACCGCCCGTCACCTGGTCGAGGCGCGCGAGGAAGTCCGTCAGCCTGCGCAACGCCTCCTCGGCCTGCTTCAAGCTGTCCCACGTGAACATCAACTGCTTCCGGTAGTGCGTCGAGATCAGCAGATAGCGGAGCGCCGAGGCCCGGTGGCCCTGCGCCACGATGTCGGGGAGCGTGAACTGGTTACCGAGCGACTTCGACATCTTCTCGCGGTCGATCAGCAGGTGCTCGACGTGCATCCAGCACCGCGCGAATCGCTTCCCCGTCGCGCCCTCGCTCTGGGCGATCTCGTTCTCGTGGTGCGGAAACACCAGGTCGACCCCGCCAGCATGGAGGTCGATGGGGGGCTCGCCGAGCAGACGCAGCGCCATCGCCGAGCACTCGATGTGCCAGCCCGGGCGACCGGGACCCTCACCGAAGTCCCACGTCGGCTCGCCCGGCTTGGTCGCCTTCCACAGGACGAAGTCGCGGGCGTCCTCCTTCGCGTAGTTGTCCGAATCGACGCGCGCACCCGGCTGGATGCCGGCATGGTCCAGGCGGGCGAGTTCGCCGTACTGCGGGAAGGTGGCGATCTTGAAGTAGATGGACCCGTCGCTCCGATACGTGTGCCCGCGCTCCTCGAGGGAATGGATGATGTCGTTCATCGCACGCAGGTTCGCCTCGTCGGTCGCGCGCGGCCGCTCCTCCACCGGCTCGAGGCCGAGCGCGGTCGCGTCCTCGAGGAATGCCACGATCCAGCGATCCGTGTAGTCCCTCAGGCTCGCGCCGGTCTCCTGCATGCCGGTGATGATGCGATCGTCCACGTCGGTGAAATTCATCACCTCGCGGACGTCGAAGCCGCAGTGGTACTTCAACGCGCGGCGCAGCACGTCCACGCAGATGAACGTACGGAAGTTGCCGACGTGGCTGCGGTTGTAGACGGTCGGCCCGCAGGCATACATGCGGACGGTCCGGCCATCCGACGGCACGAAATCATCTTCGCGGTGAGTCAGCGTGTTGTAGAGGCGCATAGCGTCAGTCGGTTACAGCGAGATCTGGTCGAACAGTGCGCGGGCGCGGGCGCAGTCGGCGGCGATCTGGGCCTTCAGCTCCTCCATCCCGTCGAACGTGCGCTCGTCACGGACGCGCTGCACGAACGAGAGCCGCATGTGCGCGCCGTACAGATCGCGATCCACGCCGAGCAGGTGCGTTTCGATCACGGTGGCGGACGGCTGGTGGAACGTCGGCCGCACGCCGATGTTCGTCACCGACGGATAGACGATCGAATCGAGCGTGACGAGCGTCGCGTAGACGCCGTTCGGCGGCACCAGCTCGTTCTCGGTGTCCAGGTTCGCCGTGGGGAACCCGAGGAGCCGCCCACGCTGCAGCCCGTGCACGACGATGCCGTCGAGGAAATAGTGGCGGCCGAGCAGGGTCGCCGCCTCGTCCACGCGGCCATCCGAAATCAGCCGCCTCGCCCGCGTGCTGCTCACGACGAAGTCCTTGTAACGGACGGGATCGATCTTCTCGGTCCGGAAACCATACCGGGCGCCCAGCACACGGAGCAGCGAGAAGTTGCCCGACCGGTCGTGGCCGAACAGGAAGTTCGCCCCGACCCACACCTCCGCCACGCGCAGCCATTCGACCAGCACCACCCGCACGAACGTTTCCGGATCCCACCTGGCGATCTCCGGCGTGAACCGCACGATCGCGACGCCCTGCATGCCGGCCCTCTCCAGCGTCTCCAGCTTCTGCCCCATGGTCATCAGGAGCGGCGGGGCCTTGTCGGGACGGACGACGCGCGTCGGGTGCGGATCGAAGGTGAGAACGACGGGCGTGGTGCTTCGCTCGGCGGCGCCGCGTGCCACGCGCTCGACGATCTTCATGTGGCCGCGGTGCAGGCCGTCGAAGTTCCCGAGCGCAAGCACCGGCTGGTGCCAGCGTGGCGGACGCGGATCGTCGGGATAGTGGATGATGTCCATCAACGATAGGGCTCTGGGCTCTCGGCTCGAGGTTCAAGCCGGGAAATCGAGTACCAACCCATCATATGCCAGCTCGACGCCCGCCGGCAGCCGGCCAGCGGCGGCGGCGTGGCGCAGATCGTGAGCAATGTGCGTCAACACTGCGCGTTCGGGCCGCAGCCGTGCGATCGCCTCGAGCGCCTGATCGACGGTGAAATGCGTCGGGTGCGGCACATATCGAAGCGCGTCGATCACGAGCAGCCGGACGCCCTCGAGCAGCGGCCACGACGACTCGGGGATCTGGCTGCAGTCCGTCACGTATGCAAACGCTCCGAAGCGATAGCCGTAGATCGGAAGCGTCCCATGCATCACCGGGATCGGCACGACTTCGTCTCCGCCGATCGAGAACGGTCCGCCGAGGGCGAACAGCTTCAGGCGAGGCACGCCCCCGCCCAACTGGCGCGGCGCGAAGGAGTAGGCGAACACGCGCCGCACCTCCTTGATGGTGTCGGCGTCGCCGTAGCACGGAATCGCGTGTCCCTGGATCGCGTTGTAGCGACGGATCTCGTCGAGACCGAGCAGGTGATCCGCGTGCGGGTGCGTGAACAGGATCGCGTCGATGTGCGCAATGCCGAATCGGAGCGCCTGGGCGCGAAGATCTGGCGACGTGTCGACGAGCACCGTGCACCCGCCGGGCAACTCCACGAACACCGACGGCCGCCACCGCTGGTCGCGCGGATCCGTCGAGGTGCACGTCTCGCAGTGGCAGCCGATGACGGGCACTCCGTGCGACGTCCCCGATCCAAGAACGGTGAGTCGGCCGCTGGGCATCAGTCCTTCTCGGCCGTCGTCCCTGCGCCCGTCAACTCGACGTAGCGCATCCGGAGGTCGTAGAGCACGGCGTCGAGCAGTTGCTCTTCCGACTCCTCGAGGTTGTTGGCGGTCTTCTCCTGAAGCATCGCCAGCAACTCGATGAGGTGCGCGGCCTCCTTCAGATTCGGCGGAGCCGGTTTGTCGGCGCCGGGCGGGGGCAATATCCCCAGGTGGATCTCGGCGCTCGCTGAGAGGGAGAGCACGAAGAGGCTGAACGTAATCGTCGGCTGTTCCGGCATGGCGTCCCTCGAAGCCGGGACCGGGTCCCGGGGCATCCGGATGGAAATGGTAGCATACGGCCATGGCCGACCCTGCTGGCGCCGCCTTCACCCGTCTTGTGGACATCGTCGCCCGCCTGCGCGCCCCGGGCGGCTGTCCGTGGGACCGCGAGCAGACGCTCGAGACGCTCCGCCCGTTCGTACTCGAGGAAACGTACGAGGTCCTGGAGGCGATTGACGGAGGCAACAGGCCGGCACTGCGCGAGGAGATTGGCGACCTCATCTTCGAGGGCGTGCTGCTCGCGCAGGTGTGTTCGGAGGCCGGCGACTTCACCGTGGCCGACTCGCTGACGTCGATTGCCGACAAGCTGCTGCGCCGACATCCCCACGTCTTCGGTGATGCGGCCAAGGCGAAGACCGCGGACGAAGTGCTCGGCCGATGGGAGGCCGTCAAGGCCGAGGAGCGGGCGGCGTCGCCGGCGGGCGACACGCCGAAATCGATCCTTGGCGGCGTGCCGAAGGCGCTTCCGGCACTCGCCCGCGCCTTCGAGATGGGCACCCGCGCGGCGGCCGTCGGGTTCGACTGGGAACGGGCGACCGACGTGCTCGCGAAGATCGAAGAGGAAGTGGCTGAACTGCGTCAGGCCGTGGAGGGCGGCGGCAGCCGCGCCCGGGTCGAGGAGGAGATGGGCGACTTGCTGTTCGCGATCGCCAACCTGTCGCGAAAGCTGGGCATCGAGCCCGAAGCCGCCCTGCGCACGGCGGACGACAAGTTCGCGCGCCGGTTCACCGCAATGGAACACCGCTTCGCCGCCAGGGGCGAACAACTCCAGGGCCGCGACCTCGACACGCTCGAACGCGAGTGGCAAGCCGTCAAGACCACCGAGAACGAAGACCACCCCGACTGAGGGTCCACGAAGACCTGTGGAACCACAAAGGTCACAAAGCACACCACGCGGACTCCTGTCACAGCACGAGACGGCGGATCCCGTTCTTCAACAGCGTCTCGTGGAAGTTGATCAGCAACCCCAACCGCAGCCCTGTCGTCTTCAAATACGACAACACCTGCGCCACGTGGATGGGTTCGATGGCGCTCACGGCCTTCAACTCGACGATAATCAGCCCTTCGACCACGAGGTCAATCCGCTGTCCCGACAGCGGCTGCCCCCGGTAGACGACGACCGCCGGCTGCTCGCACTGAAAGCCGATGCCGCAGGCCTCCAGCTCGAGCATCATCGCCTGCCGGTAGATCCGCTCCAGGAACCCGGGGCCCAGCGCGCGGTGCACGGTGAGCGCGCATCCGATGACGCGCCGGCCGAGAAGCTCGATGTCTGGAGCGACGGGTGATGTGCTCATCGGTGTGAACTCCTGTTGCCGAGGGCCGGACAGCAGTTCCGTCCGGTCTTTCGCGCGGTCGGCTGCAGGCCGACCGACCGCCTGGTACTGTCAACACGCTCGACGCCCTTTGTGACCTTCGTGTTCTTTGTGGTGCCATCGACGGAGAGCCGTCTCCCCGTGAACGTCGTGACGGTGATCGTCCGCCCGTCCGTCTCCAGCGTGATGGCGCCGTCGACGTCGGTTCGCAGCATCGTCGCGCCAAGCTCCGTGTAGCGGCGCAGCACGTCGTCGCTCACCTTCGTCGTGGCCCCCGCGCTCAGGATCGCCAGTGTCGGTGCGAGGCCACCCAGGAACTCGGGCAGGCTCGACGTCGCGCTGCCGTGATGCGGGACCTTGAGCACGCGCAGCCGACGCGGCCACGACTCGCGCGCGAGCACCGACTCGACCGGACGTCCGATGTCGCCCGGCAACACGATCGATACCTCGCCGTACTCGAGTTCCATCACCAGCGAGTCGTCGTTCCTCGGCCGTGGCCGTTCCCACTCGGGCGGTGGCGGGTGCCAGACCCGGCAGCGGACATCACCGAGCACGACAACGTCGCCTGCGTGCCTGCTGTGCCAGGCAATCCGCGCTCCGTCCGCGTCGCGGCGCAGAGCCTGCCAGAGAGGTGACTTCGCCACCGGCACAGCCTCCCAGATCTCGCGTGGCCGGAAGTCGCGCAGAATCGACGCGGCTCCGCCGATGTGGTCAGGGTCGGCGTGCGATATCACCAGCGCGTCGAGCCGGCGCGTTCCAAGCGACCAGAGGGCCGGCGCCACCACTCGTCCGCCGAGGTCGAACGACCCGCCCGTCATCGATCCGCCGGCGTCCACGAGCACACTGCGACGGTCCGGCAGTTGCACGAGGATGGCGTCACCGTGGCCCACATCGAGCACGGTGACCCGCAACCGCCCGCTGACCCCTGGCCACAGGAGCGTCATGGGCTCGACGAGCACCCACAGCCCACACCCGACAATCGCCGCGGCCGCCAGACGGGACATGACGCGGCGCCATCGCCCGCGCACCGCGACGGCCGTGGGTGACCGCAGCCACAACCACATGGTCCATCCCAGGTAGTAGCCAAAGACCACGAACAGACCCGGCGGTGGCAGCCGGTAGGACGACCACGGAGCGTAGTCCACGAGCGTCGCCGATCTGACCAGACCGTCGGCGCCAAGATGAGCCAGGTATCCCGCCAGCCCCGCGACTGTCTGGCTGACCGCCGACAGCGGCAGCACCAGCATTCCCGCCACCTGCGCGACGCCCATCAGAGGAATGGCGAGGAAGTTCAGAACGAGACCGGCAAACGTCACCCGCGCGAACGAAAGCGCACCCACCGGGAAGAGCGCGAGTTCGGCACAGATCGACGTCAACAGCAGCCCCACGGGCACACGGATCCACAACGGCCGCGGCAGCCGCTTCCCCATGCGGCCCACACCAATGAGAATCCCCAGCGTGGCGCCGAACGTCAGCCAGAAGGCGACGTCCGCGACCGACGCTGGTGTCACGAACAGAATCACTGCGCACGACACGGCAAGGGCATTCACCGGCGCGCTGCGATGGTCAGCCTGGCGCGCGAGAAGGTAGGTGCACCCCATCAGCGTGGCGCGGACGACCGAGGCTCCGCCACCGACAATCTCCGCGTACCCGACGAGCACGGCCATCGTCAACCAACACCCCAACCGGGGACCCAGCCGAGCAAGGCGGAAGAACGCGAGCAGCACGCCCGCGAGGATCGCAATGTTTCCACCCGAGATCGCAATCACGTGATACGTCCCCGCCTCCTGCAGCCGCCGCTGCACCTCCTCCTCCAGCCCGACGCGGTCGCCGATCAGGATGGCGACGACGATGGCGGCCGAGCGCGGACTGTGGGACCCGACATGTCGCACCACGGCAGCCCGCGTCAGGCGGCGCACCTCTGCGGCCGTCTCCGCCACCCATCCCCCGGGCGCCAGCACGTCCACCAGCCCTGCACTCTTGACCGAACCAATCAGCACGACGCCTTTCCGTGCGAGAGCGGCCCGGCTGTCTGGGACGCCCGGATCCTGGAACCGTCCCGGTTCGCGCAGCAGGGCCGCGACACGAACGCGCCGGCCCGCACGCCAGGCGCGCGCCTGCCCGATCGCCAACTCGCCCCCGACCGTCAGACGCACGCCACCTGGTGCCGCCCGGTCGAATCCGGTTCGGCGCACTCGATCCACCGCCAGCGCGAGGTTGACGCCCCGCTCTCCGACCGCGGCATCCTCCCGGAGTTCGCCCTCGAGCGTCACCGGGTCCGACAGGACGGAATCGGGCAGCGCCTCGCGCAGCGGCGGATGTCTGGCGGATCGGGCGGCGTCGCCGGCCAGCGTCGAGGCCACCATGAGGAACACGATACAGACCGAGGGGGCGAAGAGTTGGCGCCCACGTCGGCCTGCGCGTCCGGAAGGCCCCATCCCGAACGCCATGCCGGCCACGGCCAGGGCGACGACCGAGACACCAAGCGCCCAGCCCGGCGACGGGCTGGCGCCGAACGTACCAAGGGCGGCGCCGAGGAGAACGGCCAGCGCGGGAAGAGCGGCGGGAACGGTCATGCCCGAACGTGGGCAAGCGGGGTGCCGAGGCGGACTTGGAGGGCGCAGACTCCGGGCGCGTTGGGCCGAATTGCAGGTAATATCAGCGGTTGGGCGCCTGGCGTCCGTTCGGTCCCGGGCGGGAGACTCGAGGCGACGTTGCGCGTGGTGAGGTTTCTGCCGTCAGCGTCTCAACGCCGTGCGGCAGATTCTGCGTAGTAGTCCTGAAGCGCGCGCACCTCGGACACGTCGGTGCGCATGGCACGAATCGCGCTGACCGCCGCAGACGCTCCGGTGAGCGTGGTGATGCACGGCACACCGTGCATCATGGCCGCGCGGCGAAGCGCGCGGTCGTCGAAGAACGACGCCCGCCCGAGCGGAGTGTTGATGACGAGCACGATCCTGCCGTTGACGACCTCGTCCGCGATGTTCGGCCGCCCCTCGTTCACCTTGTAGATCACCTCAGCCGGCATCCCATGCGCGCCGAGAAACGCTGCGGTGCCTCGTGTCGCCGCCAGGGTGAACCCGAGGTCCGCGAGATCGCGCGCGACGGGCAGCACCGTCGGCTTGTCGTGATCGTTCACCGAGATGAACACGGTGCCGCTGTCCGGCAGCGTCTGTCCCACCGACGCCTGCGCCTTCGCAAACGCGACACCGAACGACGCGCCGCACCCCATGGCCTCGCCAGTGGACTTCATCTCCGGGCCGAGCAGGACGTCCACACCGGCGAAGCGGATGAACGGGAACACCGGGGTCTTGACGAAATACCCGTTCACCGACGGATCGCGTGTCAGTCCCTGGTCGGCCAGCGAGCGGCCGAGCATCACGCGGGCGGCCACCTTGGCGAGGGGGACGCCGGTGGCCTTCGACAGGAACGGCACGGTGCGCGACGCCCTGGGGTTCACCTCCAGCACGTACACCACATCGTCTTTGATGGCGAACTGCGCGTTCATCAGACCGATGACGCCGAGCGCGCGGGCGATGCGCCGCGTCCAGTCGCGAATGGTCTCGAGGTGCCGCTCCTGCACCAGGTAGGACGGCAGCACGCACGAACTGTCGCCGGAGTGGATCCCGGCCTCCTCGATGTGTTCCATGATGCCGCCGAGAATCACGGCGCCGGCCCCGTCCGCGACGGCGTCCACGTCGAGTTCGAACGCGTCCTCGAGGAACCGATCGACGAGCACCGGGTGCCCGGGCGCGGCGTCGACCGCGTTGCGCATGTAGCGGTCGAGCGCGGTCTGCTCGTAGACGATCGCCATGCCGCGGCCGCCGAGCACGTACGAAGGCCGGACGACCACGGGGAAGCCGATCGAGGCCGCGACCTGGCGAGCCTCGTCGCGCGAGAATGCGGTGCCGCTCGGGGGCTGGTTGATGCCGAGTTCCGAGAGGAGCGCCGAGAAGCGCCTTCGGTCCTCCGCGAGGTCGATCGAGTCGGCCGACGTGCCGATGAGCCGAACGCCGGCGCTCTGCAGCGCCAGCGCCAGCTTCAGCGGCGTCTGGCCGCCGAACTGGACGAGGCACGAGACGTCGCCGCCGCCCTGCCTCTCGCGCTCGATCACCGCGAGCACGTCTTCGAGCGTGAGCGGCTCGAAGTACAGGCGGTCGGCCGTGTCATAGTCGGTCGAGACGGTCTCCGGGTTGCAGTTGATCATCACCGTCTCGACGCCTTCCTCCCGGAGCGCGAAGGCGGCGTGGCAGCAGCAGTAGTCGAATTCGATGCCCTGCCCGATACGGTTGGGCCCCGAGCCGAGGATGACGACCTTGGCGCGCGGCGTGGGTTCGGCCTCGCATTCGCTGGCGAACGTGCTGTAGAGATACGGCGTGAACGATTCGAACTCGGCGGCGCAAGTGTCGATCCGCTTGTAGGCGCGGGTGACGCCGGCGTCGCGCACGCGCCGGGCGATCTCGACCTCGGGGACGCCCGAGAGCCTCGCCATCTCGCTGTTGCTGAATCCGCTCTCCTTCAGCCCCCTGAGCGCCTCGACCGTCAACGACGTTTCGCCGCCCGCACGAAGGTCCATGGCGCGCGCGGTGAGTTCGGCGAACTGCGTCAGGAACCACGGATCGATCTTGGTGATGTCGTGGATCCGCTCGACGCTCCACCCACGCTCGAGCGCTCGGAACACCCGCCAGATTCTCAACTCGTCGGCAACGGCCAGGCGGTGGGCCAGCCGCTCGTCGCCCTCGTCCTGGCCCTCGGTCGTCCACAGCAGCGCGGCGCGGCCCAACTCGAGCGAGCGCAGCCCCTTGAGGAACGCCTCCTTGAACGTCCGGCCGATGGCCATCGCCTCGCCCACCGACTTCATCTGGGTCGTCAAGGTACGATCGGCCTCGGGAAACTTTTCGAAGTTCCAGCGGGGCACCTTGACCACGACGTAGTCGATCGACGGTTCGAACGATGCCGGCGTGACGCGCGTGATGTCGTTGGGGATTTCGTCCAGGTGGTAGCCGAGCGCCAGCTTGGCGGCGATCTTGGCGATCGGGAACCCGGTCGCCTTCGACGCGAGCGCGGACGATCGCGACACGCGCGGGTTCATCTCGATCGCCACCACGCGGCCGTCGGCCGGATTGACGGCGAACTGGATGTTGGAGCCGCCGGTTTCGACGCCGACCCGGCTGATGATGCGGCGCGCGAGGTCGCGGAGGCGCTGATACTCCTTGTCGCTCAGCGTCATCGCCGGCGCCACGGTGATCGAGTCACCGGTGTGGATGCCCATCGGGTCGATGTTCTCGATCGAACAGACGACCACGAAGTTGTCCGCCGCGTCGCGCATGACCTCGAGCTCGTACTCTTTCCACCCGAGCACCGACTGCTCGACGAGCACCTGGTGCACCGGGCTCATCGAGAGGCCGCGCGAGACCAGGGTCTTGAACTCGTCGAGGTTGTACGCCACTCCCCCGCCGACGCCGCCGAGCGTGAACGACGGGCGGATGATGGCAGGGAATCCCACCATCTTCACGAGCGACAGCGCCTCGTCGAGCGCGTGGGCGACGCCGCTCTCGGGCACCTCCACGCCAATCGACGTCATCGCTTCACGGAAGCGGAGACGGTCCTCGGCCACCTTGATGGCCTCGAGCGACGCGCCGATCAACTCGACACCGTGCCGCGCGAGCACTCCGGACTCGGCGAGCGCGACCGCCAGGTTCAGCGCCGTCTGGCCCCCGACGGTCGGCAACAGCGCGTCGGGCCGCTCGCGCTCGATGATGGCGGCGAGCGTCTCGGGGGTGAGCGGCTCGACGTACGTCCGGTCGGCCAGATCCGGGTCCGTCATGATCGTCGCCGGATTGCTGTTGACGAGGACGATCTCGAGGCCCTCCGCCCGCAGCGCCTTGCACGCCTGCGTCCCGGAGTAGTCGAACTCGCACGCCTGGCCGATGACGATCGGTCCCGAGCCGATCACCAGAACACGGTGGAGATCTGTGCGTCGCGGCATGTCCCTCAATCAGTACGCGACGCCCATCGCCGCGAGGAATCGGCCGAACAGGTAGTCCGCGTCGTGCGGGCCTGGAGAGGCTTCCGGGTGGTACTGGACGGAGAACACCGGGCGATCGCGGTGGCGCAGCCCTTCAATCGTGCCGTCGTACAGGCTGCGGTGCGTCACGACCACGTCGGGCGGCAGCGACTCCGCCTCCACCGCAAATCCGTGGTTCTGCGACGTAATCTCGACGCGGCCGGTCTCGAGATCCTTGACCGGATGGTTGGCGCCCCGGTGCCCGAACTTCAGCTTGAACGTCCGGCCGCCCAGCGCGAGCGCCAGCACCTGGTGGCCGAGGCAAATCCCGAAGATCGGAACGCCCGCCGCCAGCACGCTGCGCACGTTGTCCACGACGTAGGTCAACGCCGCCGGATCACCGGGACCGTTGCTGAGGAAGAATCCGTCGGGTCGCAGGGCGATCAGATCGGCCGCGGGAGTGCCCGCCGGAAACACCCGCACGCGGCAGCCGTTGGCGGCCAATCGCCTCACGATGTTCCACTTCATCCCAAAGTCGTAGGCCGCCACGAATGGACGCCTGGCGCCCGCCTCGCGCTTCGGCCCTGCAACCGGCAGGATGAACGACGGGTCGGTCACCACGCCGCCGGCATCCCCGCCCTGCGGCCACGTGCCGATCGCGCCGACGTCGAAGGCCTCGGGGCACGTCACGTCACCGACGAGATCCGCACCAGCCATTGGAGGCGTCGTCCGGGCGCGCTCGACCAGCGTCGCGAGGTCGGCATCACCCGTCCCGATCGCTCCACGCAGCACGCCCCCCGACCGCAATCGACGCGTCAGCGAACGCGTGTCGATCCCGGCCAGCCCGACAATGTGATGAGCGGTGAGGAAATCCTGGAGCGAGGCAGCGGACCGCCAGTTGCTGGCAACGGGCGACGCCTGCCGGACGATGAAGCCTGCAGCTGACACCCGGCGGGACTCGGCATCGAGTGGCGTCGTGCCGTAGTTCCCCATCTCGGGGCACGTCATCGTGATGATCTGTCCGGCGTAGGAAGGATCGGTGAGGATCTCCTGGTAGCCGGTCATGCTCGTGTTGAACACGACCTCACCAGAGGTGACGCCATCGGCGCCGCACGCGATGCCCTCGAGGCAGGTGCCGTCCTCGAGCGCCAGCATGGCGCGGCGTTCTGTCATCGGTTCATGCTCCTACCCTCCCGGGCGCCGCTGCTCGAGCGACGCCGTGACTCGGGTCTTCGCCCCGGCGACGACCCGGACGGACGCGGACCACACCCCATATCCCGGCAGCTCCAGCCGCACGGCATGGGATCCTGCCGTGACGGCCTTGAGCGCCAACGGCGTCGTGCCGACCGGATGCCCGTCCAGCATCACCTGCGCGCCGGGAGGCCGCGACACGATGTCGAGCGGCCCCTCGAAGGTCTGCGTCCTGGCACTTGGCTGCTTGGCAACCGCCCGCGGCTCGGCGTTGACCGCCGCCCGCTCTGCCGCGTTCTTGCGGGCCAGGAGCCGCGCCTGACGGCGACGTTCCAGGGCCGACAGTTGATTCGGCTGGGCCCTGGCTGGAGCCGCGGTCGTCGCCGTGGACGCCGTTGCCGGACTCCCAGGTCCGACCGGGCGTGGTGTCGTCGCGACAGCACCGCTGGCGGCCGTCGGCGCGGGCGGCTCGGCCGGGACGGGCGTCGCCGGCGTCGATGCGGCCCGTCCTCCGGCGGCGACCGTCGCCGCTGGCACATTTGCTGGCGACGAGGTGACGCTTGGCCTCGAGTGGGTCCGCGTGCCGAACAGATACCCACCCACCGACCCGAGCAGTATGCCAACGACCAGCGTGGCGGCCAGGGCTCCAATCGGCATCGGCGAGCGTGAGCTCTCCGAACCCGTCGGCCGTGGATCCATGGGCGGAGTCTCCGGCACAGAGAACGGGTCGTCAACAGTCGACACGCGTGGCTCCGGCGCGGCCGGTGGCCGCAATTCGAGGGGAGGGAGATCGGTCGGTCGCGCGGGGGAACCCATTGTCGGCACCGCGACCACGGTCGGTTGGTCGGCCGGCTCGGCCGCAACCGGTGCCGCCGGTTCAACCGGCGATTCCGGAACGGCCGGCGCTGCAGCCATTGGCGGCGCGTAGCTCACGGGGCCCATCCTGACGGTGGGCTCCGGTTCCGGAAACTGGGTGTCGAGATAGATCGGCAGCGGCGTCGGGCTCGGCGGACGCCGCTTCCTGTCCGGCTTCGAGGGCCGGTCGGCCTTCGTCAGGTCGAGCGGCTCACGCGGCGGACGTGCGGGCACGTCATCGGCCCGTTTCATGGCCGCGGCGATCTCATCCTCACCTCGATCGGATCCAATCGGCGCAGCGAGTTGGAGGTCGTCTGGCAAGCCGCTGTCGGACGTCGCCACGACGACCGGTTCGGCCACCGGAGCGGTGTCAGGCACGGGAGCCGGCTGCAGCGGTTCACCGGTGAGCGCGTGCTTGAGGGCGGCTGCGAAGGCCAGCGCGGTCGGGAATCGGTCCTCCGGAGTCACGCTCAACGCGCGGGCGAACACCTCGGTGAGGGCCACGTGGTCGGCCGCGGTGATCGCCTCCACGTCAGGCGCCTGCAGCCCGCCAGTCGCCGACGGGCGGCGGCCAGTCAGCAATTCGAACGCGATGCACGCGAGGGAGAAGATGTCGGCCGGTGTTCCCCAGGTCCTCGGGTCCCTGCGCTCGGGCGCGGCGTACGGCCGGCGCACGCTCGGGCGGTACCCGATCCGCTCGAGAGCGCCAACGACGCCGAGACCGGTCAACCTCACTTCATGCGGAGCGACGAGGATGTCACGCGGGTGGATCGCGCCATGGTGGACTCCCGCGGCGGACGCAAAATCGAGAGCGGCGGCGAGTTGGCCGACCAGTCGGAGGGTGTCGGGAACCGGGGCGGGGCCGTATTGCTTCAGCGCGACGTCGAGCGATTCGGCGACGAAAAACTGTTCGACGAGGTACGCCGTGGCGCCGTCGACTCCGGCGGCGAGCGGCGTGATGATCGACGGGTGCGTCAGTCCTGGACCGACGAGACGTTCCAGTTCGGTGGCCAGCTCGCGGGCTTGTTCCGGGGTGATGTCGAGCGGAAACGACTTGACGGCCACCGCGCGATCGGCCTCCGGGTCGTAGGCACGAAAGACGGGGCCCAGCACGCCGGCACCAACCTGGTGCACGACACGGAAGCGGCCGAATGCAGACGGCGATGAAGAGGTAACTGGTTTCTCCCTGGCCAGTGCCACTCGCTCCTCGAGAACGTTTCACTGATGCTAACATTGAACCCCCGGGGGTTCAACGAGTTGTCGGCCTCGCTCGCTTGACACACTCCCGACGCTCTGCGAGAGTAACCCTACTGGTGCCATTCGACGTGACAATACCCGTTTCGTCGTCCGCGCTGCGATCAGCAGCAGACATTCGCCGGTTCCCCTGGATTCGGCGGCTCGCGGCCGACTACGCTTACAACTTCACAGCTCTGGCGCCGTTTTTCGCCGGCAATCCGGCCGATCCGGCGGCGTGGCCGGCGGCGATTGCCCGCGCGCAGGCGCATCCCCGCGAGCGTGACCATGTGGTCGCGGCGATCGCGGCGCAACAGGAACAACGCGGCGCACCGGCGGCCGCGCGCATGGCCGCACGCCGGCTCGGCGACCCGGCCGCGGTCGCGATCGTCACGGGGCAGCAAGCCGGCCTGTTCGGCGGCCCGCTCTTCACGCTGCTCAAGGCCCTGACGGCCATCAAGCTGGCAGCCCGTGTCTCGCGCGATCACGGCGTTCCGGTCGTGCCGGTCTTCTGGGTGGAATCCGAAGACCACGACTGGGACGAGGTCAGCTCCTGCCCGGTGCTCGACGCCGAGTTGCGCCGGGAGACGATCACGCTCGGCACGCCGCCCACCGCCGGACAGGAACCGGTGGCCTCGGTGCGGCTCGACCCGTCGATCTTCGCGGCCATCGAAGGACTGAAGGCCGTTCTGCCCGGTACCGATTTCACCGACGCGCTGATCGAGGGGCTCTCGAAGGCCTACCGCCCGGGCGCCAGCATGTCGCAGGCGTTCGGCCAGTGGCTCGAGTCGGTCCTCGGCCACTTCGGTCTCGTTGTCTACGACTCGTCGGAGCCGGCGACCAAGGCGCTCGCCCGTCGGATCTTCGTTCAGGAACTCCAGTCGCCGACCGAAACGACCCGGCGCGCGAGGGAATCGGGCGACGCGCTCGTCGCGCTGGGCTATCACGCGCAGGTCGTCTCGCACGAGGACAACGTCGCGCTGTTTCGACTCGACGGTGTCCGACAGACGATTCACTTTCGCGACGGGCATTTCGTGGTTGGAGCGACCGACGTCCCGGTCGGCACGCTCGTGGCGCAAGCCGAACGCCAGCCCGAGATGTTCAGCCCGAACGTGTTGCTGCGCCCCGTCGTGCAGGACACGCTGTTCCCGACCATCTGTTACGTGGCGGGACCGAACGAACTGGCCTACCTCGGGCAACTCAAGCCGGTCTACGAGCGGTTCTCCGTGCCGGCGCCGCTGATGTTCCCGCGTGCCTCTATCACCCTGCTCGACTCGGCGGCCGCGAAGTTCCTCGCCCGCTACGACGTGGCGCTCGAATCGCTTCAGCCCGACGATGAGAGCACGCTCAATCGCCTGCTCGAGAGCCAGCTGCCGAGGTCGGTCGAGGCCGCGTTCGAGTCCACGACTCGGACCGTGGACTCGAGCATGGGCGCCCTGGCGGCCGCCGTGCCGTCGGTCGATCCGACACTCGAGGGCGCGACGCGGTCCGCGCTGGGCCGCATGCAGCACGACCTGCAGGCTCTGCACGGCAAGATCGTCCAGGCCGCCAAGCGGCGGGACGATACCCTGCGGCGCCAGTTCGCACGAACGCGCGCCCAGGCGTTTCCCGGCGGTCACCCGCAGGAGCGCAGCGTTGGTTTCGTCTACTTCCTGAACCGCTACGGCCCGGCGCTCGTCGATCGCCTGCACGAGGAGTTGCCTCTCGACCTGGGCAAGCACTGGATCATGACGATCTGACGATGCGCCCGCGACGGCCCTCGGCCCGCACATCGTCTCGCATCGGACGTTCTGCATTCTGCCTTCTCCATTTGGTATTCCTGTGAGAGCTACACGTTCCTCGGCGAAGACAACAGCCCCCCGGCCGAAGCGGCGGCGCCGATGGCTGCTGACCCTCGCGATCGTCTGTGGTCTGCCTGCGCTCGCGCTGGGCATCGCCGCCGTCTACTACTACACGGTCTTCTCGCAATTGGTGGATGCGCGCCTGCACGGCGAACGTGAGCGCGTGCTTCCGCGTGTGTATGCACGACCGATGGAACTGCGACGCGGCCAGGCCCTGACCGAACAGCAACTCGTCGATCGTCTGAACGACCTCGGATACGCCGCGCGCAGGACGCCCACGAAGCCTGGCGAATTCAGCGTCACCGAGAACGCCGTCTCGCTGATCGCGCGCGGGGGCAACGTTGCCGGCAAGGCGGTCAGGGCCACGTTCGACCGCCCGCTGGCCGCCAGAGCGGGCGGCCCGCCACAGCCGCAAGGCGACCACGTCCAGAAGGTCGAGGTGATGGCGACGGGCGTCAAGGACAGCGTCACACTCGAACCGCCGCTCCTGACGGCGCTGATGTCGGGTGAGCGCGAGAAGCGGCGCCAGGTGCGCCTGAGGCAAATCCCGCCGCACGTCGTCAACGCGGTGCTCGCGATCGAGGACCGCCGGTTCTACGAGCATCCCGGCGTGGATCCGATTGGCATCGTCGGCGCCGCCATCACCAACATCACCGGCGACAAGCCGTACCTCGCCGGCGGCAGCACGATCACGCAGCAGCTCGTGAAGAACACCTTCCTCGCGTCGGTGATGGCCAACCCGAAGGAGAAGTCGTACAAGCGGAAGATCACCGAGCAGTTCATGGCGCTCGTCCTCGAGCGGCGGGCATCGAAGGACGAGATCCTCGAGTTCTATCTAAACGAGGTCTACCTGGGCCAGCGCGGGTCGTTCGCGATCCACGGTGTGGCGGAGGGCGCACGGCTCTTCTTCGGCAAGGATGTCTACAACCTCAGCCTCGCGGAAGCGGCCACGATGGCCGGGGTCATCCATTCCCCCTACTACCTGTCGCCGTTCACCCAGCCGCAGCGCGCACGCGATCGGCGCAACGTCGTGCTGCAGGAGATGGTGCAGGCGCACTTCATCGGGCCCGAACAGGCTCATGCGGCGTCGCAGGACCCGCTCGTCACGGTCCCCCGCGCGCTCGAAGCCGAGGCGCCGTATTTCGTCGACCTGATCGGCCAGCAAATCGACGAGCAGTTCCCGGCCATCGCCCGGTCCACGCAGCGCATCGAGATCTTCACGACACTCGATCTGCACCTGCAGCGCCTGGCGCAGGACGCCGTGCGCGAGGGTTTGCTGAAGGTGGACGACCTGCTGTCGAAACGGAAGCGCCGTCCGGCGCAGCCGCCGCAGGCGGCCCTCATCGCCATCGATCCTCGGACGGGCGAAATTCTCGCGTGGGTCGGCGGCCGTTCCTACAACCAGTCGCAGTACAACCGCGTCACGACCGCGCGTCGCCAACCCGGCTCGGTGTTCAAGCCGTTCGTCTATCTCGCCGCCTTCGAGAAGGCCGCAGACGAAGGCCGCAAGGATCTGACCCCGGCGACCGTCGTCGACGATGAGCAGACGACGTTCTGGTTCGAGGACCAGGCGTACGAGCCGCGGAACTACGAGGACACGTACGAGGGCCCCATCACCCTGCGCCGCGCCCTGGCCCACTCGCGGAACTGCGCGACGGTGAAGGTGGCCGAGATGATTGGCTACGACATGGTGTCGGATGTCTGGAAACGGGTGGGACCATCCATGGTGCCCAAGCCATATCCGTCGATTGCCCTCGGCGCATTCGAAGCCACGCCATTCGAGATTGCGACGGCGTACACGGTCTTTCCGAACCTCGGCCAGCTACGGCCGCTGCGGGCCATCCTGCAGATCAACGCGGACTACCGCGAGGCGGTGAAGCCGCAAGCGCCAGCCACGCGGCCCGTGTCGAGGCCGGAAACGGCCTTCCTCGTGGCGAACATGATGCGGAGCGTCGTCAACGAGGGGACGGGGGCCGGCGTGCGGGGCGCGGGCTTTGCGCTCGATGCCGCGGGAAAGACCGGCACGACGAACGACTTGCGCGACGCCTGGTTCGTGGGATTCACGCCCGAGTTGCTCACCGTCGTCTGGGTCGGCTTCGACGACAACACGGCACTCGGACTGAGCGGCTCGCAAGCGGCCCTGCCGATCTGGACGAGCTTCATGATCGGAGCGCTCGCCGGCCACGCCAACGTGCCGCTCGCCGAGCCCGGAGGCATGGTGTACGCCGAGATCGATCGCGACAACGGGAAGCTCGCCGTTCCCGGCTGTCCGCGCGTCTTCCGCGAGGCGTTCTTCCCGGGCACCGAACCGGTCGAGCAATGTGACTTGCACAAGTTTTGACGAGGCCCTGCCTCAGACCGACGAGCGTGGCTCGCCAGAACCGGAAACGCCAATGGCCATGGATCCGGACATCTTCCGCATCGCTGCCGACGTCGTCGGGCGCGGTGAGCGCGCGGCTCTCGTCACCATCGTGGGAACCAGCGGCTCGACTCCTCAGCGCGTCGGCGCCAAGATGATCGTGTTCGAGGACGGCCACACGGTCGGGACGATCGGCGGCGGCTGCTACGAGAACGACGCGGCGGGCAAGGCGCGCGAGGCCATCAGGGCCCATCGGCCGCAACTCGTCCGGTACGACCTGAACGACGAGTTGGCCGCCGAATCCGGGTTGATCTGCGGAGGCCAGATGGAGGTCTTCATCGAACCGTTGGAGGCTGCACCCCACCTTTTCCTGATCGGCGCGGGACACGTCTCGGCCGAAGTGGCGCGGGCTGCGCATCACGTGGGGTTCCGGGTGCACGTCATTGACGACCGCGACAAGTTCGCGAACCCCGAACGCTTTCCTGACGCCGAGATCGTCGTGGACGACATCCCGGAATGGCTGGCCCGGACGGAATTCCCGCCGGGCTCGTACTTCGTGGTGGTGACGCGCGGCCATCGCGGCGACCATCAGGCGGTCCGGGCCCTCGCCGGTCAGGAGTGGCGCTATCTCGGCCTGATCGGCAGCCGGGCGAAAGTTCTGCGGATCTTCGATGCCCTGCGCGGGGAAGGCGTGCCGGCGGCCCGGTTGGCTGACATCCACGCGCCGATCGGCCTGGATATCGGCGCGGTCACACCCGCGGAAATCGCCCTCAGCATCACGGCCGAACTCGTCGCCGTCCGGTCCGGCCGCATCGCCGAGCCGCATGTCGCCGCCGTCGCGCTTCGCTCGCGCCTGCCTTCCGGGGCGGCAAACTCATGATCTGCTCTTACTCGTTGTAATTCTGGGACTTGGGCGACAGCGTCGGCGGATCGTGTATAATAACGGTTAGCACTCTCTTGTTTCGACTGCTAATGGCAACTTCCAGGCTTTCCGAACGCTCACGACGAATCCTCGCGGCACTGGTCGGCGAGTACGTCGAGACCGGCGAACCGGTCGCGTCGGCGACGCTGGTCAAGCGTGGAGGCTTCGGTCTGTCCTCCGCCACGGTCCGCAACGTCCTCGTGGCGCTCGAGGAGCAGGGCTACGTCTACCAGCCCCACACATCGGCCGGGCGGGTGCCGACCGACCTCGGCTACCGCTGCTACGTGGACATGCTGCTGGACACGAAGCGCCCCGGTCGGGCGCCCGGTGTCGAGGCCCAGTTGCTGGCGCAGGCGGGCAGCCCGGCACTGATGGATGTCGCCCTGACGACCGTCTCGCACGTCCTGTCCGAGGCGTCGCATCACATCGGGTTCGCGGTGGGGCCTGGTGTGGAGGCGGCGTTCGAGCAGATCGACTTCGTCCCGCTGGCCGAGACGAAGGTGCTGGTCGTCGTCGTGATGCGCCGCGGTCAGGTGACGAACAAGGTCGTGGACATCGGCGAACGGCTGCCGCTGACCGAGTTGCACCAGGCCGCAAACTACCTCAACGAGCAGTTCGCCGGCATGCCACTGAACCAGGTGCGCGCGGCGGTGCTCGACCGGCTGGGCGAGGAGCGCACGCTCTACGACGCCCTCCTGTCGCGTGCACTGCGCCTCGCGGAATCGGCGTTCACCTCGATGCCGGACCAGCACGTGCTGTTCATCGAGGGAGCCGCGACGCTTTTGGACGAGACCGCGGAGGGCGGACGCGTCTCGCTCGGCACGCTACGGACGCTGCTCAAAATGATCGAGGAGAAGCACCGGCTGGTGCGGCTCCTCTCGGAGTATCTCGAAGGCCCGGGCCTGACCGTCATCATCGGCACCGAACACTCGGCGCCGGAGATGAGTGAGTTCAGCCTCGTGGCTGCCACCTACAATGACGGCGACCGCCGCGGCACGATCGGCGTGCTCGGCCCGACGCGCATGCGTTACTCGCGCGCCATCGCCATCGTGGACAGCGCCGCCAGGGCGGTGACCCGCCTGCTGCAGAGCGGCGGGTAATGCTGGCTGGAAACGGAGTTATGCCCCAGGATCGCGAACACCAGGAATCCCCGGCCGGCGCTGCCACCGGACCGGTCGAAGACGCCCAGGCCCCCCAGACGGAACCGGCACCGGCACTCGACGTGGACGCGCTCTCCCGAGAGCGCGACGACTACTACGATCGGCTGCTGCGCAAGACGGCCGAGTTCGACAACTATCGCAAGCGCACCGATCGCGAGCGGCGTGAGACCGTTCACTTGGCGACCGGCGATGTCCTCGAGGCGCTGCTGCCCATCGTGGACGACTTCGAGCGCGCGCTGAAGACGGAGGCCGGACCGGAGGCGGAGACGTATCGGCAAGGGGTGGAGCTGATCTACAAGCAGCTCCTCGATTTCCTCACGCGTCGTGGCGTCACGCCGATCGAAGCTGCCGGCAAGCCGTTCGATCCGAGGTTTCACCAGGCGATCACGTACGAGACCAGTCCCGGGCGTGACGAAGGTGAGGTCATCGAAGAGGTCCGGCGCGGCTACATGCACGGCGAGCGCCTGCTGCGCCCGACAATGGTGAAGGTAGCCAAGGCGTGACCAAGCGCGATTACTACGAGATACTCGGCGTGTCGAGGGACGCGGGCGACCAGGACATCAAGAGCGCCTACCGGAAGCTGGCGCTGAAATTCCATCCCGACCGCAACCCCGGAAATGCTGAGGCCGAAGAGAAGTTCAAGGAGGCGGCGGAAGCGTACGCCATCCTCGCCGATTCCGAGAAGAGGGCTGCGTACGACCACTACGGTCACGCTGGCGTCAACTCGGCTGCCGGCCCGGGAGGGTTCGACCCGACTATCTTCGCGGACTTCGGCGACATCTTCGGTGGCCTGCGCGACATCTTCGGATTTGGCGACTTCTTCGGCGGCGGCGGCCGTCGGAGCGGCCCGCAACGCGGTTCCGACCTGCGCTACGACCTCGAGATCAGCTTCGAGGAGTCGGCCACCGGACTGGAGACGTCCGTCCAGATTCCGCGTCAGGAAACGTGCGAGACCTGCAAGGGATCGGGGTCGGCCCCAGGGTCGGCACCGGCCGTGTGCCCGCACTGCGGCGGGCGAGGCCAGATTCGCTACCAACAGGGCTTCTTCACCGTTGCCCAGACGTGCCGGCAGTGCGGCGGCGTGGGACGGATCATCACCAAGGCCTGCAGCGAGTGCCGCGGGCACGGACACGTCGCCAGACAGCGAAAGCTGACCGTCCGGATTCCCGCCGGAATCGCGAGCGGGCAGCGCCTGCGGCTCTACGGCGAGGGCGAGGCCGGGTCCGCGGGCGGGCCGTCCGGCGATCTCTACGTTGTCGTGCAGGTCCAGGACCACCCAATCTTCAAGCGCGACGGCGACGATCTCTACTGCCGCGTGCCGGTGACCTTCCCCATCCTCGCGCTCGGCGGCGACATCGCAGTGCCGACGCTCGGCGACGAGGAGAAACTGACCGTGCCGGAGGGCACGCAGAGCGGCCACGTCTTTCGGCTGCGGGGCAAGGGGATGCCGAGCGTGACCGGTCACGGTCGCGGCGACCTGCACGTGGTCGTCGACGTGGTCACCCCGAAGAAGCTCACGCGGGACCAGCGGCATCTGCTCGAACAACTGGCGAAGGCGATGCCCCTGGAGAAGTTGAAGGCGCCGAAATACGAGAACGGCGATGCCGACAAGACCGTATTCGATCGCGTGAAGGACATCTTCAGCTGACGGGACGAGGATGTCGTCTAAGACCTGGCCGGCACTGAGCATCCGTTTCACCCCTGCCTCTGCGGCCGGTCCGTGCGCACTCGAAGAGTTGCTCTCCGCCGCTCTCGACGATTTCCATCCCACAGCGATCCAGGAGCACGACGCCGGCTGGCGCGTGTTCTTCGCGTCCGCCGCGGACCGTGACCGCGCCGAGGCAGCCCTGCCGACAACGGTCGGACGCGGGCTCGCGCTGGAACCGATTGACGTGGAAGACGAGGACTGGGCGCGGCGGAGCCAGGAAACCCTGGGTCCGGTTTCGGTCGGACGCGTCATCATCGCGCCGCCATGGAACGTCCCGGCAGCTTCGGCGTACTCGGGACGTCCGATGATCGTGGTCCGCATCCAGCCGTCGATGGGTTTCGGCACCGGCCATCACGCGAGCACTCGACTGTGCACGGCCCTGCTTCAGCGCGTCGATCTCACCGGCCGATCGATGCTCGACGTCGGCACGGGCTCTGGTGTGCTGGCCATCATCGCCAGGAGACTGGGTGCGGACACGGTTCTTGCCGTGGACGACGACCCCGACGCGCTGGAGTCGACGCGCGAGAACGTCGCGCTGAACGGGATGGTCGATGAGATTGTCGTCCGCCAATCCGACTTCCGGGCACTGTCGGGCGTGGTGGCGGACGTGGTGACTGCCAATCTGACCGGTGGCCTGCTGGTTCGGGGTGCGGCAGAGTTGGCGCACTCGGTGCTGCCAGCCGGGATGCTGATTGTGAGCGGCGTGACGCTCGACGAGGAAGCGGCCGTACGTGCCGCGTTCCAAACGCATTTCGATGTCGCGGCCCGGCTCGCCGAGGACGAATGGGTGGGACTGCTGATGCGACGGCGCCCTTGAGGGCAGACATTATGCGACGAGACGCCGACGGCTGGATTGCCGCGCTACGCTTGCAGCCGCACCCCGAGGGTGGCCACTTCGCGGAGACCTACCGCTCGGCCGATGTGATCCCGGCCAGCGGCCTCCCGCCACGCTTCGGCGGTCCGCGAGCCTGCTCGACCGCCATCTACTTCCTGCTGAAGGGACACCAGGTCTCGAGGCTTCATCGACTGAAGTCCGACGAGATGTGGCACTTCTACGCTGGAAGCGCCGCGACGGTTCACGTCATCGAATCGACCGGCACACTGCGCGAGCTGCGGCTGGGTCCGGACCTGGAGCGAGGTGAGTCGCTTCAGGTCGCCGTATCGGCCGGTTGCTGGTTCGGAGCAACGGTCGAGGACACCCGTTCCTTCACCCTGATGGGATGCACGGTCTCACCGGGTTTCGCCTACGAGGACTTCGAATTGGGTGACCGCCAGTGGCTGATGGAGCACTACCCGCAGCACCGGCAGCTGATCGAACGGCTGACCACCGCGCGCGTCGCCTAATGCCCGATCGAAATCGTGGTGGAACCACGCTCGGTTCGCTTCTTCAGGAAGAACGCGACCGCCGCCATGCCAACGACCAGACCAAGGATTGCGAGATACAACATGATGCGCTCCTGCAATGTGGCCCCGACGGGCCCACTTCACTTCCACTAGGTATTCGGCAATCTCCGAAAAAACGTGACAGGAAAAACGCAGGGAGGCCGTCAGTCGAATTCGCCGGACAGGCACTGCAGGACGGTCAGTCCCACGGAAGGAGCGGTTTCGGCGCGCAGCGTGCGAGGACCGAGCGTCAGGGCCCGGCAGCCAGCCCGCATGGCGCAGTCGGTTTCAGCATCGGTCCAGCCACCTTCGGGACCGACAATCAGCAGCGCGGAGCCAATTCCGAGCAGCGGCAGGTCGCGCACGCCCGTCGCGTGGCCCGAACCCGCGGTGGGCTCGACCAGCAGCACCCGACACTCAGCCGACACGGCCTGGAGACACTGCTCGAGCCCGAGGGGGTCGGCGATGGCCGGTACGACGGCGCGCCCGCACTGTTTCGCGGACGCAACGGCTATCCGCCGCCACCGTGCGATTCGGCCGGACTGCTGGAGCCGGTGGCTGTCCACTTCGCTGCGGTCGGTGAGCAGCGGCACGAACTCCGAGATACCCAGCATCGTGGCGTCGCGCACGACACCGTCCATGGCGTCCCCTTTGAGCACCGCCTGGGCGAGGATCAGCCGCACGACCGTCTCGGGCACCGGGCTCATCTGTCCGGTGACACGCACCGTGACGCCACCGCGTTCGATCTGCTCCACCGCCCCGCGACACTCGCGGCCGCGCCCGTCGAACACCTGGACCACAGCACCGACGCGCAACCGCAACACCCGCGCGAGATGCTCTGCCTCATCAGGCGGCAGTCGCACGAGTTCCTGCCCCTCACTGAGTTCGGGCGCGTAGAAACGGTGGTGCACGCGGACATTATACCGGCGGCCGTCTTCGCGGCAGTGGTCACCTCGGACCGAGCACTTGGCACCCTCCCGCGCACTCAGCACCCAGCACCTCGCACCTTCCTGCGCACTCAGCACTTAGCACCCAGCACTTAGCACTTGCCATCCGTTGAGGTATATACTCCCTTCGATGTTCTTTCGTGGCCAGACCATAGGGAAATACCGCATCATCTCGTCGCTCGGCAGCGGCGGGTTCGGGGCGGTTTACCTTGCTGAGGACACCTGGATCGACAAAAAGGTCGCCATCAAGGTGCCGCACCGCCAGAACATCGATTTCGGCGAGCTGCTACGCGAACCTCGGCTGCTCGCCGCCCTCAACCACCCCAACATCGTCACCATCCTGACGGCCGAGAAGCAGGAGAACGTCTTCTTCATCGTCATGGAGTACGTGCCGGGCGAGACACTCGAGGCGGTCATCGAACGCGAAGGCGGACTCGAACTGGCGCACACGCTCGACCTCACGTGTCAGATCTGCAACGCGGTGGATCACGCGCACAGTCAGGGAGTCCTCCACCGTGACCTGCGCCCAGCCAACGTCCTCGTCTCAGAGAACGGTATGGTTAAGGTCGCCGACTTCGGGACGTCGCGCTTCCTCGAGGTGGCGGGGCACGGCACGACCGTCATCGGCAGTCCGCCGTACATGGCGCCCGAGCAGTTCCACGGCAAGGCGGTCTTCGCGTCCGACATCTACTCGCTGGGCGTGACGATGTATCAGATGCTGACGGGCGGGTTGCCCTACGGCACGCCGTCGCCGGCAGACATCCAGAAACTCATGCGGGGGGAACTCGTCTCGCCGCCGCGCGCGCGCAACAGCCGGATTCCCAAGGAACTGAACGACATCGTGATGCGGGCGATGGCGCCGGCGGTGGGCGAACGGTACCAGCGAGCCGGTGAGTTACTCGACGACGTGCTGGCGGCGCGCAGCAAGTGGGTGGGGTCCCGCGCGACGCTGACCGCGTCTCAGACAGCACCGCGCCGGACCCAGGGAGCGACGGGCGAGCTGCAGGACATCCAAGGGCGGCTCCGCGCCCGCGAGACGATGGCTTCGCGGTTCTGCTGGCACTGCCGCAAGCCCTTGCACATGCGGACCGACCGCTGTCCCTTTTGCGGTGAAGCGCAGTAGTGCTAGAATCGCCAATGCCCTCCGGTTGGCTTTCCTGGCGGAAATCCTTGGACAAATGAGGTGATCCATGGCGTTTGCGGGCACCGGCACGATCTGGATGAACGGATCGCTGGTGAACTGGGCCGACGCGAAGATCCACGTCGCGTCACACGTCGTTCACTACGGGAGCGCGGTCTTCGAAGGCGCGCGATGCTACGACACTCCGAAGGGTTCGGCCTGCTTCAGGCTCGACGCCCATACGAAGCGGCTCTACAACTCGGCCAAGATCTACCGGATGGAGATTCCGTACGAGCCCGCCGTGCTGAACGCGGCGATTCTCGACACCATCCGAGCCAACCGGCTGAAGGCGTGCTACATCCGCCCGCTGATCTACCGCGGCTACGGCGAACCGGGTGTGAGCCCGCTCGGGTCCCCGGTGGACGTGGCGATCCTGGTCTGGGAATGGGGCAAGTACCTCGGGCCCGAGGCACTCGAGAAGGGCGTTGATGTGCGGGTCAGTTCGTGGACCCGTTCGGCGCCCAACACCTTCCCGACGATGGCGAAGTCGAGCGCCAATTACGCGAGCAGTCAACTGATCAAGATGGAAGCGATGGCCGACGGCTACGCCGAGGGCATTGCGCTGGACGCGTCGGGCCACGTCAGCGAGGGCAGCGCCCAGAACATCTTCCTGGTGCGAGACGGCGTGCTCTTCACGCCGCCGATCGCCGCCTCGGTACTGCCCGGCATCACCCGCGACTCGATCATGACGATGGCCCGCGACCTTGGATACGACGTGCGCGAGGAGAATCTGCTCCGCGAGTCGCTCTACATCGCGGACGAGTTGTTCTTCGTCGGCACGGCCGCCGAAGTCACGCCGATCCGCTCGGTCGACCGTGTCCTGGTCGGTGCCGGGAAGGCCGGGCCCGTCACCAGGGCCATTCAGAAAGCGTTCTTCCAGATCATCGACGGCGAGGTGCCGGACCGTCACGGCTGGCTGCTGTATCTAAACTCGTAGGGCCCCGCGGCCGAAACACCGGATAGCGCGAGGACCATCGCCGGCCGCTGGACGGCGGCCGGCCGTTCCTTTCGGGGCATCCATGCACGTCAACGATCTGCTCAAGTTCGCCGTGGATCACGGGGCGTCCGACCTTCACCTCAAGGTGGGGAGCTTTCCCATGATGCGGGTGAACGGTGTGCTGACGCCGGCCGCTGAGGACAACCGGCTGACGCACGAGGACACCGTCGCGATGGCGGCCGCCGTGATGTCGAGCGCCCAGCGCCAGAAGTTCAAGGAGGCACAGGAGGTCGACCTGGCCTACAGCGTGCCCGGCCTCGGACGATTCCGCTGCAACGTGTTCCAGCAGCGCGGGTCGATTGGCCTCGTCCTGCGCGTGATCCCGATGCGGATCAAGTCGATCGAGGAACTCGGTCTGCCGGGCGTGCTCGCGAGAATCGGCGATGGAGACCGCGGACTGGTGCTGGTCACAGGAACCACGGGTTCGGGCAAGAGCACGACGCTCGCGGCGATGGTCGATCACATCAACAGCACCCGTTGCGTCCACGTGATGACGATCGAGGACCCGATCGAGTTCCTGCAGAGGGACAACCGATCGATCGTCAACCAGCGCGAGGTGGCGGTGGACACGCAATCCTTCTCCTACGCGCTGCGGAGCGCGCTCCGCCAGGACCCGGACGTCATCCTCGTCGGCGAGATGCGCGACTTCGAGACGATTGAGACGGCGCTGGTGGCCGCCGAGACCGGCCACCTGGTCTTCTCGACCCTCCACACCCTCGACGCCACCGAGACGATCAACCGTATCATTGCCGTGTTCCCTCCCCACCAGCAGAAGCAGGTGCGCCTCCAGCTCGCGTCGGTCCTGAAGGCGGTCATCTCGCAGCGCCTGATCCCGCGGTCGGACGGCAACGGCCGGTGCGCGGCGGTCGAGGTGATGATTTCCACACCGTTCATCCGTGACTGCATCGTGGACAAGGAGAAGACGCACCTCATCCCGGGCGCGATCGCCGCGGGCACGTCGCAGTACGGCATGCAGACGTTCGATCAGTCGATCTTCAGCCTCTACGAGGCCGGCATCGTGTCGTACGAGGAGGCGCTGCACTGGGCGTCCAACGTGGACGAGTTCAAGCTGCGCGTCCAGGGCATCGCGATGACGTCTGACGCCGCCCGCGACGAGATGACGAGGGCGGGCATGAACCAGCAGGACATCCAGCGCTTCGGACGGTAGGCATGAGCGACCCCGTGCGGGCGGCGTATGCGGCGGGGCTGGCGATGCTGGCGCGGCGGGAGCTGTCCGAGGCACAGGTGCGCGAGCGGCTGGCACGTCGTGAGCACGCCGCGGAGGCGATTGAGTCAGCCGTGTCGCGGCTGCGCGAGGTCGGCGCGGTCGACGATCGACGCGTGGCTCGCAACGCCGCCCTGACCGAGGCCAAGATCAAGTCGCGCGGTCGAGCCCGCATCTGTCGCCACCTCCAGGCCATCGGCATCGCCACCGACGTCGCCGACGAGGCGCTCGACGAGGTCTTCGGTGCGCTGGACGAATCCGCCCTCCTCGAGCGCGCCCTCGGCCGCCGCCTCCGCGGTCCCGCCGCCCGCATTCGCGACGCCGCTCACTTTCGCCGCCTGCTGCAGGCGCTCGTCCGCCAGGGCTTCTCCCCCTCGGCCGTGATCACCGCGCTGAAGGCCCGCGCCAAGCGGGACGTCGTGCCGGAGGACGAGCCGGAATGAGGGCGCGCACACGGCGACCGGGAAAGCCCTTCCCGCCTGCCCCCGTGACGACGTTCTCCCCAGACGTCGCAGAGGACACTGGGTAGTCCGGCGCGTCGGCGCGCCATGTGCGCGCGGTCGACCGGAGGTCGATCGCGCCGCAAAGGGCCGGGGACTGGCGCCTCGGCGTTCTCCGTGTCTCAGTGGCGTCCTTCTCTGCGGGGCCAAGCGGCCTGCTGCTAGAATGGTACGCCTATGACCTCGAACGAAGTCCGCGCCTCATTCCTCGAATTCTTCGCGCGTCACGGCCATCGGATCGTGGCGAGTTCGCCGCTTGTCCCCGGGAACGACCCGACTCTGCTCTTCACCAACGCCGGGATGAACCAGTTCAAGGACCTGTTCCTCGGCAAGGAGACCCGCGACTACAAGCGAGCGACGAGTTCGCAGAAGTGCATGCGTGTCAGCGGAAAGCACAACGACCTCGAAAACGTGGGGCCGTCGCTCCGCCACCACACGTTCTTCGAGATGCTCGGCAATTTCTCGTTCGGCGACTACTTCAAGGCCGACGCGATCGCCTTCGCCTGGACGCTCCTGACCGAGGAGTGGAAGCTGCCGCCCGAGCGTCTGCACGCGACAGTGTTCGGTGGCGAGAACGGCGTGCCCCGCGACGACGAGGCGTACGGCCTGTGGAGGTCGTTCCTGCCAGCGGAGAAGATCAGCGAACTGGGCGCCGCCGACAACTTCTGGGCGATGGGCGACACGGGCCCGTGCGGCCGCTGCTCCGAGGTCCACTACTTCCGCGGCAGTCACCTGCCCTGCTCCGAACCCGAGTGCAAGGGCGTGGCCTGCTCCTGCGATCGTTACGTCGAGATCTGGAACAACGTGTTCATGGAGTTCGACCGCCAGTCGGACGGCACGCTCACGCCTCTGCCGGCACCCTCGATCGACACAGGCATGGGCCTCGAGCGGATCACCGCCGTCCTGCAGGGCGTGCTGTCGAACTACGACACCGACCTGTTCACACCGATCCTCACGGCCATCGGCGAGCTGGCCCACACTCGATACGACGGCTCGATGTCGGGCAACGATGTCTCCATGCGTGTCGTCGCCGACCACGCCCGCGCGGCCGCTTTCCTCATCGCCGACGGTGTCGTGCCGTCGAATGAATGGCGCGGCTACGTGCTGCGGAAGATCATGCGTCGCGCGATGCGTCACGGCAAGCGACTGGGCATGACCGAACCCTTCCTCCACCGCCTCGTCGACGTGCTGACCCGCGAGATGGGCGACGCGTATCCCGCAATGCGCGCGCAGCAGGACTATGTCGAGCGGATGGTGCGGACCGAGGAAGAACGGTTCGAGTCGGTGCTGACCATGGGCCTCCCCCGGCTCGAGGACGTACTCGACCGCGCTGCGGCCGCGAAGGCGCTGGTACCCGGCGACGAGGCCTTCAAGCTGTACGACACCTT
The DNA here is from genome assembly GCA_036504215.1 of Vicinamibacterales bacterium. Classification (NCBI taxonomy): domain Bacteria; kingdom Pseudomonadati; phylum Acidobacteriota; class Vicinamibacteria; order Vicinamibacterales; species Vicinamibacterales bacterium. Next base: position 54,794 of record DASXVO010000035.1, on the reverse strand, counting down.
CGGCGTCCCTCTCGACTTCATCGAGGACATGGCCTCCGAGCGACATCTGACCCTCGACAGCGCAGGCTTCGAGCGGGCGATGGAGGCGCAGCGCGAGAAGGCGCGCGCCCGGAGCAGCTTCGGCGCGGCAAAATCGGAGACGCAGGCGTTCGAAACGTCCACCGAATCGCTGCGCGGGACCGCCGACGTCTTCGAGGGCTATTCGACAACGACCGTGAAGGGCGTACCCGTCCTCGCGGTGCTCGACGAGCACGGCCAGACGGTCGCCGCGCTGACCGAAGGGCGCTCGGGGTACGTCGCACTGGGATCGACACCTTTCTACGTCGAGTCTGGCGGACAGGTCTCGGACCGCGGCGTCATCGTCAGCGAGTCCGGCCCGGGCCGGGCGCGCGTGGAGGGGCTCGTCCGTGCCGGCAGCGATCGGCCGCGGCTGCACCGCGTGCACGTCGAGACCGGCGCCTTCCGGGAGCGCGATCTCGTCACCGCGGAGGTCGATGCGACCGGGCGCGACGCCATCCGTCGCAACCATACGGCCACTCACCTGCTCCATGCCGCGCTGCGCCAGGTGCTCGGCGCGCACGTCAAGCAAGGGGGCTCGCTGGTCTCGCCCGAGCGGCTGCGCTTCGACTTCGTGCACTACGCGGCGCTCACGCCCGAACAACTCGCGACGATCGAACGTATCGTCAATGCGGAGATCTGGCGGAACACCGCCGTCCAAACCGAGGTACGCTCGACCGACGAGGCGATTGCCGCCGGCGCCATGGCGCTGTTTGGCGAGAAGTATGGCAACAGCGTGCGTGTGGTGTCGGTGCCCGGCTTCAGCATGGAACTCTGTGGCGGGACGCACGTCCGGGCGACGGGCGACATCGGCCTGTTCACGATCGCGCAGGAGGGCGGCGTCGCCGCCGGCGTACGCCGCATCGAGGCGCTCACGGGCGCGGGCGCCCTGCAACTGCACCAGCATCAGCGGCAGCAACTCGACGCCGTGCTGGAGGCGCTCAAAGCGCCGTCCGATCAAGCCGTCGGAGCGATCGAGCGCCTGCACGCCGAGGCCAAGCGCCTCGCTCGCGAGAACGGCCAGCTGAAGATGAAGGTGGCGATGGGCGGCGGCGGCACGAGCGGCACCGCGGACGACGATACGATCGAGGTTGCTGGCACGAGGCTGGTGACGCGGCGGGTGCAGGGCCTCGACAAGGCCGGCCTCGGCCAGCTCGCCGACTCGCTGAAGAGCAAACTGCAGAGCGGCGTCGTGGTCGTCGCGTCGGAGAACGAGGGCCGCGTGTCGATGGTGGTCTCGGTGACAGCCGATCTCGTCCGGAAGCTGCACGCTGGTCAGATTGTCAAGAAGATCGCGCCGCTCGTCGGCGGCGGGGGCGGCGGCCGGCCCGATTTCGCGGAAGCGGGCGGCAAGAACCCGGGCGGCATCGACCAGATGCTGCAGGAGGCGAGGAAAGTCGTCGAAGAGATGATCAAGGGCTGAGATCGAAAGCCAGGGGCCAGGAGCCTCACAGAAGGAGCGCGCCATGGGTGTGTTCGACTTCATCAAGGGCGAACTGATCGACGTCATCGAGTGGACGGACGATTCCCGGGACACGTTGTCCTACCGGTACCCGGACGAGGACAAGGCGATCAAGAACGGCGCTCAGTTGATCGTGCGGGAGTCGCAGCTCGTACAGTTCCTCTACCTCGGGCAGTTCGGCGACACGTTCGCGCCTGGCAAACACACGCTCACCACCGACAACATCCCGGTCCTGACGAAGCTCGCCTCGTGGAAGTACGGCTTCAACTCGCCGTTCAAGGCGGACGTCTACTTCCTCGCCACGAGGCTCTTCACCGGCAACAAGTGGGGTACGGCCAACCCGATCATGGTGCGCGACCAGGACTTCGGCGTCGTGCGCATGCGGGCGTTCGGCATCTACGACTTCAAGATCGTCGAACCCAAGCTGTTCCTCAAGGAAGTCGCCGGATCGGATCAGCACTTCCGGCTCGACGAGTTCGCCGATACGATGCGGTCTCGACTCGTCAGCGTCTTCAGCGAGGCGCTCGCCACCTCGCACGTGCCGGCGCTCGACGTGGCTACCCGGTACAGCGAGCTGGGCGAAGCACTGCTCCCGCTGATCAACCCGATCGTCGGTGAGAAGTACGGCCTGGAAATCACCAGCTTCGTCGTCGAGAACGTGTCCGTCCCTCCGGAAGTCGAACAGGCGATCGACAAGCGATCCAGCATGGCAGCGATCGGGAACCTGAACGATTTCGTGAAGTACCAGATGGGCAAGGGGATGGAATCGGGGACGGCCGGTGGCGGCGGGATGGCGGCAGAGCTGGCGGTTGGCTTCGGCATCGCACAGCAGATGATGCAACAGGGGATGAGCCCCGCGCCGGGGGGCCAGGCCGCCGCACAGGGCGCCGCCCAGGCCGCGACGGCGCCGGCCGCGGCTCCGGCCGCCGAACTGCTCGCGCCGCCAGACGTTGCCAAGCGCCTCGGTGTTCCCGAGGCCGACGTCATGGCCATCATCGAGTCGGGTGAATTGAAGGCCAAGAAGATCGGCAGCAGCTTCCGCATCACGAAGGCCGCGCTCGACGCGTATCTGGCCCAGTAGGGCGCGGCTCCTGGCCGTGGATCGATGAGCACGTTGCGCAGGCGGGGCACAACACGTCGTGCCCCGTGTGACTTCTATGCCCGAAATCATCGCGCTCGAGAAGCATGCATGTCCGGCCTGCGGGGCGCAGGCCGAGTGGAATGCGGCGAAACAGCGGCTCGTGTGCCCGTTCTGCGGCACCGAGTCGCCGTACAAGATCGATCAGAACACGGGCGCGATCCAGGAACTCGACCTGGTCTCGGCGCTTCGGGCGATGCCGGAGGACGAGCGCGGCTGGCAACTCGAACGCCGCACCGTGCAGTGCCAGAGTTGCAAGGCGGTGATGGTCTACGACCCCGCCCGCGTCGGCCAGAACTGCGAGTTCTGCGGCTCGCCGGCGCTCGTGGACTACCAGGAGATCAAGTCCCCGATCCGTCCGCAGAGCCTGCTGCCGTTCAAGGTGTCGCAGACACAAGTCCGTGACAGTATGCGGCAGTGGTACGGCAGCCGCTGGTTCGCGCCAGGCGCGCTCAAAGGTAGCGCGCTCGTCGACCAAATCAAGGGCCTCTACATTCCCTACTGGACGTTCGACGCGCAGGCGCGCTGCCCGTGGACGGCGGAAGCCGGCTACTACTACTACGTCACGGAGGAATACCGAGACTCGGACGGCCGCACCCAGACACGGCAGGTGCAGCGCGTGAGGTGGGAATCGGCAAGCGGCGAGATTTCCCACGTGTTCGACGATGAGCTGGTGCCAGGAAGTCGGGGGGTCGATTCGTCGCTGTTGAGGGGCGTGGAACCGTTCCCAACCACGGAACTCGTCGCGTACGACACGGCCTACCTGTCCGGCTACGTCGTCGAACACTACCAGGTCGTGCTGCTGGACGCGGCCAACGCCTCGCGCGAGCAGATGCGCGCCGAACTGATGCAGTTGTGCTCACGCGAGGTGCCGGGCGACACGCAGAGGAACCTGCAGATTGAGCCGGAGTACTCAGGACTGACGTTCAAGCACATCCTCGTGCCGATCTGGCTGCTCACCTACACGTACGGTCGGAAGGCGTACCAGGTCGTCGCCAACGGCTACACGGGAGCGATTGCCGGCCGCTACCCGAAGAGCGGCTGGAAGATTGTCGCGGCTGTCGCCCTGGCCGTCATCGTCGCGCTCATCATCCTGATGCTGTCGCAGAAGTAGGCTCTGGTCTCCCGGCGTTCGCTTCTCAATTCTCGATTCCGGATCAGGGCGCGCCATGCCGCGCCCAACCCCTTACCGCTGGCTCCTTCTCGAGGGGGGGTACAGAAATTCTCCAATCTGCCGATAATACGATCCGAGGTGTACTTGCTGCGGACGTTCGTCCTGCTCGTGATGACTCTGGCGACCGCTTCGGTGGCAAGCGCGCAGATCTACACGTGGCGGAACGCGAACGGCACCCTCGTGCTGTCCGATCACGCGCCTGCGGACGCCTCCACCTCGGTCCGGACGTTCGAGGTCCCGCACGCCAGCCCCGATCTCCGCGTCACGAGACCGGCCTCGACGGTCAACCGCGACGCCTACGACTCGCTCATCGTCGAGCACGCACGCGCCCAACGGGTCCGACCGGACCTCGTTCGGGCGGTTGCCCAAGTCGAATCGGGCTACAATCCGCGCGCCCGGTCCCCGAAGGGCGCGATGGGCCTCATGCAGTTGATGCCGTCCACGGCCGCACTGCTCGGCGTTCGCCGTCCCTACGATCCGGAAGAGAGCATCCGCGGCGGTGTCGCATACCTGCGTCGGTTGCTCGATCGGTTCGAGAACAACGAAGAGCTTGCGCTGGCGGCCTACAATGCGGGCCCCGAGGCGGTGGGACGCTACGGGAACACGGTTCCCCCCTATCGCGAGACGAGAGACTACGTCCGGAAGGTCAAGACGCGAACATCGGTTGGCGTCGCACCCGTCACGCGCCCGATCTACAAGACCCTTGCGGTCGTGAACGGCCGCACCATCCCGCACTACTCCGACATGAAGCCCGCGTCCGGCGCCTACGAGATCGTCGACAATCCGCGTTAGCCCGAGGCTTGCGAACTCCATCCCAGCCAGCGTCCTGACAGCGGTGTTGCTGCGCCGTTCTCCTGCCTTCGCACGCCGCTCTCCTCCTGCCCCGGGCCATTTGCCGGTCGACGGCGTCTAACACGACTGAGATCCCGTTCCTGCTCACCAGCCGAGGAGGCGACGTGCGGCGCCGACATCAACTCTGCTCTGGCCTCGTATGGATCCTGTTCCTGGCAGCGTGTCTGGCCATCCCGTCCACAACAGCAGCCCAGTCCTCCTCCGCCCTGGCCGTGCCGGCCGCTGGCGCGCAGGCTCCTGAGGCAGCATTCCGTGGGCTGCTCCAGCGTTACTTCGACGCGTATGTCCGGAAGGACATCGAGGCCATGGCGGCCTGCTGGCACGTGCGCGGCCCCGCTCGCTACGGCCGAAACATCGTCCTCCTGGAATTCGATCTGCGGTCCGTCGCGCTCGACACACTGTCGCTCCGAGACGTCTCGGCGGACCCCGGCGGCGGCCGCGCGCGGGCGGTGATCGATCTGACGGTCACCGACGCCAAGACGGGGCGGATCCGCCACGAGCGCCGCATCCGTGACTTCACGTTTCTCGAGGGCGACGACGGTTGGAAGATCTGGAACGAAGCGTCTGCCGCGCCACAGCTCGCGGCCAGGCTGCTCGGAGTTCCCGCGGACCAGCGGGACGCGCTCCTCGCCCGCGAACCCGATCTGGCGTCGGACGACACGCTGACAGGCCTTGGGCTGGAGGCAGGGAGGCTGCAGAGTCAAGGCAAGTTCGAGGACGTCCTCGAGATCCTGGGGCTGCAGGGCCGGCTGGCCAGGACTCTCGGCAACCAGGGCGTGCTCGGCCGGACGCAGCTGAACTCCGGATCCATCTTGATGATGTCGGGTCGCCGCGACGAAGCCGGACGCGCGTTTACGTCGGCTCGCGAGGCCTTCGTCGCCGACGGGAGCGACGGCGATGCGGCTGCTTGCGATGCCAATCTCGCGAACCTCGCGTACGCGGCCGGCGACTTCGTGCGCGCCGCCGACCTGTATCAACGGGCGCTCACCCCGTTCGAGCGGCTGAACGACGATGCCGGCATGGCGTCCGCGCTACAAGGGCTCGGCAATGCGCTCTACATGCAGACCGAGTTCTCCCGCGCGCTCGAGCACTATCAGCGGGCGCTCGCGGTCATGGATCGGGCCAAGCAGATCTACACGACCGCGGGCGTATATCAGGCGATTGCGCTGGTCAACAAGGAACAGGGCGAGTATGCCGCCGCGGCGGACGCCTGGCGACGCGCGCTCGCCGTGAGCGAGACCACCAAGGACAGGAACGGCGTTGCGAGGGCACTGGGCGGCATCGCAGAGATCTTCCGCCTGCAGGGGGATCTGGCGAGAGCCCTCGAGTACCAGACGAAGTGCGTCGCGGAGTACGACCGCCTGCGGCTGCCGGTCAACCGGGCCAGCGCCCGGTTCGCGCTCGGCCAACTCCACGCCCTGCAGCGGAGCTTCGAACGGGCGATCGAGCAGTACCAGCAGGCACTCACGCTCGATGAAGGAGGCGGGAACGCGGCGGACGCCGCCGAGGCCGGCATCGCACGCGACCTGGGTGGTCTCGGCGGGGCGCACTTCGCGCTCGGAGACGCCGACCTCGCGCTGACCGAGTACCAGCGGAGCCTCGCCCTCCGCGAGAGACTGAAGGACGACCCCGGCGTCATGTGGACGCTGATCCACATCGGCGTCCTCCACGCCTCGCGGGGCCGGTACGACGAGGCGATTGCTGCCAACGAGCGGAGTCTCACCATCTCGGAAGCCAGCAAGGAACAATCGGCCATCGCCACGGCGCTGGCGCTGCGCGCCAATGCGTCGCTCCAACAGGGTCACGCCGAAGACGCGGTGGCCGCGGCGACCCGCGCGACCGAGGTTGCGACGTCCATCGAGCACTTCGACACCGTGGCGTATGCCAAGACGGTCATTGGCAAGGCACACCAGAAAGCGGGCCGGAACGATCAGGCGCTGGCTGCCCTCGAGGAATCGGTGGCCGCGCTGGCGAAGGTGCCGCTCGGCCCGGCTGCCGAGACGTTCTTCGACAATCGTCGTGCGCCGTACCTGGCGTTGGTCGATCTGCTCGTCGGATCGGGTCGCACGGAGGAGGCGTTCGTGTGGGCCGAGCGGGGCCGGCAGCGAGCGCTCGCCGATCAACTCGGCGAAGGCGGCATGGTCGTCAGCAAGGGTCTGACACCCGCCGAGCGCGACGAGGAACGACGGCTCATGCGCGAAGCCAGGACGGTCGGCGTCAAGATACGGCGCGAGCGCGGACGCGCACACCCCGACACCGACCGCGTGCGAACGCTTGCCGGCCAGCTCTCCACACTCGAGCGCGAGCGCGAGAAGCTGCGGCAGACTCTCTACGATTCACATCGGGCGCTCCGCGGGCAGCGCGCACAGAACGACGCGATTGGTGTGTCGGGAGTCGCTCCGCTGCTCCGTCTGCCCTCGACCGTCATCCTGGCCTTCGCCGTCAGTGACGCGCGGACCTGGGTGTTCGCCGTGGGTCGGGCGACGGCCTCCGCGCCGCCCAGCCTGCTGCAGGTGGCCACGATCGAAGTGAGAGCGGATCAACTGGCGCAGCAAGTGCGCAAGTTCCGCGACGCGATCGCAAACCAGGGTGACGGCGTTGACGCGCTCTCTCAGGACCTGCACTCGCTCCTGCTCGCACCGGTCCAGGCCGCGATCGAGGGCCGCAAGCGGATCATCATCATCCCCGACGCGTTCCTCTGGCTGCTCCCCTTCGAGGCGCTCGTCACGCCCTCGGGCCACTATCTCATCGAAGGCGCCGCAATCTCCTACGCACCCTCGCTGACGTCGCTCGTGACGGTCGCCGGTTCCACGCCCGATCCACGCGCTCCCACATCGCTCGTCGCGTTCGCTGACCCGCTGCTCGGCCCAGCCGCCACGAGCCGCCTCGCCTTGCTGAGGCCAACCGCGGCTTCCAAGTCGCCCGCGAGCGCCGAGCGAGAGGTACGTCGAGCCTCGCTGCTCTTCGCCCAGGTCCGGCGCAAGATGTTCTTCCGCGGCGACGCGCGATGGTCCCAGGTGGCGCGGGGCGTGGCGACCGGGTCCGTCCTCCATGTCGCGGTCCCAGGATTTTTGAGCGAGGCCGCTCCGCTCTACTCGTTGCTGGCGATGGCCCCCGACGGCGATACGGATGGCGCCGACGGTCTCACCGAGATCGCGTCGTTCATGGACTGCGAACTGCCGGCAACGGTGGCGGTGCTGACCAGGGTCGAGGCGGGATTGGGCCCGAACGGAGGCGGCGATGCTCTGACAACCCTGTTCTGGTCGCTGTTCGTCGCGGGGACGCCGCAAGTAGCCATCAACCGCTGGCTGCCGCCGGCCACCGGGTTTCCCGTGATCGCGGCCTTCTACCGGTCGTTCCTCACACCGTCCCGAACGGCCAGGCCCGCGCCACCCGAGGTGGCGTTCTCGCTGCAGCGCGCGATGAAATCAACGCTCGCGCAACCGGCAACGCGCCATCCGTACCACTGGGCCGGCTTCATGGTGATTGGGGGCCGGTAGACTCGAGAGACGGCCCGCTACTCTTCGACCTCGACCTGGCTGGGCTCGGTCCGGCCCAGCAAGCGGCCGAGCACCGCCACCGCGAACGCGGCCTCGCCCAGGAGCACGCCGGCGAACAGGGCCGCTGACGGCAGCAGCGCCGCCCACCCGAGCCACATCCACAGCACGAAGCCGAGCCCGCCGGACACCAGTACGGGCGGTAGTACCCCGAGCACCAGGACCACGAACGTCCCGGCGAACGTCAGCATGTTCTGTCCCATCGCCTCGATGCCGCGTGGCCGTGCTCCACCGGTCGGGATCCAGCCCGGGAACAGAATCACCGCCGCGTTCTGGATCACGAGTCTCCCGACCGCCAACATCGGTGCGACGATGGCCACAGCCAGGGCCAGGAAGACCCGATCGATGAGCGCGTGCGGTCCCGCGCGGAGTCCGGACGAGAGCGTGAGCGCCAGCGCATCCAGAAACCAGATGGTGACGGTCAGCACGAGCGTTGGTGCCAGCAACTCGCCCACGAGGAGACTCGTGGCGGACATCGGCCAGGTCTTCAGCACGGCGAGTCGCGGCAGGTCGTCCCGGAGGTCGTTGCGAACGATGTCGGGGCCGAGGATCGCGGCGAACCCAAGCAAGGCCAGCGCGACCGGCGCGAGCACACCGGCCGAGCGGCCGGTCCCGAGGACGACACCGAGAAGCAGGACCGGCACCAGCACCCGCACGACGGTCCATATGGATGCGTAGCGGCTGAGCAGAATCAAGTTCTTCCAGGCCACGGCCAGTTCCGGGCGTCCCTCGACCCGCAGCGAGAACGGCTCACCGCGAACGACAGCCGTTGGTGCCGCCCGGCGCCCCCGCGCGCGCTGCGATTCCGCCGCCACGACGGCCTCGCTCAGCACCGAATCCGACATCATGACCCACACGTAGTTGAGCGCCAGGACGAACAGCGCAGGCACCAGCGCCGGGACGAACGCACCCGGTTCGACCGCGAGCAGCGGAGCCACCACGGCCTTGAACGGCCAGAGCGCCGCGGCCGCAGGACCGGAGACGGCGTGACCGAGCGCATCCCTGGCCGCGTCGAGGGGTTGCAGCTTGGCCCATTCTCTCGCGTGGAGAGCCACGACCGACAGGACGACGCCTGACACGATTCCCGTGAAACCAGGCACCAGCCACGCGGTCCACAGCCGCGTCGCGCCGTTCAACGAACCCGTCGAGAGCCGCGCCTTCGTCAGGCTGATCCCGACCGCGTGCAGGGCTATCGTGGACAACAACAGCCACCCACCAAGTACGAACGACCAGCGCCCGGACATGGCCGCCCGGAGCGCGCCCGAGAACAGCGCGGCGATCGAGAGGCCGAATATGATGCCGCCTTGCATCCGCAGGAGCTTGTAGTTGAGCAACCGTCGGCGTCCGACCGGTGCGGTGTAGAGGAACTGCACCTCGGCCGGTGTGAAGGTGATTGACGGCTTCCACGCCGAGAACACCCAGGCGAGGGCCGCGGCCAGCCAGAGACCGAACGCGCCGGCGACGACCAGATACGGTCCGGCCGAGGCGAGGACGCCGTCGAGGCGCTCGATCGGCAGCCGGCCGGCTCCCGCCCTGCGGAACTGGTTGCGGATGAGGAACCAGTAGAGATATGCAAGGCCAGCCACGAGCCCGGCCGCATACCGGGGCTCGCGGAGACGCCGCAGCCGGCGGTGCAGCCGGTTCTTCAGCGTGCACGCGGTGACGAACAGGAACACGCCCGTCATGGCGATTTCGTCTCGTCGGCGTGTCCAGTCGCTCGCAGGAAGATCTGCTCGAGGTCTGATCCGGCCGCCGCCAGATCGGACCGAGCCGCGAGTTCAGCGAGCGTTCCGTCCGCGATCTTCGTCCCCTTGTTGATGATGACGATGCGGGTGCAGATCTCCTCGACCAGGTGGAGCAGATGCGACGACACGACGACCGCCGCGCCGGCCTTTGCCCTGGCGACGATACTCTGCTTCATGCGTCGGATGCCGATCGGATCGAGACCCGTCAGGGGCTCGTCGAACAGCAGAACGTCCGGGCTGTGCAGCAGACCACACGCGATGACGAGTTTCTGGCGCATGCCACGGGAAAGCTCCCCCGGCAGTGCCTTCTCCTTGCCGGTCAACTCCAGCTCGTCGAGCAGACCGGGCACGCGGGCGGCGGCATCTGTGACCCGATAGAGCCGTGCGACAAGGCTCAGGTGCTCGCGCACGGTGAGGTACTCGAACAACTGCGGCTCGTCCGGCATGAAGGCCAGTCGGCGCTTCGCCTCGATCGGGTCGGTGACGATGTCGTGCCCGTCGATCCGGACAAACCCGGCACTCGGCGCCTGAATGCCGACGACGCACTTGAGCGTGGTGGTCTTGCCGGCGCCGTTCGGTCCGATCAGACCGACGACTTCCCCTCGGCTGACGGCGAACGACAGGCCGTCCACCGCGGTGAAGTCGTCGTACATCTTGGTCAGGCGTTCAACAACGATCATGTGTCGCCATTGTAGTACGGGAATCGATGCTCGATACAGAGGCGACAGCGCCGGCAGCGCCGGGCTGGCTCGACCTCCTCTGTGCGCTCGGAGGGTCCTGTGTTCCTGGAATCGGCGATTACGCCCAGCAGGCGGCGGCGTGTTCGGGGTCGGTGAACATCGCGGCCACCCAGGGGGTGGTCGCGCCGGCCAGGGCGTCGGCGCTCGGCCGACCCTCTGGCTGGTAGGCCCCGACCTCACCGTGCGCGATGGCCTCGAGCAAGGCCCGAGGAAGCGACAGGAGGCCGCTGACGGCCCACGGGCAGTAGCGGACCGCCGCCTCGCGCGCGAGCAGGATGCGGGCGGCGTCGATGGAGAGGGCTTCCCGATAGGTCCGCGGACTGGTCAGGGCATCGAACGCATCCATGACGCTGACGATTCGGACCAGCCACGGGATGGACTCGGCGGTGACCGCGTCTGGATACCCACTGCCGTCGATGCGCTCGTGATGGCCCAGCACGATTTGCGTGACCGCCGCGTCGAAGCCGAGATGCTCGGCCATCGACGCGCCGAGTTCGACATGCCGCTGGAGCGTGGTCCACTGGCGTTCGGTCAGGCGACCCGGCTTGAGCAGGATGGGAGTGGGGATGAGCAACTTGCCGATGTCGTGGATGAGGCCGCCCACGCGGAGCGTCTCTACCAGGCCCTCGGAGAGCCCATACTGGATCGCGAGCTGGACGGCGTAGGCGGATACGCGACGGCAGTGCGACGCCACGGTCGGCTGCCGGGCTTCCATCGCCCCCACGATCGACTCGACACTGCCAACGAACGGGGTCTGCACCAGTTGGGGCCTTTCATTGGAGGTGGCCGCTGCTCGACGCGCGGACACGGCGGCCGCGCCCGCGTCCAAGACATGTTCTCGGCAGAATGGCTGGGGTTCAGTAGGGTCGAGGCGGCTGAAACCTGTGCTATGATAGGAGTTTCGCGCCGGGCCGATCGACCCGGCAGGCAGTTGTTCACAGGGGAAGACAACCGTGGCCAGTCACGCATCAGCGCTGAAGGCGCACCGTCAGAGCATCAATCGTCGGGAGCAGAACCGGGAGTACCGTTCCGAGCTTCGCACCGCGCTGAAGGCCATCCGGGCCCTCGTGAGCGCCAAGGAGTTCGAGAAGGCGAAGGGACAGTTCGCCGACACCGTGTCTCTCATCGATAAGATGTCGAGCAAGGGCATCATCCACGACAACGCGGCGGCGCGCTACAAGTCGCGGCTGCAGGTGAGCCTCAACAAGGCGCCGGCTGCCTAGGGGACGGCCGCCATCCGGCGGCCCCCGTTCGACACGGTCGCGCAGAATGCCGCCGGCGTCCTGCGGGTTCTATTCCCGCCCCGTTCCGCACAGCTCCACGATCAACCGCTCGAGCAAGACACGCGGATCTCCGCCCGACGTCTTGAGGGCAAGATCCGTTCGCATCAAGGCGTCGACCGCCGCCGGCAGATCCGGCGCCGTCACCGTCCGTTCGACCACCGATCGCAGCAGCCCCAGCACCATGAAGGGCACGGCCCCCTCCCCCATTTCCAGCTCGAGTTCGCGGAGCGCATTCGCCGCGTGCCGGTTGGCAACCTCGGTCCACAGCTTCTTGCCGCCCGCGGCTGACGCGCGGCCGACGACCTCGACCACCTGGTCGCGCCCGATCGTCTTCCGGCCCGCGGCGTAGAGCAGCACGCGCTCCACGTCTGCGCGCAGACGCGGCAAATCGGCGCCGGCTCGCTGGCGCAGCAATTCCGCCGCCTCGCGGTCGATCCGAACGCCGTGCTCGATCTCCAGGGTCCTGATGATGTCGACCGAGGCCTCGCACACGACGACGGCAGCCTGCTTGGCCAGCGGTTCGAACGCCTTCTGCAAGCCGCTGCCAACCAGCACGACAACGGCGTGGGCGTGGGGACTCTTCGCGTAGGTCTTCAGCAGGGCCAGCTGGCCGGAGCCCTTCGGCACGCCATCCTCCGCTCCACCGCCGGCCTCCGCGTCGTCATCGTCCGACTCGGCGATCTTGCCCCGACGCGGTGCCAACGCCCGGTCGGCCTGCAGCAGCAGCACGACCCGTCGGGGCGACAGCAGCGGCAGCGTGCTCGCGGCATCGAGCACGGCGGCGATCGTCACGCCCTGGTCGGTCCCGTAGAACCGCTGAACGTTGAACGGACGGAGGTCCTCCTCGACCGACTCGGTGAACGCGGCGGAGAGCCCGCTCATCTCCGTCTCGTCATCGCCCGTGATGAGATAGAGCGGCTCCAGCGCGCCGGTGGCGATGTGGCTGCGGACTGCGGCGGACGACAGGCGGCCCGGCATCGGACTAGAACGCCTCGAGGATCGCGCTCACCACGGAGCGCGCGAAGTCAGTGGCCATGCGATCGACCGCATTCGACGCCTGCCCGAAGAAGGCGGCTGCGTCGACGACGCCGCTGCCGGTCGTCAGCGAATACTCTTCGCGGAACAGCTGGCTCGGGTTCTGCCAGAGGACCTTGTTGTCCGACGCCTGGACGAACTCGATGCCGACCGCCACCGTGATCACGTATCGCGTCGCCTGCTGGTTCTCGTTGAAGCTTGCCGGGACCAGGCCGATCGAGTTGATCGTCACCCGCAGCACGGCATCGGTGCCGTTCTGCTGCGGGAGCACTCTGTACTTGCCGCGTCCGATGAACTCCGATCGGACCCGCTGCGCCAGCGTCTGCCCGACCTCGAAGTACGGCGTCCGATTGACGAAATCCGGGATTCCGATCGTCTTGATCGTGGCGGGCAGGTACGAACCGCGACCCGCGAGCGCGTAGCCGCACGACCCCGACGTGATCGCGGCAAGAGCGATGAACGACGCCAACAACGTGCGTGGCACACGAACTCCGATCATGACTGGCACCCTGCTTCCTCGGTCCACTGCCCCCTGACGCCTAACTCGCCACGATATTCACGAGCTTGCCCTTGGCCACGATGACCTTCCTCACCGTTTTGCCGGCGGTGTGGGTGCGGACGGCGGCATCGGCCAGCGCGAGGTCCTTCAGCGTCTGCTCGGCTGTGTCGGGCGACACCGTCAGGCGGCTCCGCAGCTTGCCGTTCACCTGCACGGGGACGACGATCTCGCTCGATCGCGCCACGACCGGGTCGTACGTCGGCCACGCGGCCGCCGTGAGCCCGTCCTGGTGGCCGCGCATCTCCCACAACTCCTCGGTCATGTGCGGCGCGAAGGGCGACAGCATCAGCACGAGCGCGTCAATCGACTCGCGGACGACGCTCAGCGTCTCCGGCCGGTCCGGCGCGACGTCCTCGGCGCCGCGGGGACGACGGCCCGGCGCTCCGGTCCGCGTGTGTTCCTCCGAGAACGCATAGATCTCGTTCACCAGCTCCATCAGCGCGGAGACCACGGTATTGAGGTGCACGCGGGGGTCGAGGTCGGTCGTCACGCGCCGGATCGTGTCATGGGTGACGCGACGGACCGCCTGCTCGGCCTCCGTCAGCGCCAGGCCCTCGGGAGCCGGGATGCTCCGCCCCGCGAACGCGTCACACCAGTGATCGACCAGCCGCCACACACGAGCCAGGAACCTCGCGCTGCCCTCGAGGCCCGCATCCGCCCAGTCCACCTCGTTCTCCGGCGGCGCCACGAACATCACATACAGGCGCAGCGCGTCTGCGCCGTATCTCTCGATCATATCGTCGGGGTCCACGACGTTCCCCTTCGACTTGGACATTGCGCTTCCGTCCTTGAGCACCATGCCCTGCGTCAGCAAGCGGGTGAACGGCTCGTCGTGCTGCACCATCCCGAGATCGCGGAATACCCGGCAGAAGAACCGGGAGTAGATCAGGTGGAGAATCGCGTGCTCGACCCCGCCGCTGTAGAAATCGACCGGACACCAGTACTTCACCGCGTCGGGCGCGAAGGCCTGCGTCTCGTTCCGCGAATCACAGTAGCGGTAGAAGTACCAGGACGAGTCGACGAACGTGTCCATCGTGTCCGTTTCACGGCGCGCCGGCCCGCCGCACGTGGGGCAGATGGCGTTGACGAACTCCGGCACCTGCGCCAGCGGCGAATCACCCCTGCCGGTGAACTGCGCGATCTTCGGCAGCCTGACCGGCAACTGGTCGTCGGGTACGCCAACGATGCCGCACGTCTCGCAGTAGACGACCGGAATCGGGGTTCCCCAATACCGCTGGCGCGAGATGCCCCAGTCCTTGAGGCGGAACTGCACCGTCTTCTGGCCGATGCCCTGAGCGGCCGCCTCGTCCGTCATCTTCGCGATGGCGTCGGTCGACCACAAACCCGTGAACGCGCCGGAGGCGACGAGGCGACCGGGCTCGACGTAGGCTTCGGTCATCCGATCGGCCGAGAGCCGGTCGGCTGCGGCCTCAGTCGCCTCGGGCTGGATGACGACCACGATCGGCAGCCCGTACTTGCGGGCGAACTCGAAGTCGCGCTGGTCGTGCGCCGGGACAGCCATGACGGCGCCCGTTCCATATTCCCCGAGCACGAAATTCGCCACCCACAGTGGAACGGCCTGCCCCGTGAACGGATTGACCGCATAGCGGCCCGTGAAGAAGCCTTCCTTTTCGATCTGCCCGGTCAGGCGAGCCGTGCGGTCCTGTGCGTGGAATCGTTGGACCTGATCACGGAACGCCGCAGGCGAGCCCGACTCGGCGGCAAAACGCTCGATGAACTCGTGCTCCGGCGCCAGGAGCACGAAGGTCGCGCCGAAGATCGTGTCGATGCGCGTCGTGAACACCTCGATGTCGGCCGCCTCGGCCGAACGACGCTCTGCCGATGGCGTGGACGCGCCCGGGGGCAACAGCGGGAACGTGACACGGGCGCCTTCCGACCGCCCGATCCAGTTCCGCTGCATCGTCAACACCTTCTCCGGCCAGCCGCTCAATCCATCGGTCGCATCGAGCAGTTCCTGAGCGTAGTGCGTGATCCGCAGGAACCACTGCTCGAGGTTGCGGGTCTCGACGACCGAGCTGCAGCGCCAGCAGCCGCCATCGACGACCTGCTCGTTGGCCAGCACCGTCTGGCAGCTCGGACACCAGTTGACCGTCGAGCGCTTGCGATAGGCCAGGTCGCGCTCGAGCATCCGGAGGAACAGCCACTGGTTCCACTTGTAATACTCGGGCAGGCAGGTCGCCACCTCGCGTTCCCAGGCGTAGCTGATTCCCAGCCGCTGCAACTGCCCCTTCATGTAGGCGATGTTCGCGAGCGTGGAGGTCTCGGGGTGGATTCCCTGCTTGATCGCCGCGTTCTCGGCGGGCAGGCCGAACGCGTCCCACCCGAACGGATGCAGCACGTTGAAGCCCCGCATCCGCTTGGTCCGCGCCATCACGTCGCCGATCGTGTAGTTGCGCACGTGGCCCATGTGCGCGTGGCCGGAGGGATAGGCGAACATCTCCAGGCAGTAGAACTTCGGCCGGGCAGGGTCCTCGGTGACTTCGAAGGCCCGCGTTTCAGCCCAACGCTGTTGCCATTTCTTGTCGAGCGACTGCGGTTTGTACTCACGCACGGGTGGCGTCCTGATTCCAGAGAGAAAGCGTGCAGGGCTGGGTGCCCCAGATCCGTTGATTATAGCGCAGGCCAATAGCCCTTCTGGGCGGCACACACGAGGTCGAGGGCGGCGAGGCCAAGGGCGGTTGGCCGGTCGTCCACCGGCATCGCCTCCAGCGGTGTCGTGACGTCAGCCGCCAGAACGTCGATTGTCGCCTGAAGGCCCTCCCGCAACGCCTCGAGGTTGTAGCCGCCTTCGATGGCAAGCGCCAGCCGGCCGCCGGCCACCGCCTCCGCAACCCGCCGGAGATGGACGGCAATCGCGCGGAAGCCGGCCGTGGTCACGTGCATCTGACCGAGCGGGTCGCGGTCGTGTGCGTCGAAGCCGACGTCCAGGATCAGCAACTCGGGTCGGTACGACGCGACGACCGGCTCGACGACCCCGCGCATGACCAGCAGATAGTCGCCGTCGGTTGCACCGGCGCCGAGCGGGATGTTGACGGTGAAACCTTCGCCGTCGCCCACACCGCACTCACCGGCCGCACCGGTCATCGGGTAGAAGGGATACTGGTGCGTGGAAATGACGAGCACCCGTGGATCGGCGTAGAAGTTCCACTGCGTCCCGTTGCCGTGGTGGACGTCGTAGTCCACGATCGCGACACGCTCCACGCCGGACGCGAGCGCATGCGCAACCGCGATGGCGACGTTGTTCATCAAGCAGAAGCCCATTGCCCGATCGCGAAGCGCGTGATGCCCCGGCGGCCGCGTCAGGGCCAGCGCCGCCCGGAGCAGCCCGTCGCGCGGCTCCGCCAGCACGTGCTCGACGGCGGTCAGCGCCGCGCCAGCCGAGAGTTGCGCGGCCTCCCACGATCCAGGCGACATGTAGGTATCGAGGTCGAGCACCGCAGGGTGCCCTGCCGCCGACGCCAGGCGGTCGACATAGCCGGCCGCGTGGACGCGTTCGAGTTCGGCGCGCGTCGGCACGCGCGGCGCCAGCACGCTCCCGCCTTGCGCACGCCAG
The DNA here is from genome assembly GCA_036504215.1 of Vicinamibacterales bacterium. NCBI lineage: Bacteria > Pseudomonadati > Acidobacteriota > Vicinamibacteria > Vicinamibacterales > Vicinamibacterales bacterium. Next base: position 37,618 of record DASXVO010000035.1, on the reverse strand, counting down.
GCCTCGGCGACCTCACGCATGACGACGGCCCGGTCGACACGTTCCGGGTGTCCTGGCGGCGGCACGTGGTCGGTGAACCGATCGGACCACACGAGGGCGAGGGGCATCATAGGCTCTCGGCTCTCGGCGACTCAGCCTTCCAGCATCTCCAGCGTGCGGGCCTCGAGGGCCTGCAGGCGGCGTTCGAGCTCGACGCGGTGGCCCTCGAGGCGAGCGGCGTCCGCATCCGCCGGCACCCACAACGGCTCGCCCATCGCGATCGCCACCCGGCTCCAGGGCTTCGGGACCTGCGTCGCGTCCCAACTCCGGGCCGTCCAGCAAGGCCTCGCCTCGATGTGAAATGGCAGGATCGGGTTGCCCGTAATCTTCGCCAGGAAGACCGCACCCGGTTGCGCCTTCCGTGCAGGCCCCCGCGGGCCATCGACCGTGAATGCGGCGGGTCGTCCGCCGGCCATGTCGCGCCGCAACTGCAGGAGTGCCTGTCGCGCCCCGCGCGACGTCGAGCCTCGGGCCGCGGCGTAGCCGAAGCGGCGCATGATGCGGGCGATCCACTCGCCGTCGAAATTCTGGCTTGTCATGGCCACGACACCGCGGTCGCGGAAGTAGACCGTTGCGGGAAGGATGCGCCCGTGCCACAGCGCGAGGATGGGCTGCCGGCGGGAAGCCAGGACCGCATCGAGGTGCGCGGTCCCGTCCTCTTGCCAGTGCCAGGTGCGGGCGAGCGCCGCGATGATCGGGGTACCGAGTGCGGCAATCGCCGCGGCTTCGAGGCGCTTGACGCGCGAGGCGCGCCAGTCGGGCTCGGTCACGGCGCTGGTCGCTCGGGCGTAGTGGGGTATTCCGGCGGGCGCGTGCCGGCGCTGGCCCGCTTGATCTGGCCGTCCACGAACGCCATGAGGTCCACGACCCGGGTCGTTGCGTTCGCGCTTGCCTGCGCGCTCTTCAGCATGATCGAGCAGAACGGACACGCGGTCACGATCGTGTCCGTTCCGGTGGCCTGCAGTTGCTCGAATCGCGCCTGGCTGATGCGGGTGCCCTCTTCCTTCTCCTCGAACAACAGGCCGCCACCCGCACCGCAACAGAACGGATTCCCCCGGCTTCGCACCGGCTCCCGGACGACGGCGCCCATCCGCGCGAGCAGTTCACGCGGTTCTTCGGTATGGCCGGCATAGCGCGCAAGATAGCACGGGTCGTGGAGCGTGACCTCGTCCGCTCCAGCCAGGTGCAGATCGCCCGTGAGCCTCGACACCAGAACGGCCGAATGGACCACCTCGGCGTGGAAGCCGAGCAGGCCGTAGTCCTGTTCCAGGGTCTTGAGGCAGTGGGGGCAAGCCGTGAGGATCTTCTTCACGCCCGCGGCCTCGAAGTCCTCGATGTTCGCCCGCGCCAGTTCCTGGAACATGTACTCGTTGCCGGTGCGTTTCGCCGGGTCGCCCGTGCATCGTTCCTTGGACAGCACACCGAACGTGACGCCGCGGCCGCGCAGGATGTCGAACAGCGACCGGAGGGCCCTCTGGAAATCGGCGTCGTAAGAGCCGGCGCAACCGAGCCACATCAGGTACTCGTGCTTCGCCGGATCGAACGTCTCGAGATCCGCCGACGCGACGAACTTCTGGCGCTGATCGGATGTCAGGCCCCAGATGTTCCCGCGGCGCTCGAGGTGGTTGTACATCGCGCCGAGCGCGTCGGGAGCTTCTCCATTGGACACCAGGCCACGCCGCGCCCCGATGATCAGCGGGAGGTGCTCCACGCCGACCGGGCACTGATTCTCGCACGCCCCGCACGTCGTGCACTGCCACAGCACACTCGGGTCGTAGACGTCCACCAGCTTCGAGTCCAACTTCCCGGTGAGCAGCGCCTCCTCGTTCTGGAGGATCAGTTTCTTCGGGTTGAGCCCCTTGCCCGTGGCGTACGCCGGGCAGTTCATCTGGCAACGGCCGCACTCGACGCAGGTGAACGCGTCGAGCACCTGCTTGCGCTCGAGATCCTTCACCGTCTCGAGCCCGACTTCCTCTTTCTCGAAGTCGAGGTTGCGCACCTCGCCCAGGATCGGCGCCTTGAAGTAGATGGTCGCGGGCGAGAGCACCAGGTGGAAGTGCTTCGAGTTGGGAATCAGGGCCAGGAACACGAGGATGACGATCGCGTGCAGCCACCAGTTCACGGCGGCGGCCGGACCTTCCGTCAGCCGGAAGTCCAGCAGGAACGTGATCATCAGCGTCGCGATGAACAATCCGATGAGGACCGACTCGCCGGACAGCGGTCCGAGCGCCTCGGGGCGGACCACCACTCGCCGGACGAGCAACAGGAGGATTCCCCCGAGGACACCAATCGCGAACGGCACGAGCGCCAGCGCGTAGTCGTGAAATGCCGGTGTCTTCGTGATGTCGACGATGCCGAGGCCTTTCAGGAACTGGCTACCGCTGTAGCCGGCAAACGCGACGAAGCCCCAGAACACCAGGGCGTGCGCGACGCCGACGACCGGCTTCTCGGCGATGACTTTCGTCTGGAAGACGACCTCGCGAAGCACACGCGAGAGCCGTGCGGGGACATCGTCCGTCCGCAGCACCCCGCCGGCGCGACGGATCAACTGCAGGCGCCTGACGACCTGTACGAGGAACAGCCCGCCGAACAGCCCGACGAGCAGGGCGAGGATCAACGCGGAGAACACTAGCTCTTCAGCTCCTTGATGAGCGCCGGCACGACCTCGAACAGGTCACCGACGATCCCGTAGTCCGCGATCTCGAAGATCGGCGCATCGGCGTCCTTGTTGATGGCGACGATCGTCTTGGATCCCTTCATGCCGACCGCGTGCTGGATCGCACCGGAGATGCCGAGCGCAAGGTACAGTTTCGGGGCGACGGTCTGGCCCGAGCTCCCGACCTGCCGCTCGAGCGGCAGCCAGCCGGAATCGCAAATCGGGCGGGAGGCGCCCAGCTCGGCTCCGAGCAGCTTCGCGAGTTCCTCGGCCAGCGGCAGCTTGTCCTGGGCCTTGATGCCGCGGCCCACCGCCACGATCCGCACGGCCTGCGAGAGATCGACGGCCTGCTTCGCCTCGCGGAACGGCGCTTCTGGCCTCTGCCGGATCGCGGAGCCGTCCACCACGACGTTCACCGGTGTCACCGGCGCCGGAGTGGCGCCGCGCCTGACCGTGTCCGCCGCGATGGCGCCGGACTGGAGCGTGATGAGGTACGGCCGGTCGCCTTCCGGCAGGACGTCGGCCGCCATCTTCCCCTGGAACACCAGCCGGGTGAACGCGGGGCGGCCTTCGGCCTCGGTCAGGCCCACGACATCGGCTACCAGCGCGCGCTCGAGGCGGGCGGCGAGCTTCGGGACGAAGTCGCGTGCCTGGTAGGTGTGGGCGAAGACGACGAAGGAGGCGGAATGTAGTCCGAGCACCTGCACGAGCGCCTGCACGTAACCGTCGGCGGTGTAGGGTTCGAGCGCCGCATTCGACACGGTGAGGACTTCGGTCACCGCGGCGCCGGCCACTTCCGCTGCCACGGGACCGACGTCTCCCCCGAGCACGGCGATCTTGACGCTCTCGCCGCCGGCTTTCGCGGCCAGCTGCTGCCCGCCGGCGATCGCCTCCCAACTCGCCCGGTTCAGCTTTCCCTCACGCTGCTCGACAACAACCAGAATCATAGATGCTCTCGTGACATCGCCCGTCGGTTATTCGATGACCCGCGCTTCGTCGCGCAGCCGTTTGACGAGTTCCTTCGCCGCTTCCGCGGGAGTGCCGCCGAGCACCTGCGCCTGCTTGGTCTTCTGCGGCACGTACAGGTTCACGACGCGCTGCCGCGACGTCAGCACGGCGGGGGCGGCGACCTTGCGGATTTCCTTCTTCTTCGCCGCCATGATTCCCTTGAGCGTTGCATAGCGGAGCTGGTTGATCCCGCTCTGAATCGTCAGCACGGCCGGCAGCGGCATCGACATCCACTGGAACCAGCCGCCCTCGAGTTCGCGTTTCACGCGGAGCGCGGCGGCTTCGACCTGGACTTCCATGATGATCGTGGCGTGGGGCATGCCGAGGCGTTCGGCCAGTACGACCCCGGTCTGTGCGAAGCCCTGGTCATCGGACTGCAGGCCGGTCAATACCAGATCGAACGACTCGGACCGCATCGCATCGGCGAGCGTGCCTGCCACGTTGAACGCGTCGGCAGCCACCAACTCGTCCGATTCGACGTGGATGGCGCGGTCGGCGCCACGGGCGAGCGCCTCGCGGAGGACCTGGCTCACGCGGCCCGGCCCCGCCGAGCAGACCACGACTTCCCCGCCGTGGCGCTCCTTGAGGCGCAGGGCTTCTTCGAGGGCGTACGCGTCGGGCTCGTTCATCTCGAACGCCGCGCCGTCTTCGCGGATCCAGGTGTGGGCCTCGTTCAGACGGGGCTGCGAGTCACGCGCGGGAACCTGCTTGATGCAAACGGCGATTTTCATAGGTTGGTTCTAGATTAGCGGTCAACGCGAAAAGGTGGCACTCCCCTGTCTTGCACCGTTCAGCAAGACAGGGAGGTGTCACCTTTTCCACCTTGTGAAACGCGCTCTACGCCTCGAATCGCTTGAACAGGAGCGACGCGTTGGTGCCGCCAAACCCGAAGGAGTTCGACAGCGCGAATTCGACGTGGGCGTTCCGGCACGTGTTCGGCACGTAGTCGAGGTCGCAGTCGGGATCCGGCGTGTCGAGGTTGATCGTCGGCGGCAGCGTCTGGTGATACACGACCAACGCCGTGATGCCGCCCTCGAGGCCACCGGAAGCGCCGAGCAGGTGTCCGGTCATCGACTTGGTGGATGAGATCGGCACGTTCGGGGCGTGCTCGCCGAAGCACCGTTTGATGGCCGCTGTCTCCAGCCGGTCGTTGAGCGGGGTCGAGGTGCCGTGAGCGTTGATGTACGACACGACCTCCGGTCCGACGCCGCCGCTGCGCAGCGCCGCCTGCATCGATCGAACGGCCCCATCGCCATCCTCAGCGGGCGCGGTGATGTGGAACGCGTCGGCAGACGCCCCGTACCCCACTATTTCGGCGTAGATACGGGCGCCGCGGGCCAGGGCGATGCCGAGTTCCTCGAGCACGACCATGCCCGAGCCCTCTCCAATCACGAAACCGTCACGGTTGAGATCGAAGGGCCGACTCGCCTTCTCTGGCGCGTCGTTGCGCGTGGACAGCGCGCGCATCGCCGCGAATCCGCCGACGCCCATCGGCGTGATGGCCGCCTCGGACCCACCGGCGATCATCACGTCCGCATCGCCGCGCCGAATGACCTCGCACGCGTCGCCGATCGCATGCGCCGACGCCGAGCATGCGGTGCAGGTCGCCATGTTCGGGCCCTTGGCCCCGAACCGGATGGACACCTGGCCGGAGGCAAGGTTGATGATGGATGCCGGGATGAAGAACGGCGAGATCCTTCGTGGCCCGCCCTTGAGGAGGGCCTCGTGTTCCCGCTCGATGGTGCTGAATCCGCCGATACCCGACGCGATGAAGACACCCACGCGCTCGGCGTTCTCCGGTCCGACCTTCAACGCCGCGTCGTCCACCGCGAACTGTGACGCTGCGATCGCGTACTGGATGAAGACGTCCATCTTCTTGACGTCTTTCTTGTCCACGAATTGCAGCGGATCGAATCCCTTCACCTCACCCGCGATCTGGGCGGCGAAATCCGCCGGATCGAAATGCGTGATCCGTGCGACACCGCTCCGGCCCGCGAGCAGGCCCTGCCAGTTGGCGTCGGTTCCGACGCCGAGCGGCGACAGGAGGCCGACACCTGTAACGACGACTCGCCTGGTCAAGCTCCCTCCGTTGAAGCTGCAGCCGCGCGCCGACGGCGGCGGCCGACACTCCTGCCACGCACGTGCCCGCGCCGTCGCGCGGGTCCACCCAACGCCGACCGGCGGCTACTTCTTCGCCTTGGCGTGTGCTTCGATGTACTCGACGGCTTCCTTGACGCGCGTGATCTTCTCGGCGTCCTCGTCCGGAATCTCGATGCCGAACTCCTCTTCGAACGCCATCACGAGTTCGACGGTATCGAGCGAGTCGGCGCCCAGGTCGTCAACGAACGAGGCATCCGGCGTGACCTCTTCCTCGTCCACGCCCAGCTGTTCGACGATGATGCTCTTGACTTTGTCAGCAACCGCGGCCATTCATCCTCCTAGGTGTACATCCCGCCGTTGACGGCGAGGACCTGCCCCGAGATGTACGACGCTTCGTCGGTCGCCAGGAAGCAGACCGCCGATGCCACGTCCTCTGGGGTGCCGAGCCGGCCAAGGGGGACCTTGGCGGCCCATTCGTTCCGCACGTTCTCCGGGAGCGCGCGGGTCATGTCGGTGTCGATCAGCCCGGGCGCGACCACGTTGACCGTGATGTTGCGCATGGCGAGCTCGCGGGCCAGCGCCTTGCTGAAACCGATGATGCCCGCCTTCGACGCCGCGTAGTTCGATTGCCCGGCGTTGCCCATCTGGCCCACGACGGAGCTGATATTCACGATGCGACCGGATTGCTGACGCATCATCGTCCGGACGACGGCCTGCGAGCACGTGAACGTCCCGCCGAGGTTCACGCCCAGCACCGCATCCCAGTCGTCGCGCTTCATCCTGAACAGCACCTGGTCGCGCACGATGCCGGCGTTGTTCACCAGGATGTCGAGGCGCGCGTGACGCTCGACGATCTGCTTCACGACCGTCTGGACGCTGTCAGCGTCGCAGACATTCATCGTGTAGCCCTCGGCCTTCCCCCCGGCCGCGACGATCTCCGAGGCGGTCTGCACAGCCGCATCCCCGAGCACGTCGGTCACCGCGACGAACGCACCCTGACGGGCCAGCGCCTCGGCGATGCAGCGACCGATCCCTCGCGACGCGCCCGTGACGATCGCCACCTTTCCATTCAAGTCGAACATCGATCTTCCATCCCCCCGGCGCGAGCCGGGCGCCACATCATACACGCTTTCTCCGCCGCGCCGCATGCTTCACCGCCGTGCGCGCGAACGGCGCGCCGTCGATCGGCGTTCCAACAGATGATGGCACGGATACCGACGAGGGATACCGCCTACGCGAACAGCGCCGCCACCGCGTCGATCCCTGCGGGGTCCTCGATGTGTGCGAACGCCGCATCACGCTGGATCTTGCGACCGAGACCGGTCAGCACTGTGCCCGGGCCCACTTCAACATACTTGCGGACGCCTTCCGATGCAAGCCGCCGCATCACCTCTTCCCAGCGCACCGGGGTCGACACCTGCTTCACCAGCGCGTCGATCGCCGACGACGCCTCGCGCTTCGGCTCCGCATCGACGTTGGCGACGATGGGGACCCGGGGGGCGGAGACAACCAGGGCCCGCAACTCCGGCGCGAGCCGCACTTCGGCCGGCTTCATGAGCGCGCAGTGGAAGGGGGCGCTCACGGGCAGCGGGACCACGCGCTTGGCACCGAGCGCCTTCGCACGCTCGCCGGCCCTCGCGACCGCGGCCGTCGCCCCGGCGATGACCACCTGGCCCGGCATGTTCATGTTCGCGGGGCTCACCACCTCGCCTTCGGCGGCCTCGGCACACGCGCGCGCCACGGCCTCGACGTCGAGTCCCATCACCGCGGCCATCGCGCCCTGGCCGACCGGCACCGCTTCCTGCATGTAGCGGCCACGGCGACGCACGGTTCGGACCGCATCGGCAAAGCTCATCGTCCCCGCGCACACGTTGGCCGAGTACTCGCCCAGGCTGTGGCCGGCGACCATTGCCGGCTCGAACCCCCGTGACGACAAGAGCCGATAGGCAGCGATGCTCACCGTGAGAATCGCCGGTTGCGTGTTCTCGGTCAGACGCAGCCGTTCCTCCGGGCCCTCGAAGATCACATGGCTGAGCGGTTCTCCGAGCGCGGCGTCGGCCTCGGCAAACGTGTCACGGCAGATGTCGAACGCGTCGGCGAGTGCCTTGCCCATGCCGACAGCTTGCGAACCCTGTCCCGGAAAGATGAATGCGATCACTGATGCCCCGCACTGCACGCGATGATGTCCTGTTGAAGGCGTGCGATGAACCCGCCCGCCGCAAACCGCTGCGCCGCCTTGATGCCCTGGCGGACGGCCTTTGCCGACGACCGGCCGTGTCCCACGACCGCGAGCCCGGCCACGCCGAGCAGCGGCGCCCCCCCGTACTCCGAGTAGTCCACGCGCGTGTGGAACAGGTCGAAGGCCTCGCGTCCGGGAGGCGAGGAGGCATCCAGACCGAAGCCCGCGAGCCCCTCACGCAGCACGTCGCCGATCAACTCGACGAGTCCCTCGCTCACCTTGAGCGCGATATTGCCGGTGAACCCGTCGCAGACGACGACGTCGGCGCGCCCGGCGTAGATATCCCGGGCCTCGATGTTGCCGATGAACGTGAGGTCGCCCGCTTTCAGCAGGCGATGCGCCTCGCGCGTCAGATCGTTGCCCTTGTTCTCTTCCTCGCCGATCGACAGCAGACCGATACGAGGCGCCTCGATCCCGAGTGCGAGCCGCGCATACACCCGACCCATCGCCGCGAACTGAACGAGGTGTTGGGGCCGGCAGTCGACGTTCGCGCCCACGTCCAACAGCACGGCAACGCCCAGCCGCGTGGGAATCGTCGTGGCCAATGCCGGTCGGTCGGCGCCCTTCAACATGCCGAATGCGGCATGCGCGGCCATGACCGTCGCCCCGGTGTTGCCGGCGCTGAACAGAGCGGCCGCGCGCCCCGACGCCACCTCGGCCGCCGCCACGCGAATCGACGCGTTCGGACGACGACGCAGCGCAGCGGTCGGCGGTTCGCCCATCCCGATGACGTCGCTGGCGGGCACGATGCGGACGTCGAGCGCGGCGGCATCCGCGGACGCCCCCATCGCGGCGCGGAGGCGGTCCTCCTGCCCGATGAGCGTCAGCGCCAGCGACCTGTCATCGCGCGCCGCGGCGAGCGCCCCCGAGACAATCGTCTCAGGGCCGAGATCGCCGCCCATGGCGTCCACGGCAATCCGGATCATGACGACACGCGCCGGATCCGACTACCCTTCTTTGACTTCCCGCACCTGCCGTCCGCGGTAGTACCCGCAGTGCGGACAGACCCGGTGCGAGAGCTTGGCCTCGTGGCACTGCGGGCAACCGGCCAGCACCACGGGCGTGAGGGCGTCGTGCGTGCGCCGCTTCGCGGTGCGCGATTTCGAGTGTCGTCGCTTTGGATTCGGCATGGTGAATCAGTCCTTCCGGTCCCCGTTATCGAGGAGCGACCGCAACCCCTTCCACCGGGGATCGGTCCAATGTTGCACGCAGTTGCACGGTTCCGTATTCAGATTCGTCCCGCACTCGGGGCAGAGGCCGCGGCAGGACTCGCGACACAACGGCTTCATCGGCAGCGCCAGATAGAACTGCTCCCGCACGAGTTGGCCGAGGTCGATCTCCTCCTCGTGGTAGAACGCCGTCGTCAGATCGTCGTCTTCGACCTCGACTTCACCCTCGCCCACGTTCGTCGTGTGGGGCAGATACAGCAGGTCGAAGGCGGCGTCCACCCGCAGCGCGTACGACTCCAGACAGCGCCCGCACGACAGGCCAAGGGTCGCCTCGACACGGCCGACCAGATGGAACTGGTGACCGTCCTTGAACAGGTCGAACGACAGGCGCACGGGCGCGTCCACGCGGTACGCGTCCTCCTCGGTCGTCGGAAACGCCGACGCCGGGTAGGTGCGATCGAACCGGGCGCGCGCCTCTCGGAACTGACTGAGATCGAGCTGCATCGGAGCCATCTAGATCACGAAGATCCGCAAGAGAAAGACCTTCCATTCTACCACAGGCACGTCAGTCCCCCGCCCAGTCCCTGGGAACCTCGACCCAGGGCTTGGGGATGAAGAGCAACTCGAAGAGCCCGACAGCGTAGCGGTCGGTCATCCCGGCCAGGAAGTCGCGCGCCGCCGCGTCGACCCCGTCGCGCTCGGTCGTCTTGCCGTCGAGGAACTCCTCGGGACGCGCCCGGATCTTCTCCCAGAGCCCGCCGAGTACGCCCGCCGCCTTCCGGAACTCGACCGTCGAGAGGTCATTCTCGTAGACCGTGCGGAACAAGAACGCGCGCAACTCGAGCGTGGCGGCCAGCGTCTCCTCGCCCATCCGGATCCCGTCGAGTCCCGACGAGGCGGTGGTCGCAATGACGTCCTTGACCATGTGGCCGATCCGGTCGGAAGGCGAATGCCCGAGCAGCGCCAGGGCCTCCCTCGGGAGGTCGCCTTCGGTCAGCAGCCCCGCCCGCATCGCATCGTCGGTGTCGTGGTTGACGTAGGCGATGAGGTCCGAGATCCGGATCGTCTGTCCTTCGAGCGTCGAGGCGAGTCCGTCGCCGCCAACCGGGGCGCCGGACTTGCCCTTCGAGTGCCGCAGGATGCCGTCGCGCACTTCCCAGGTGAGGTTCAGGCCCAGCCCGCCGCGCTCCAACACGTCCACCACCCGGAGGCTCTGCGACACGTGGTCGAAGCCGCCCGGCACCAGATCGTTGAGCACGCGTTCGCCCCAGTGGCCGAACGGCGTGTGGCCGAGATCGTGGCCGAGCGCGATCGCCTCGGTGAGGTCCTCGTTCAGGTGCAGGGCCTTGGCGATGGTCCGCGCGATCTGTGACACCTCCAGCGTGTGCGTGAGCCGCGTACGGTAGTGATCGCCTGCCGGCGAGAAGAAGACCTGCGTCTTGTGCTTCAGCCGACGAAATGCCTTGCAGTGGATGATGCGGTCGCGGTCCCGCTGGAAGACCGGACGGATGTCATCCTCCGGCTCCTCGCGCAGGCGTCCGCGGGTCTCCGAGCTCCGCGCCGCCTGCGGTGCGAGGAATTGACGCTCACGCGCCTCGAGGTCTTCCCGGATCGTCATGGAGGCCAATCAGCGGATGTCGCGCAGAAAACTGGTCCCGTGGGCCAGCGGTCCGACACCGAACACCTCGGCGAGGGTCTGTCCGAGATCGGCAAACGTCGTTCTGGTACCGAGATCCACACCGCGGCGGACGCGGGGCCCGACCGCCAGGACCGGCACGTACTCACGGGCGTGATCCGTGCTGGGCGTCGTCGGATCGTTGCCGTGGTCGGCGGTGAGGATCAGCAGATCATCGGGGCGCAGCCGGGGCAGCAACTCGGACAGCCGGGCATCGAAGCGTTCGAGGTTGAGCGCATATCCCTCGACGTTGTTCCGGTGACCGTACTGCGTGTCGAAGTCCACCAGGTTGGCGAACACGAGGCCGCGCTCGATCTCCTGCATGGCGCGCTCGACCTGATCCATGCCCTCGTCGTCCGATGCGGTGTGCACGGCGCGCGTGATGCCGTGGCCGGCGAACAGGTCTTCGATCTTCCCGATCGCGAACACGGGGAGACCGGCCGCCTTGACGCGATCGAGCAGCGTCTCACCGGCCGGGGGAATCGCGAAGTCGCGACGGTTGGACGTGCGGCGGAACGAACCAGACGCACCCACGAACGGCCGCGCGATGATCCGGCCGAGGCCGATCCCCTTTACCAGCATGTCGTACGCGATTTCACACTCGCGGTAGAGCTCGGCCACGGGAATCACGTCCTCGTGCGCCGCAATCTGGAAGACGCTGTCGGCCGAGGTGTAGACGATTGGCGACCCCGTTTCGATGTGCCTCGGCCCCAGTTCCTCGATGATGACCGTCCCGGACGCGACCGTGTTGCCGAGCGTCGAGCGGCCTATTCGCCGTTCGAACTCGCGAATCGTATCCTCGGGGAAACCGTGAGGGAACACCGGAAAGGCGTGCTCGAGCCCGAGCCCCATCAACTCCCAGTGCCCGGTGACCGAATCCTTGCCCGGCGACCGCTCGGCCATTCGGCCGACGGCCGCGGCGGGTGCCGGCGGTGCCGGATCGCCGCGAAGATCCACGAGGCGACCCAGGCCAAGTGCGCGCAGCGCGGGAACCTGCAGATCGACCCGCCGGGCGATGTTGCCCAGGGTGTTGCTGCCCCGGTCGCCGTAGTCGGCCGCGTCGGGCAATTCCCCGATCCCGACGCTGTCGAGCACGATCACGATAACCCGAGAGAATGGCGACGTCGTCACTGGGACTGATGGCTGTAGTAGCTGTTGATCGTGCGGGACGCCGTGATCGTGGCGATCGCGTGCTTGAAGATCAGCTGGTCCGTGCCTTCGCGCTCGACGATGACCGCGAACCGGTCGAAGTTCTTGATCCGCCCTTCGAACTCCGAGCCGTCCACGAGCCGGAAGCGAACCGGCACTCTGTCGCGACGGGCATGGTTGAGGAACGCATCCTGGATGTTGGGGCTCGTCTGGACCGGCTTCGTGTCGGGTGTCGATGGCATCAGCGGGTCTCCTCGTCGCGCGCGTGAACCTCCATCGCGGCGAGACGCCGGTCGATGATCTGGCACGCGGCGCGATGTGCCGCCGCCCGATCACCGGGTCCGGGGATAGAGTCTAGGTTAGGCTCTTTGCGGAACCAGATCAACTGACGCCGCGAGTACTGTCGGGTCTCGCGGACGATCAGCTCGTGCGTCGCGGCAACGTCCCGGTCGCCGCGCAGGTACTCGAGCACTTGTCGGTAGCCGAGGCTGCCGAATGGCTGTGCGTCGGCTGGTACGCCACTCGCCAGCAGCGCCTCCGCCTCCGCCACGAGGCCGCGCGCGAACTGGTCGTCCACGCGACGGGCGATTCGCGACGCGAGTTCCGTCGCCGGTACCTGCACCAGCAGGCCGATGACGGGGACATCGGGCAGCGGCGACACCGTGGCCGCGAAGTGCGCGGTCAGGGGACGGCCCGTCAGGAACCGGACCTCGAGGGCGCGCACGAGGCGCACCAGGTCGCGCGGTTGGATGCGCACCGCGGACTCGGGGTCGACGCGTCGCACCATCCCGTGCAGGAACTCGACTCCGCGCCGGGCCGCAATCCGTCGCAGGCGATCGCGCATCCGATCGTCCCGTCCCGGCCCTGGAAACAGGCCTCGCGTCAGGGCCCTGTAGTAGAAGCCGGTGCCGCCGACCAGAATGGGCAGTCGACCGCGCGCGTGGACGGCGCGGACCCGAGCGGCCGCCTCGCGCGCGAACCGCGCGGCGGTGTAACACTCCGTCGGATCGGCCACGTCGACGAGGTGATGCGGGATCCCGCGGCGGTCGCCAGGCGCGACCTTGTCGGTGCCGATGTCGAATCCGCGGTAGACGGCCGCCGAGTCGCAACTGATGACCTCCCCGTCGTACCGCTCGGCCAGCGACAGCGCGAGCGCGCTCTTTCCCCCGGCGGTGGGGCCGAGGATGGCGATGAGAACGGGCATCGGGAATGTCACCTGAGGAACAGCACGCGTATGACGAGGTACACGAGGAGCGCGGAGGCGACGACGAGCAGGCCGAGTTGCTGCGTCCGTGTCACTGCTGGATCGGCGGCGCCTCGTTGTAGAAGAAGGTCACCGTGAAGAACGCATGTTCCGAGGGGTACTCCGGCGGCAGCGGGTACGTCGGGTTCGAGGTGGCCAGGGCGTTGTACGCTGCCCGGTTGAACGCCTCGACATCGCACGGGCCGGGCACCGACAACTCAGAGACCGACCCGTCCTTGTGGACGTTGAACGTGATGACCACGTGTCCCTTCATCGCCATCGCCGCGTACGGCACGAACCAGTTCCGCTTGATCTGGGCGATGAATCGGCGGAGCCATGGGCCGAATTCCACGCCCTTCGAGTCGAACTGGATCGCGGCCCCGGGCTGGCCGCCCGTGCCGCCCGGATTGTCGAACACCTCACCCTGCACGTACCGCTGCAGGTTGCCGAGCGCACCACCGAGCGGCCCCGGCGCGCCCGACGCGCCGGGGGCCGAACTGCGAGCCATGTTGATCGGTGGCCCGGGGATCTGCACGATACCGTTGTTCCCGCCGTTCTGCCCGTTCTGCCCGCCCGGTCCGGGACGCTGCGCCGAATTCTCGGTGGGCTGCGCCTCGTTGCGTGCCATGCGCTGCGAGGGCGGCGTGCCCGGTTGATCCATCCGTTCCACGGTGTTCCCGCGGGAGTACGGGAGCAAGTTGGTGGGAGTCTTCGCCCGCTCGCGCGCCATCGCGAGCCGATCCTTGTCCGACGCCTCCGCGCGCAGCGGTGGTTGGCTCGCCGGAGTATCGAGGCGCGGCGACATGAACACGAACCGCGGCGCCTCGTGCTGGCGCATCACCGCCAACTGCTGCGCCTTCTTCGCTGCGGCATCCGACGCGGGCGTGGTCGCGAAGACGATCAGGAGCACGAGGGCAACGATGTCCAGGAAGAACGCCGCACAGACCGCCACGATCAGGTGGAGCAACTCCTCCAGCCGCGCAAAATCGCGGTTCAGCAGGAGGTAGTCCGGACGGTCGTCATAGAAGTCGAAGTACATGGAGAATAGGCAATTATAGCACCGCGACGAGGGCTGCCGGAGCGCCCCCCAGGGAGCACCGACGCGCGGCCGACACTCCTATAGACGTCCGCCGACGCCTCCTGGCTTCACGGCTGAGACGGATCGACGCTGTGCTATCCTCAATCGCCTCAATGACCCGAGTCCTTCACATCGCTCGGTACACCACGATTCCGGTCGAGCGACGCGTTGCGCTGATGGCGGCGGAACCCGGGTTCGCGTTCTGGCTGGTCCGACCTCAACCGATCGGCGGTCGGTACGACGGCGAGGCGATCCGCAACCGCTCGGTGCTCCACGGTGTCCGAACGGTCCGGGTGTGGCGGCCGGGTCACGCTCACCGAGCGGTGTACCAGACAGTCGCCTTCGGCATGCGGAGCGTGGAGCCTGACATCATCCATGCCGAGGAAGAGCCGGACAGCCTGGCGGCGCTTCAGATCCTGACCGCGCGCCGTCTTCTCGCCCCGAATGCCCGTCTCATCCTGAACACCTGCCAGAACGTCGATCGGCGAAAGCGGCCCTGGGTCGAGTGGGTGCTTCATCGATCGCTGTCGGCCGCGGACGCCGTCGTTTGCCGCAATGCCGACGCGTCGACGCTGCTTCGGGCGTTCGGGTACCGAAGACCGGCTCCGGTCATTCCAGCGCTCACGCTCGACGCCGGCATCTACCACAGGCGGAATGTCCCACGCCTGAGCGACGCCTTCACAATCGCCTTCGTCGGACGGTTGGCGCCCGAGAAGGGACTGGACACCCTGATCCAGGCGACGGCCATGCTGCCGTCGCCGGTGATCCTCCTGCTGGTCGGGGCCGGGCCGTGCCATGCGGCACTCGCGGCTCAGGCGGGTGAGGCCGGAATCGGCGATAGCGTCCGCTTCGTGGGAGAACTCGATTTCGACCAGGTGGCGAATCTGCTCTCCGCAGCGGACGTCCTGGTCCTGCCCTCGCGGTCCACTCCGGTCTGGAAAGAACAATTCGGCCGTGTGCTGATCGAAGCGATGGGCTGCGAGTTGCCGATCGTCGGCTCGGACTCGGGGTCGATTCCGGCGGTGCTCGACGGCAACGGATTGCTCTTCCCCGAGAACGACGCCGTCGCCCTTGCGGCGCAACTGCGCCGCTTGCGCGACTCCTCCGAACTCCGCCAGGAATTGGGACGGCGGGGGCGCGATTACGTCACGCGAGAGCACACGCCGGAGAAACGGGCGCGGGAGACGGTCGACTTCTACCGGCGACTCCTTGCTCCGCCGGATCGGCTGGGGGGGTGACGCAGCCAGGAGGATTGCGGAGTGGCAGCGAAACAGTCGAGTGCGCGGCCCGCTTGACTCTGCTCGGGCTGGCGTTTCCATCCGCGGTGCTGTTGGCCATTCGCCACCCCGGGTGTTGAACGCCCTCCGGCGTCCGCCTTCACGCCCCGGATCGTCCTGCGGGGCTGCCCGGCGCCCTCGTCTTCAAGGCGCTGGCGTCCGTTCCGTTCGCCCTGTCGGCGCCCGGATGGTTCATGGGCGACGGAATCCAGGGCCTGGTCGCAAGCCCAAACCCGCCGGGCGACATCGCAGGACTTGCATACCTGCTCATCGACCATCACAGCTGTTATGATTGGCTCCACACCCGTCGCGGACCGGCCCTCGTCGGGTTGGGGCTGCTGAGCGTCGTGACACCGGTCGCGACCCGGGGCTACAGCTCCCTGATCGCGACCGTGGTGACGCCGCTGACATGCGTCTGGCGTGAGGGCTGCGAGACGGGATCGGCTGCATTCCGGCACGTCTGGGCAATGACGGCAATCGTGCTCCTCGTCCCGGCCCTTCTCGTGTTGCTCGCCATGCCGCCCCGGTCAGCCTCAGCCGCGTCGGGTGTCGCTCGACGCGCCGAGTCCTGGAACCGTTACGGGCGGGCAGCCGCAAACCGTCCCCGGTTGGCTACGGGGCGGGAGCCACGCCTCTGCGGGCTCGAGCCGACGGACCGGAGTATGAGCGGAGCGCGCACGACGGCTATCTGGAGGCAAGCGTGTACGCCGGATTGCCGGGGGCGGCGATGCCGGTGTTCATGGCGGGGACCTCTCTCCTGGCGGTGCGGAGTGCCTACCGCACGGGAGCGAGCGGCGACGTGGGCGGCGCGGCGGTCATCGTCTGCCATGTGCTGTTGTCGTGCGGTTCCCCAGTGGTGCTGAACGGCTCGTCGTCGAGTCTGATCACCACGCTGCTGGTCGCCGCGTTGTACTCAACGCCGGACGGCAACGGTTTGCGGCCGCTGCAACGGAGCGTGGACAATTGAGCGTGGAGGCGCCGCCCGCCACACTGGCGTTCCCCATTCGCATGCGGCGACATTCGGCCGACCGATGAGAATACTGCACCTCTACAAGGACTACTGGCCGCTCCTCGGCGGAATCGAGAACCATATCCGGGTCCTCGCCGAGGCTCAGGCGCATCGCGGGCACGAGGTGACGGTGCTGGCAGCGAACCGCGGCTGGCGAACGCGGGTGCAGGACGTCAACGGAGTCCGCGTCATCCTCGCGGCACGGTTCGGCACGATTGCGTCGACGCCGATCAGTCCGAGTCTCTACACGTGGCTCGCGCGCCTGGAGGCCGACGTCGTCCACCTCCACTTTCCTCATCCACCCGGGGAGGTGGCGCGACTGCTGATCGGTGGTGCGGGCGCGACGGTGATCACCTATCACAGTGATATCGTCCGGCAACGCAGGCTGCTCCTGGCATACGAACCGCTTCTTCGCCGCGTGCTCCTCCGCGCAGATCGGATCCTCGTCACGAGCCCCGCGTACGCCGGCACGTCGCCGTACCTGCAGGAGTTTCGGGACAAGTGCACGGTCGTCCCGCTCGGCATCGAACTCGAGCGGTTCGAGCAGGATCGAATCTACTCACTGGCAGCCGGGCGCGCACGGTGGGGCCTGCCGCGCGACCGCCCCGTGATCGTCTTCGTGGGACGGTTTCGCTACTACAAGGGGCTCGACTACCTGCTACGGGCGTTGCCGCTGGTTCCCGATGTGCACGTCCTGCTCGTCGGCGGCGGACCGCTGCTGGACCACCTGCGCGGCATCACGCGACGACTGGGCGTCACCGACCGCGTGGTCTTCACGGGCGAGGTCGACGACAGTGAGTTGCCGGCCTGCTACCAGGTGGGCGACGTCTTCGTGCTCCCCTCGCACACGCGCGCGGAGGCGTTCGGCACGTCGATCGTCGAAGCCATGGCCGCAGGACTGCCCGTCATCAGCACCGAAATTGGTACGGGCACGTCGTGGGTGAACCAATCAGGCCTCACCGGACTGGTCGTACCTCCCTGCGATCCCGCCGCACTGGCCGCCGCCATCAAGTCGCTGGTCGACGACCCCGGCCGCCGCTCCACGATGGGCCAGGCCGGCCGCTCGCGGGCAAATCACCTGTTCGGGGCCTCGACCATGGTGGACGCCGTGGAGCAGGTCTACAAGGAAGTCCTCGGGAAACGGTAGGGCCTTGCTACGGTTTTCCCCCCGTGTACAGCGTCACCACGCCGAAGGTCAGTGCCCTCGCGCGTACCTCGGTGAAGCCGCACTCCTGCATCAGGCTCAGCATGACGTCCGACGGGATGAAGGCGCCGACCGACGCTGGCAGGTACGTGTAGGCCGTCAGGTGACCGGACACGAGTCGGCCGATGCGGGGGAGGACATCGCGAAAGTACGGCAGGTAGATAGCCCGGATGACGGCCGGGCGCGGGATGCTGAATTCGAGAATCGCGAGACGGCCGCCGGTCCGCAGGACTCGGAACATCTCTAGCAGCGCTCGCCCCGGTTCCTCGACGTTGCGAATCCCGAACGCAACCGTCGCCGCGTCCATGGAGGACGTCGGCACGGGCAGGCGGGTCGCATCGCCGCGCACCAGCCAGATCCGCCCGGCGACCCGGGGCTCTCTCGTCTTTCCGATCGCGTGGCGAAGCATCTCACCCGCAAAATCGACGCCGACCACACGAGCGGCCCCAGGACGAGCCCGGAGCGCCGCGAGCGCCACGTCGCCAGTGCCCGTGCAGACATCGAGCACGGTCTCCCGGCCGGTGAGGTGCAGCGAACGGATGGCTTGCGTGCGCCATCGCCGATCGAGACCGACACTGAGAAGGTGGTTCAGGAAATCGTAGCGTGCGGCAATCGCGTCGAACATCGACGCGACGCGCGTCGGGCGCTTGTCGATCACGATGCCACGCCTCTCCTGGGATCCGGACCCGCCGCAGCGCGCGCGGCCTTCGCGTACGCCTGCCACAGGAGGTTCGCGACCACAGGCGCCCGCCACCGCTCGGCACGGCGTCTTCCGAGTCCTGCACAGGCCTCACGGCGATCGCCGTCCGCCTGGAACCGCTCCATCCCCGCCGCGATCGAACTCGCGTCGTCCGCATCCATCCACACTGCGGCGTCGCCAGCGGATTCCCGCAAGGCCGCGATCGACGAGGACAGAATCGGACACCCGACGGCCTGGGCCTCCAGCAGCGGCATTCCGCTCCCTTCGTAGAGTGACGGGAACACGAGCGCCGAGGCGGTCGCGTAGAGGTAGGGCATCTCGTTCTCCGGCACGGGGTCCAGAATCCGAACGCGGTCGGCAACCCCCAACTGCCGGGCCCGCGCCAACGTCTCGGTCATGCCGAGGGCCCCTTCCCCGCGAAGGGCCAACGGCCACGCCCGGCACCGACGTGTCAGCTCCGCATAGGCGTCCACGAGGGCGGCATGGTTCTTGTACGGCCGAAAATCGGAGACGTAGAGCCAGAAGTGCCCGGGGAGTCCGCGCCGCTGGCGATACGACTCCGCCTCCTGCCGATCGACGTCGAAGTAGATATCAGAGACGATCGGAGGGATCACGGTCATCCGGTCGTCCGGCACGCCGAAACGCAGCGCGAGTTGGCCCGCAGTCGTGCTGGAAATGGGCAGCAGGTGGCGGGCCGCGCTCGCAACGTGACGGTGCATCATCTTCAGGTAGAGGCGCTTCCCCAGACTGAAACTCCCGGGCCGGTCGTACTCCCGGAGATCGTACACGCTGACGACGGCCGGGACGGTACCGACGAGACCCAGGTTGGCGGCAAACCAATGTACCAGATCGCAGCCGTGTGCCTTCAATTGCCTGTCGAGGACCAGGTTCTCATACAACACCCGGACGCTGCGCGAGAGCCCCGGGATCCGCAGGTCTTCCACGCGAATCCGCGGCGAGGGCGGGACCAGCGCACGGCTGGAGGTGGTGACGAAGGCAGTAGACAGATGCCCGACAGGCGGCTCCGCGCCGGCGTCGAGGAGCCTGGCGATGTAGTGCCAGATACCGCCCATCGCCGGATACGGATGCAAGAGGTTCAAGCCGATGTGCATGGCGCCAGAGTGCGGAACGCCGAGCGCGAGACCCAGCTCTATACGCCGGCCGCCATCCGGTCGGTGATCCGTTGGGCGAGGTCGAGCGCCCGGCGACCGTCCTCTCCCGCGACGAGCGGACGCCGATGCTCGCGAACGGCGCCGAGGAAGTCGGCGAGCTCGCGCGCGAGCGGTTCCTCCCTGGGCACGTCGAGTTTTCCACCTTCGATCGTCGGCTTCACCGTGCCGCGCACCAGCCGGTACATCTCGACTTCCTGCGCGGCGTAGTCGATTGACAGGTACGTGTCGGGCTGGAAGAAGCGGATCTTCCGGACACGGTCGCGGCTGATCCGACTGGCCGTGATATTGGCGATGCACCCGTTCTCGAAGCGGATGCGAGCGTTGGCGATATCCACGCGCCCTGTCAGGACCGGCACCCCCACGGCCTCGATCGACGCGACCTCGCCGTGCACCAGGGACAGCACGACGTCGAGGTCGTGGATCATCAGATCGAAGACGACGTCGATGTCGAGGCTGCGCTCGGAGAATGTTCCGAGCCGATGGACCTCGATGAACCGCGGATCCTGAAGGTACTGCGCGGCAGCGCCCACGGCCGGATTGTGTCGCTCGGTGTGTCCGACCGCGAGCACCACGCCCTTGCTGGCGGCCGCCGCGATCAGCCGATCGGCCTCCCCGACCGATCTGGCCAGCGGCTTTTCCACGAGGACGGGAATCCCCTGTTCGAGGAATGGCAGGGCCACCTCGAGGTGCGCATTCGTCGGCACCGCGATCGAGACGGCATCCACCTGGCCGAGGAGCGCGTGGAAATCGGTGAACGGCTTCGAGTGGCACGCAGCGGCGATTTCCGCGGCGCGGTCTGGCTTGATGTCGACCACGCCTACCAGGTCCGCGCCGGGAAGCGTTGAGAGAATCCGAGCGTGGTGACGGCCGAGGTGACCAACGCCGATGGCGGCGACGCGGAGTACGGAGGTTGAGTTCGTCATAGGTCCACTATGCGCGCGGTCCGCTGCTGTCCCGTCCGACGACGGCGATCCCGCCGGCATCCGCGGCACGAATGAGTTCGTCGAGATCGAATACGAGCGCCTTGCCCGCGTCCACCGACAGGACGGTCGCCCCGGCCTGACGCATCGCCTCGATCGTGGCGAGACCGATCACGGGCACGTCGAAACGCATATCCTGGTTCGGCTTCGCCACCTTCACGATGCGGGTGCCGGGGCCCGCAAGGCGGCCCGCCCGCGCAATCACCTCGTCGGTGCCCTCCATCGCTTCGACCGCCACCACGGCGGCGTCTTTGACGGCAAGCGTCTGCCCGATGTCGAGACCGGCCACGGCGTCGGCCATGCGATAGCCGAACGCCAGATCGACCTCTTCCTGGCCGGTCGGCCGGCGGGCGGACAGGCAGCCGGCGCGGGCCAACAGCGGCGTGAGAAAGGCGGTCGAGTCGAGCAACTCGATGCCGTGATCGCGCATGACGTCGGCGACGGCGGAGATCAACGCGTCCGTATTGCGGGCACGCAGCCGGAGGAGGACGGACAGGAGGAGTCGGTCCGGCACGATTCCCGAGAAGATCTTGACGTGCTTCACCTGGCCCGCCATCACCGCTTGGGTGACGCCCGCCGCCCTGAACGTCTCGATGCACGTGCTCAGTTGACCGAGCGAGAGCCAGGTGATGTCGGCCTGCGGCTCGTGCGCCGCCGCCGAGTTCAACTCGGGAAATGCCTCCTCCTGTACCGCGACAATCGTCACATGGTGACCGAGGCGACGCGCCGCGTCGAGCACCAGGAACGGGAAGGTGCCGTTGCCCGCGATCAGGCCGATGCGCATGTTCTACTCATCCACCACTGCCTCGTCGGCCCGCCGGGCCGGCCGTCGCAGCAGGACGCCACGGTGCGAGCTGCGGATGAAATCGAT
The DNA here is from genome assembly GCA_036504215.1 of Vicinamibacterales bacterium. Classification (NCBI taxonomy): domain Bacteria; kingdom Pseudomonadati; phylum Acidobacteriota; class Vicinamibacteria; order Vicinamibacterales; species Vicinamibacterales bacterium. The sequence goes on along the minus strand of DASXVO010000035.1, from coordinate 16,049 downwards.
GAGGTACTGCACTTCCGGACAGACCAGCGTCTCGTCGGCCTGGATCCGGCTCACCGCGCGGCTGGTATTGAGCTTCGACACGAGCAGGTAGCGGTACGCGCGCTTGAGCTTGTTCAGTGTCTCAACCGAGTAGCCGCGCCGAACGAGGCCGATCGTGTTGAGCCCGTAGATGCGCGCGCGGTTGCCCACGGTCCTCGCGAACGGCATCGCGTCCTTGGTGACGACGGAGTACCCGCCGATGAATGCGTGCTTCCCGACGCGGCAGAACTGGTGCACGCCAGAGAAGGCGCTGATGTTCGCGAAGTCCTCCACGTGCACGTGGCCGCCGAGCGTTGCGGCGTTCCCGAGGATCGTGTCGTTCTCGACCGCACAGTCGTGGGCCACGTGCGCATACGCCATCAGCAGGTTCCGGCTGCCAACCCGCGTCAGACCGCCACCTTCGACGGTACCGCGGTGAATCGTCACGAACTCGCGGATCACGTTTCGATCGCCGATGACGACCCGCGTCGGCTGGCCCGCATACTTGAGGTGCTGCGGTGCCAGGCCAATCGATACGAACGGCGACACGTCGTTCTCGTTGCCGATCTCCGTCCACCCGTCGATGACCGCGGACGCGCCGATCTTGCAGTCCTTCCCGATCCGGACGTGCCGCCCGACGAAGGCATTCTGCCCGATCACCGTGCCCGCACCGATGACGGCGCCCGGCTCGACCGTCGCCGTCGGGTCGACCCGGATCGCGTCCTCGGTCACCGCCATCAACAGCACGGCCTCGGCCACGATCTGGTCGTCGACGAACGCGACGCCGTGCAGCCGGGCCACCGGCCCGCGCCCCTTCCGCCGGTTCACCTCGAGCCGCACCCGGTCGCCCGGCACGATCTGCTTGCGAAACTTGGCGTCGTTGACGCCGCGCAGGACGACGCGTGCGGTGGCGCGCTGTTCCTCGTTGTACAGCAACAGGAACGCCGACACCTGCGCCAGCGTTTCCATCATCAACACCCCGGGCATCAGCGGCGCACCCGGGAAGTGGCCCTGGAAGAAATCCTCGCCGACCGTGACGTTCTTGAACGCCACGACCCGCTCGCCGGGCACGTGCTCCGCGATGGCGTCGACGAGGTACGAGGGATACCGATAGCACAGCCGGTCGAGCAGCGCAGGAATGGTAGTGGCCAACACAGTCTTGTCAGATCAAGGGAGCAGGTACGCACGGACGGGGACCGACCCGGGATCGGTCCCCGCCCAGAGAGTGGAGCACGGCACACGCGACGTTCCGCGCGCGGCTACTGGCCCTGCGGCGGATTGGCCGGCGGCTTGGCGCCGGTCATTGCCGCGTCGAACCGCTTGATGATGTCGTTGGTCAGGTCGAGGCCGGGGTCCGCCCACACCATCCCGGCATCGGTCTGGCTGAGGAGGACGTGGATCCCCTTCTCGACCGCGACCTGCTGGATGATCGGCGTCAACTTCCGCTGGAATTCCGCTTGCAACTGCTGCTGCAGGTCCTGCATCTCGGCCTCAGCGTCCTGCTGCATACGCTGGATCTCGACCTGAATCCGCTCGACTTCCTTCTGAGCCGTGGCGCGGGCGTCCTCGCTCAGGAGATTGCCGCCCTGGCTCACCTTCTGCTGCGCCGTCTCGAGCTGCTTGTTCTTCGCGTTCAGTTCGGCGAGCTTCTTTTCGCGCAGCGCGTTCACCCTCGTCGTGGAGACCTTGCCCTCGGACGATTCGGCGGCGATGCGCGGGATGTTCATGTAGGCGATCTTCGCACCCTCGGGGAACGGGCGCGGCGGCTGCGGAGCGGCCTGTGCCGGGGACGGCGTGGCCGGCTTCTGTGCCGCGGGAGCCAGAGCGGAGGCGGGTTTCTGCGGCGTCGTGGGCTTGGCCTGGGCCAAGGCGAACGTCGGAACGGCTCCCAGCGCCAGGCTGAGAAGCACGGCAACGGCAAAGCGTCTCATCAGTGCAGTCCCTTTCTCGGTTGACAGTGATACACGAACGCGTCGGAAAACCCACCGACACCTACCAGAACTCACCCGCCCGCATCCGGGCTAGAACGTCGATCCAACGGCGAACCGGAAGCTGAACGCCTTCTGCGGCTGCAAGCTGTTGTCCAGAATGCCGTCACGCTGCGGATCGTACGCGAAGATCAGGCGGAACGGCACGTTCAAGACGGGCATGAAGAACCGGACTTCGGCGCCGGTCGACGTCTTGAACTCCTTCAGCAAGAACTTCTCGCCATCGTCGCGCACCTGACCCGCGTCATAGAACAGCACGAGGCGCACCGGGCCGGCAATGGAAATCAGATACTCGGCGTTGAACAGCAGGCTCTTGTTGCCCCCGAGCACCAGCCCCGTTTCGGTCTTCGGTCCGATCGACCGGATGTCGAAACCTCGGATGCTGTACTCGCCGCCGAGCGCCAGTTTCTCGAACACCGGCAGCGCCTTCGAGCCGCTGAACTGGCTGATGTACTCCGCCTGCGCCCTGAAGCCGAATGAGGTCCGCTTGGTATGCTGGAAGTACCAAACGCCCTCCGCCATCGGCTTGTAGAAATTGGTGTCCCCACCGAGGCCGGCCAGATCAATAGACAGAGTATACCGTCTCCCCGTCGTCGGGAAAATCGGGTTGTCCACCGTGTTGTGCACCAGGCTCGGCACGACCTTGCTGATCGTCCGCGCGCCGTTCGCCCCGAGCAACAACGAATCCGCCAGGTAGGGGTTCGATGCCAGCACGAGCGGGTCGGTGTACAGCGGGTTCACGTCGGTCACGGTCGTATGTTCATAGCTGTAGTTGATGAACATGCGCGTGAAGTCCTTGAGCGGGAACCCGAACACGAGGTTGCCGCCGGTGGACTTCTGCGTGAACTGGTTGATGTACTCGATGCGGCGCCGGAAGACGTCGATGCCGCCGGTCATCGCCCTGTCGAACAGATAGGGCTCTGAGAACGAGATCTGGTAGTTCTGTGCCCGCGAGCCGGCCTGCAGGTTGACACCGAAGGTCTCGCCGCGGCCCATGAAATTCGCGGTCTGGAAGCCGAGTTGGCCGAAGAAGCCCTCGAACTGGGAGACACCGGCGCCGAAGGTGAGCTGGTTGCGGTTCTGCTCCTCGAACTTCAGCGTCACGTCCACCTTGTTGTCCGTCCCGGGCGTCTTCTGAACGTCCACGTCCTTCCCGCCCTCGAGCGGCTTGAAGTAGGCCAACTGGTTGATCCGCTTGATCGAGTACTTCAAGGCCTCGGTGTTGAAGACGCCCTCTTCGAACAGCCGCATCTCCCGCCGGACGACGGTATCGCGCGTCGTCGTGTTGCCGACGAAGACGATCCGGTTGATGAAGTACTGTTTGCCTTCCTGCATCCGCATCGTCACATCGACGATCGGCGCCTTGCCGTGAGACGCGACGACCGGCTTGACCGGCGGTGGCACAGGCTTTTGCCCGGCCTCCGCCGCCTTCGCCGCGGCCGCCCCGGCCTCGTCGCGCGGCTGGAGGTCCGGGTAGCCCGTGAACTCGAAGTAGCCGCCCGACCCGTACGCCTCCCGTGATTTCTCGAGCCCCTTGCGGACCGCCTTGTCGCTGTACCAGTCATTCGCCTTCAGCTTGAACATCGGTCGCAGGCTCTCGGACTTCACGACCTTGTTCCCGTCGAAGGTGAAATTCCCCACTCTGTAACGCTCACCCTCGGTGATGGGGATCCGGAGTTGGACCCACCGCGTCCGCCGGTTCGGGGAGTCCTCGATGTACTTCAGCTCCGGATCGCCGACACGCGCCGCGATGTACCCGTGGTCGCGGTAGTACCCGACGATCTTGTCGGCGTCCTCTTCGTATTTCGCTTCCTGGTAGGTGCCGTGGCCGGTGATGAAGGAGAGGAACCACTTGCCGCGGTTGTTCTTCATCTGGCGCGTCAGCGCGAAGTTCCCCACCGCCTTGTTGCCGACGAACTGCACCTGCCGGATCTTCACCTGCGGCCCCTCGTCGACCTTGAACGTGAGGTTGACGAGTTTCGGGCCGCCGGGCAGCGGCTTGATCTCGGGATTCACCGTGGCGAACTGGTAGCCCTTCTCCGCCAGCATGTCCAGGACGACTTTCTTCACCTTCCGGACCAGGCTGGGATCGATGAACGAATCGAGCCGGATGGAGGCGTTCTCCTCCTTCAGCTTCTCGTCGATCTTGGTCTGCTCGAGGTGCTTGGCACCCTCGTAGTCCACGATCTTGACCCGCTGGCGCTCCTCCATGTTGTAGGCGACCAGCTTGCCGGTCACGCCGTTCGAGAACGGGTAGTCTGTGACCTCGATCGACAGGTTGTCGAGGAAGTTCGTGCCCCAGAGGCGCTTGAAGTCGTCGAAGACCGTCTTCTCGGTCTGCTCGTTCCAGGCCGTCCACTGCCCGGTCGACGGCCGGCTCGGCTTCAACTGGATGTAGTAGAGATAGGTCTCCGGCTCGATGACCGACACACCGCCCTGGTCCGGAAAGCACGCACCCAGCAGGTAGACCACCGGACCAGACCCGGACGGGGGCAGGCTCGAGGGGGGACCGATTTCGCGGCCGCACCAGAGTATCCGTCCCGTCCCCGCAGGCTGCGAGGGGACCTGCGGTGGCGGCGCCGGCGGCTTGGCCTGGCCCGCTTGAAGGGACGGGCCGGGCGCGGTTCCAGGCTGTGCAGCCGCGACCGCGAGGGCCGGTCGCCAGACGCCCGGGATCAGGACCAGCGTCGCCAGGAGGAGGACGAAACAGCACTTACGCATGAATCATTCAGAAAAACTGTAAGTACCGGCCCGCGCACCGATACGCTGCACCAAAGAGGGGCATTCGAGCCTCTCTCGAACATCTTAGTTTACAGGGTATTAGACGTTTCAGGCCAGCCTCTGGCCGGCGGCAGGGGTCCCGACCGGCCTGTAGGCCAGCGTCCCCCCCTCCAGATACACCTCGACGTCGCCACCGTGGAGCTTGCCACGGATGAGCTCTTCGGAGAGCGGATCCTCCACGTACCGCTGGATCGCGCGGCGCAGCGGACGTGCGCCGTACGACCGATCCTTGCATGTGGCATTGATGATCCAGTCGACGACGTCCGGCGTCAGCGAGATCCGCAGCCGGCGGTCCACCAGGTGCTCGTTCATCTGGGACACCAGCAGTTCCAGGATCCGCCGCAGGTCCTCGTCGGACAGCGGGTCGAAGACGATGATCTCGTCGATCCGGTTGATGAACTCCGGATTGAACGTCTTGCGCACTTCCGCGAGCACCATGTCCGAGAGGCTGCGGTTCACCTCCGCCACCTCGGCCGACTGGAACCCGACCGCGCCCTTCTTCTGGATGTAGCGCGCACCGATGTTCGACGTCATGATGATGATCGCGTTCTTGAAGTTGACGCGATTCCCCAGACCGTCGGTCAGGTGGCCGTCCTCGAAGACCTGCAGCAGGATGTTGAAGACATCCGGGTGCGCCTTCTCGATCTCATCGAGCAGCACCACCGAGTACGGGTTGCGCTTCACCTTCTCGGTCAGCTGGCCGCCCTCGTCGTGGCCCACGTAGCCCGGCGGCGATCCGATCAGCTTCGACACCGAGTGCCTCTCCATGTACTCGGACATATCGAAGCGGATGAGCGCGTGGTCGCTGCCGAACAGGAAGTTGGCCAGCGCGCGCGCGAGTTCCGTCTTGCCGACGCCGGTCGGGCCGAGGAACACGAAGCTGCCCACCGGGCGCGTGGGATTCTTGAGGCCGGCGCGCGACCGGCGGATGGCGCGCGACAGCGCCGAGATGGCCTTCTCCTGGCTGATCACCCGGCGGTGCAGCTGCTCCTCCATCCGCAGCAGCTTGTCGCCCTCGTCCTGGTTGATCGAGGCGAGCGGGACGCCGGTCCACTTGGAGACGACCTCGTCGATCTCCTGCTTGCCGACCACGAGCCGGCGGACGTTCGATTTGACGTCGAAGCGCTCGCGCACGAACTGGAGGTTCTCGCGCGCCGAGACTTCCTGATCGCGGTAGAACTGGGCCCGCTCGAAGTCGCGCTGCGAGACGGCGTCCTCCATCTGCTCGACCGCCACGCGGATGCTCTTGTTGATCTCGCCGAGTTCCCCGCTGCAGCCTGCGTCGCGCAGCTTCGCCCGCGCGCCCGCCTCGTCGATGAGATCGATGGCCTTGTCGGGCAGGAACCTGTCGGTGATGTAGCGGCTCGACTGGTAGACCGCCGCCTCGATGGCCTCGCGCGTGTAGTCCACGTGGTGGAACTGCTCGTAGCGCTCCTTGATCCCGAGGAGAATCTCGATCGTCTCGGCCTCCGACGGCGGATCCACCTTGACGGCCTGGAACCGGCGCTCGAGCGACCGGTCCTTCTCGATGTACTTTCGGTACTCGGCAGGCGTGGTGGCGCCGATGCACCGGATCTCTCCGCGCGACAACGCGGGCTTGAGGATATTGGCCGCATCGAGCGAGCCCTCCGCCGAGCCTGCGCCCACCAGCGTGTGTAGTTCGTCGATGAACACGATGATGTTCGGGTTGTCGGTCAGCTCCTTCATGATCGCCTTCAGGCGCTCCTCGAACTGACCGCGGTACTTCGTGCCCGCGACGATGAGCGAAATGTCCAGCGCGAGGAGGCGCTTGTCGGCGAGGAAGTGCGGCACGTCCCCGAACACGATCTTCTGGGCGAGACCTTCGACGATCGCCGTCTTGCCGACGCCGGGTTCGCCGATCAGGACGGCGTTGTTCTTCGTGCGCCGGCACAACACCTGCTGCACGCGCTCGACCTCGTGCTCGCGCCCAACCAGGGGGTCGAGCAGGTTCTTGATCGCCGCCTCGGTCAGGTCGCGGCTGAACTCGGCCAGCAGCGGCGTGTCCTTCACCCGTGTCAGCGTGGTCTTCTCGTTCAGCAGCTGGACCACGTCCTCCCGCACCGTGTTCAGCCGCATGCCGCGTTCGGTCAAGATCGACGCCGCCACCGATCGCTCTTCGCGGAGGATGCCGAGCAACAGGTGCTCAGTCCCGACGTAGTTGTGCAGCAGGCGATCCGCCTCTTCGGCCGCGAACTGCAGGACGCGCTTCGTCTCGGCGCTGAAGGGAATCTCGACCGACGTGGAGACCTTCTCGCGGAACACCGTCCGGCCCTCGATCTCCTTGCGGATGGTCTCGAGCGACAGGTGGGATCGGGCGAAGATCCGGCTCGTCAGCCCCTTCCCCTCGCGGATCAGCCCCAACAGCAGGTGCTCGGTTTCAATCGAAATGCTGCCGAGTTGGCTGGCCTCGTACCGGGCGAAGAAGAGGACCCGCCTCGCCCTTTCGGTATAGCGTTCGAACATCCGGGCTACCTGCGCGGTTGAGTCGGATTGGAAATCAATGGGAACCTGATCGCATTATACGGCACAACCGATCGGCGGGCGGCCCGCCGCGGCCCGCTGGTCGAGCGCCCGGCCACGCGGCGTGGCCCGGATGCCGCGCTACTCGGCAACCAGGCGTCCGGCCTCGAGGCGGAAGATGCGGTCACAGACCGACGCGAGCCGTGTATTGTGCGTGGCGAGGATCGAGGTGAGCTGGTGCTCGCGGTGCATCTCGCGCAGCAGGTCGTGCAGCGCGTCCGCCGTCCGCTCGTCGAGGTCGCCCGTGGGCTCGTCCGCCAGGAGCAGCATCGGCTGAGCCACGAGCGCGCGCGCAATCGCCACCCGCTGCTGCTCGCCGCCCGAGAGCGCCCCGGGGCGATGCGAAAGCCGGTCGCGCAGGCCGACGCGCGCCAGCACGGCCAGCGCCCGCCGGCGTGCCTCGGGCACGGGGAGACGTGCGATGCGCAGCGGCATCTCGGTGTTCTCGAGCGCGTCGAATTCCGGCAGCAGGTGATGGAACTGGAAGACGAACCCGACGTGGCGGTTCCGGAAAGCCACCCGTTCGGCGTCGCTCATCTGCGAGAGATCGGTGTCCCCGATCCGGATCGTCCCGCCGTCGAATTGGTCGAGCCCCCCCAGCACGTGGAGCAACGTGCTCTTCCCGACGCCCGACGCGCCGACAATCGCCACCATCTGGCCGCGCTCGACCGACAGCTCGAGCCCGCGCAGCACCTGAAGCGGGCCGGCCGCGGTGCGGTAGGACTTGGCGAGGTCGGTGACGCTGACGAAGGACATAGCCCTATCCAAACCGCAGCGCTTCGGCCGGATCGAGCTTCGACGCCTGGCGCGACGGGTACAGCGTCGCGACGAAGCAAATCACGATTGCCGAGACGATCACGAGCACGAAGTCGAGCGGCAGCACGACGAACGGCACGTAGGAGACCTGGTAGACATCCATCGGGATCCGGATCAGGCGGTAGCGATCCAGGATTGACGACACGACGTATCCGGCGGTCGCACCCACGCCGGTGCCGACGATCCCGATGACCAGTCCCTGGAGCACGAACACCAGCATGATGCTCCGCCCGGACGCTCCCATCGTCTTCAGGATGGCGATGTCACGGTGTTTCTCCATCACCAGCAGGATCAGGGACGCGACGATGTTCAGCGCCGCCACCATCACGATGAGGCCGATCGTGATCGAGATGGCCATCTTCTCCAGCCACAGGGCCGAGAACAGCGACCGGTTCAGCTGCGTCCAGTCTTCGGTGATGTACTGGCCCTCGAACCGATCGCTGATGTCGCGTGCCACGGCGGGCGCGCGGTAGATGTCATCCACGCGGAGTTCGATCAACTCCGGCCTGTCGCGATCCGTCAGCCGCTCGGCCAGTGGCAGCGAGACGAACCCATACGTCGAATCGAACTCCCAAAGTCCCAGCGCGAAGATGCCGCACACCACGAGCGTGCGCTGGCGCGGCAGCAGTCCCATCGGCGACAGCGTGCCTTCGGGCGTCATGACCCGCACGCGGTCACCGACCTGCACGCCGAGCGTCTTCGCCAGGTCCGCACCGATCGCGATGCCTGGCAGCTTGTCGCCGCTGCCCTCGAGCCCCGCGAGACCTCCCCGCCTCATCGAGCGCGCCACGTCCGTCACGGTCGGTTCGAGCGCCGGGTCGATCCCTTTCACCGTGATGAACGACTGGCCCTGGACCGTGGTGATGAGGGCCTTCCCGAGCACGACGGGCGCGGCGCCCAGGACGTGGGGCACCTGGCGGAGACGGGTCACCTCGGCCCGGTAGTCGACGATCCCGGCGGGCTTCCAGACATAGACGTGGGCGGTGGATCCCAGGATGCGGTCACGCAGCTCACCCTGCAGCCCCGTCATCAGCGCGAGCGCGATCACGAGCGCCATCACCCCCACCACCACACCCAGCGTCGAGATCAGGGAGATGATCGAGATGAACGCCTGCTTGCGCCTGGCCAGCAGGTATCGCAGCGCGACGTGGAGTTCGAAGGGGACGTTCACTCTTTCCGCCCGCGCATGAGCGGGAACAGGATGACGTCTCGAATCGAGTGGCTGTCGGTGAGCAGCATGACCAGGCGGTCGATGCCGACGCCTTCGCCAGCGGCGGGCGGCATGCCGTACTCGAGCGCGTGGACATAGTCCTCGTCCATCTCGTGCGCCTCGGCGTCGCCCTTCTGCCGCTCCTGGATCTGCTGCTCGAACCGCCGGCGCTGCTCCGCCGGGTCGTTCAGCTCGCTGAAGGCGTTGGCCAGCTCGAAGCCGCCGGCGTAGAGTTCGAACCGCTCGACCGTGTCGGGATCGTCCGGCTTCTGCTTCGACAGGGGCGACACGTCGGTCGGGAAGTCGTAGATGAACGTGGGCTGGATGAGCGAGGCCTCCCACAGGACCTCGAACATGGCTGCGGTGATCTTGCCCGGTCCCATGCCGGGCTCGAGGTCCACACCCAATTGCCGCGCGAGCGCCCTGGCCGTCGCCCCGTCGCGCAATTCGGCCTCGGGGACGCTGCGCCCCAGCCGCCTGGATGCCTCCTCGCAGACGGCGCCGCGCATCGGCAGCCGGCGATAGGGCGGCCTGAACGAGAGCGTGTGCTCGCCGAAGGGGACCTCGTCGCTGCCGGCCACTGCCGTCGCCACTTCCGACAGCATCGCCTCGGTCATCGACATCAGCTCGAGATAGTTGCTGTAGGCCTGGTAGAACTCGAGCATCGTGAACTCGGGGTTGTGCTGGGTGGAGATCCCCTCGTTCCGGAAGTTGCGGTTGATCTCGTAGACGCGTTCCATCCCCCCGACGAGGAGACGTTTCAGGTACAGCTCGGGCGCGATCCGCAGGTATAGATCCATGTCGAGCGCGTTGTGGTGCGTCACGAACGGCCGCGCGAGCGCGCCGCCCGCCATCGGCTGCATCATCGGCGTCTCGACTTCCAGGTAGGCGCGCGCGTTCAGGAATTCGCGGATCGTGGCCAGCGCGCGGCTCCGGGCCTCGAAGACGCGCCGCGTCTCGGGTGTGACGACCAGATCGAGGTAGCGTTGGCGGTACCGGATCTCGATGTCCTGCAGGCCGTGCCATTTCTCCGGCAGCGGCACGAGGCACTTGGTCAGGAACGTCACGCTCGCGGCCCAGATCGTGAACTCGTTCGTCTTGGTTCGGAACAGGTGCCCACTGACCCCGACGAAGTCGCCGAGGTCGAGCAGCTTGAAGACCTGAAAGTCGCGCGCAGGCATCGAGTCCTGCCTGACGTAGATCTGCAGCCGCGCCAGGCCGTCACTGAGCACCAGGAAGTTCGCCTTGCCGAAACTCCGGATCGCGAGGATTCGCCCGCTCGTCGTGGTCTCGATCCGCGTCGTCTCGAGATCCTCTTTCGACTTCTGGCCGTGGGTGGCCACCACCTGGGCAATCGTGTCGGTGCGCTCGAATTCGTGCGGATAGAGATCGACGCCGAGCGCCGCCAGGGCGTCCATGTTGGCCCTGCGCTGGGCGAGAAGTTCGTGTTCCTGTGGCATAGCGTTACGACTGGTTGGCCGCTTCGAGGCGGCGTTTGATGGCGTCCAGCACGCCGTTGACGAAACCGCTCGATTCCTCGCCGCTGAACGCGCGCGCCAGTTCCACCGCTTCGTTGATCGCCACGGTAGCGGGAACGTCGGGCACGTGCAGCAACTGATACACGGTCATGCGAAGGATCAGCCGGTCGATGATCGCCATCCGTTCCGGCCGCCAGTGCTCGGCACTTGCGGCAATGAGCGGGTCGATTTCCTCGAGGCTCCGCGTCGTGCCCAGCACCAGGCGCGCCGCGAACTCCGACGCCTCGGGAGTGGACAGACGCTCGGGCTGCTCCATGTCGACGTGCGCCGCGATCGCGGCCCCGGCGTCCACCTGCCCCACCTCGCAGAGGTAGAGCATCTGGAGCGCCGCCTCCCGGGCGCGCCGCCGCTGGCGGAACTCTTCGCTCCGCGGTTCCGTGCCCGCCGGTGCCCGTCGCCTGGTGGATACCACAGTCGTCTCGATTTACTTTCCGGTGAATTGCGCCTGACGTTTTTCCAGAAACGCGCTCGTTCCTTCGCGTGCGTCGTCGGTCGAGGCGACCAGCCCGAACAGCGCGGCCTCGAGCGCCGTGGCTTCCGAGAACGAGACCTCGGTTCCCCGCGTGACGGCCTCCAGCATGGCGCGGATCGCGGCCGGAGCCTGCTGTCCGAGACTCGCCGCCAGGGCCCTCGCCTCCGACATGAGCTGCCCCGCCGGCACGACCCGCTGGACCAGACCTGCCTGCAACGCCTCCTGCGCGTCGGCCATGCGCCCGGTCAGCAACAGGTCGAGCGCGCGCCCCTTGCCGACCAGCCGCGGCAGCCGCTGAGTGCCCGCGAATCCTGGAATCAGGCCGAGCTTCACTTCAGGCTGTCCGAAGCGCGCCGTGTCGGCCGCCATCCTGAGGCTGCACGCCATCGCCAACTCGCAGCCCCCGCCGAGCGCATATCCGTTGACCGCGGCGATCGTCGGTTTGCCGAGGTGCTCGATCAAATCGAAAACATGCTGGCCGGCTCGCGCGTACTCCCGTGCCTGGACCGGCGTCAGACCGCGGAGTTCATGGATGTCGGCACCGGCGACGAACGACTTCTCGCCTGCGCCGGTGACAATCACCGCGCGCACCGTCTCGTCGCGACCGAGTTCCAGCACGGCACGTCGAAGGTCGTCGATGGTCGCACGGTTGAGGGCGTTCAGGACCTGCGGGCGGTTGATGGTGATGGTGCCCGTCGCACCGTCGCGGTCGAGCAGGAGATTGTCAAATGCCATGGCGGGACCCCGCGATTATACTCCACGCCCAGAGTACGCCCGCGCCAAGGGTTCCTCCGGCGACATCCGCCACCATGTCCATCAGCTCGAACGAACGGTGCGGCACGAACAACTGGTGCGTTTCGTCACTGAGCCCATAGAGCCCCGAGAACGCCGCAACGACGAGGACGATCCAACCGGGCACCGGCCGCCCCAGCCCCTTCGCGAGAGCGCGCGCCACCAGGAATCCGAGTCCGGCGTAGAGCAGGGTATGCGCGGTCTTGTCCGACATGTGCCCAGGAAGCGTGGGCACGTTCGAGATCGACGACAAGATGAAGATCAGCACACAGTACAGGACCACGGCCCCCCACAGTCGAAATCGGCTGGGTGCCATGTTGTCGGGCGGGGATTCGTGTGGGACCACAGGCAGTCAGTGTCCGGTGCGACTACAGCGGAAACGGGTACATCAGCCAGCCGAGCACGAGCGCCGTGACGAGGAAGCCGCCGAAGACGAGGGCTCCGAACCGCAACTGCTCGCGCGGCTGATCCTTCGTCAGAACTGCGAACACGAGCGCGACGAAGAACGAGAACAGCAAGAGCAGGAGGAGATGACTGGTCACGGGCCCTCTCACTTGCGGCCGACGGCCGTGTCGTACGCATCGAGAACGACGAGCATGTTGAGCAGGCCGGCGACAATCAGGAAGGCGTTGGCATACTCGTACGTCGCCGCAATCACCTGGCCCTGCCCGAGGTTCAATCCCCAGGCGACGAAGTACGGCAGCCCCATCGCCAGATCGGCCACGGCCGCCAGAAACACCAGCGGTTCGGATGGCTCGAACGGAAACAGCCGTCCGCGAAACGCAAGACCGATCGCGAACATCACCGTCAGGGCCAGGAGGAACACCAGTCCCTTCGTTCTCCGCCCCAGCCAGAGATGCCCGGCGCCCGGAATCATCCAGCCGGCCGCACACAACAGCACCAGGCCGCCGGTTTCCACTCGCTCTGCGGTGTCCGCTCGCATCCCTATAGTCTACCCTGAAAGCTCATCGATGCAGCCAGCAGGGCCCCGGTCACGGCGCCGAGCGGAACGCCAGCCACCGCCCGCAACGCGTTCCCCGGCGCCCAGAGGCCCGCCCATTCGAGCAGGACCGTCAGGATTGTCGGGAGCGCCGCCAGCAGCAGGGCCTGACGCCAACCCGCTCCGCCCGGTTCCAGCCGCGTACGCCACCGTGGCCACAAACGCCAGGCGCCCCACGCGCCGAGCACGCCGACGGCGGCCGACACGTAGAGCCCGGTGCACCGCGCACACACCGGCAGTTGGGCGCCAGCCATGTGAAAAGACCGGTCCGGCTGCTGGTGGCACACCATGCCGCCGATCGCATAGGCCAGCGCGGACACCCGCCACACGCCGTCCGAGGTGTCGCGTCCGAGCGCAAGCCAAGGGGCACCCACCACGAGCAGCGCCCACGCCATCACCAGCGCCAGCAAGATCCGGCCCGCAGCCCGCATCCATGTCTGTTCCACACCGGGATTGTACCCTTCGACTCGGCTGCGTGGGGCATCACGCGGGGCACGTCCGACACCAGGTTGCCGCGCATCGCAGGTCGGCGGCATGCGCCAGACCGGTGCGCTCGGGGTCCCCGGTTGCGTGCCGACGAGGTCGCCTCTATCGGCCCCCGGCGCGCGTGGGGACGTCCGCGTAGTAGCCCATCCTGGTGCGCGACCGCAACTCGGGCCGGGTCGGGACCCGGACGACCAGGCGATGGAAGGTTCCGTCGAGGCGGCCCGATTTCGAGGTGTACCCGAGCGCGTACTGCAGCGCCAACTCGTCGGCGACCGACTGGTAGACGCTGTCGAGTTCGCTGAGCAGCGTCGGAAAGAACGCGCGGGCTCCCGTCTCCTGCGCCAGGGACTTCAGCAGGTAGTCGGATTCGCCGAGGAACCGGCGGCTGCCGTCCTGCTGGAGGCGCTCGCTCTCGGCTGGAGCGATCATCGAGATCGGGTAGATCGCCACTCCTGTCCGACGAGCCCGTTCGAGCAAGTCGTCGAACTGGATCAGGCTCGACGTGTCGTCGCCATCGGTCAGCACGATGATCGCCGGTCTCCGGATCTCGCCATTCGCGCCTTCGAGCGACCTCGCTCGGCTGAACTGATCGAGCGTCACGTAGACCGCCGTGTAGAGCGCGGTCGCCCCCCGGGCCCTGGTGTGACGAATCGCCGCCGTCAACTGTGCGCGGTCGTTGACAAACGGCTGCAGGACACGGACCTGGTCGTTGAACTCGACAACCATCCCGCGATCTTCCGGTCGCAGGGCCTTCACGAATGATTCGGCAGCCAGCTGCACCGAGCTCATCTTCTCGCGCATGCTCGAGCTGGAGTCGATGAGCAGCGCCACATCGAGTGGCACCGAGGTCGCGGCGAAGTACGAGACGTCCTGAGGAACCCCGTCTTCCAGGACCTGGAAGTCGCCCGCCGACAGGCCGCCGATGCTCCGGCTCCGGCCGTCCGTCACGCTGACGTTCAGCGTCACCAAGTCTATGGCTGAGCGAAACGTCCGGCGCGGAGTGTCGAGCAGCGCTGCAGGCACCGTCGCCAAACCTGGCGCCAGGCTCTGCGCGACGAGAAGGGCGGCGCCGAGCCACGAGAACGACAGGCAGCCGCAGAACACGATGGCTCGCAGTCCAGACACGGCAGGCTCCTTCGGTTGACCTGGACCGAGGCCCTTGCAAACGACGTTCCGGACGTGACGAGTGGTACACTGCCCCGCTATGGATCACACGGCGACTCCCGCACCTCCGTTCACGCCGACCGTTACCACCGCCGTGCTGGCTGGCGTCGGCTGCATCTCGGCGGCCCTCCTCATGACCGAGCTCGCGCTGACGCGGATCTTCTCGGTCACGATGTATTACCACTTCGCATTCCTGGCGATTTCGATCGCGTTGTTCGGCTTGAGCGCGAGCGGCGTCTACGTCTACCTCGCGCGGCGTCTGTTCGATCGGCTGACGCCGGCCTCGCTGCTCGCCTGGCACGCACTGGCCTACGCGCTGGTCACCACGCTGTCGCTGGCCGCCCTCGTCCGGCTGCGGGTCGGCCTGAATTACTCGATTCGGAATCTGTTACTGATGCTGGCGATCTACGGCCTGTCCGCGCTGCCGTTCTTCTCGGGCGGCGCCGTCATCTCGCTGGCCATCTCGCGGCTCGCCGGGCGGATCAACCTCGTCTATGCGGCCGACCTGGTCGGCGCGTCCGCCGGGTGCCTGTTGCTCCTGCCCTTGCTGGACCGCGTGGGCGCACCGGGCGTCGTGCTGTCGACCGCCGGACTCGGCGCCGCGGCGGCTGTATGCTTCGCCGACGCACGAACGCGACGTTACCTGACACCCTGGGCCGTCGCGCTCGCCCTGCTGCCCTGGGGTGCCCACCTGGCCGGCATCGTCACATTCGACGTGGGTGAGACCAAGGGCCACGACAAGGACCGCGTGCTGTTCAGCAAGTGGAACTCCTTTTCGCGGATCGCCGTCTACGACCGCCAGCACGGTGACTGGTCGCTCAGTTCGACGTACCACGGCCCCATGCCCGACACGCGCTTCATGGACATCGACTCGGCAGCCTCGACGCCCATCGTTCGTTTCACCGGCAACCTCAGCGATGTCCGCTACCTGGCTTCGGAACTCACGGCGCTCGGGTATCACCTCGCCGTCGGCGGGCATGACCCGGCATCGACGCCCGACGCCGGGACTCGGACGAGCGTTCCGGGGCGCGGCTTCTCGGCGCTCGTGATCGGACCCGGTGGCGGCCGCGATCTCCTCTCGGCCCTGCTCTTTGGCGCGTCATGCGTGGATGCGGTGGAAATCAACCCGATCATCGCCAGAGACGTCATGATGGACCGCTTCCGCGATTTCTCGGGCGGTCTCTACCTGCGGCCCGACGTCCGGGTCCACATCGAGGACGGCCGGAGCTTCGTGCGCCGTTCG